>JAWLDF010000001.1:0-345364 GCA_041686735.1 Bacilli bacterium
TTTCCCGTTTCCGGAACGGCGGCCCTGACCGGGATCATCAAAGCCTTTGAAATCGCAGGGGACATTACCATCGATGAAGATCGCAAAAAAGTAGCCAATCAGGAGTTGGTTACCACCGCCGAGCTCGGTGAAAAACTGGGGAGTGAGCAGGTGACGGAATTAATTCGCCGGATCAAAGAGAAAATGGCGGAAACAAAGAATCTCTCAGATGAAGAGTGGCGCACAATCATACTCCAGATCGCCGCCGACCTCAACATCACCCTGTCCGATCAGGACATGCAAAAGATACTCGATTTTATCCGCACTGCGCAGAACTTGGATATCGACTGGCAGCAGGTGTTTCAACAGGGAATCCAGTATGCAAAAGAACTGGGAACCTGGGTTCAGGAAAATCCGGAAGCAAAATCTTTTTTGCAAAGACTGTGGGACTGGATCAAAGGCTTGATTGATCAATTTTTTGGGTTGGGTCAATAAGTCTTATCATTTCCGCATAAAGGTGTTGTCCAAAATCAGACACCCTGTTTTTGGACAGCACCTTATTTTTTTTGCTGATGATTATGGCGTAATCGGGACAAGATAGTAAACAAAGAATGGCAGATAAACCAACAAAACCAATACTGGGTGATGCGGGAATGGAAAACGGAGCCATCTCAAGCGAACATTTATTCATGATTATCACGGCCACTCTGGTGGGGACACTGGCGCGCGTTATTACGATCAAAGAGGACTATCGTCAGTATCCCAGCTATCCCAGCGGATATCTCATTCATTTGTTGACGGGATTCGTCGCTGCCGCGCTGGGAGCAGTCTCCATCCCAGCCTTGATGACAAAAAATTTTGTGGCCGTTACCTTTCTTGCCCTTGCCATTCAACAATTCCGTGATGTGCGGAAAATTGAGCGTGAAAGTTTGCAGGACCTTGAAGAAACGGAATATACATTCCGCGGCAAAGCATACATTGACGGGATCGCCAAGACCTTCGAAGCCCGCAATTATTTTGCCCTGATCGTCGCCTTCGTCACGGCCGGCACCATGGAATGGCTGGAACACCCACGTCCCTGGGTCAATGTCGTCAGTGGAGCGGTCGTCGGACTGATTGTTCTCTACCTCATCAAACGTTTCACCAAAGGTAAGAACGTAGGGGATATTGCCGATGTCACAACCGGCAGGGTGGAGGTGAGGGGATCGGAACTGTATGTGGACGATGTTTTTGTCAGCAACCTGCTCGGAACGGAAAACGGGCAAAAATTACTCGCAGAAGAGGGAATGGCGGTGGTAATTCATCCTCGCCAGCCCCATTTTCGCATCACCCTCGATCACTTCGGGCAGCGGCAAGCCATCCTTTTTGAAGCCACAAGGGCCATCGGTGTGAAACGATATCATTTTACACGTAAAGACTATCAGCAGGGACGGGTCATCATCGCGCTTGTTCCTATACTTAATGACGCAGATAAGCTCATTGAAGCGGTGAAAAAGACGCCCTTACTTGAAAGTATCAAAAAAAGTCACAGTGTGATGAGCACCAATCTGGCAGGGAAGGAGTAGGTTTGCGATGGGAAAAGAAGCATCCGGTCAGCCCAACTATGATATTGTGGCTATTATCACCACCGACAAAGACCGCCTCCTCGGAGGGAAGCAGCTTTCCCTTCTGGCAAAGGATGAGGAGGAGGGCAAAAAGTTGACGCTGGAGATCGCACGGGCAATGAAGGCCGATGTGGTCCATTTACATACGGGAGACTTTCTGGTAATAAGGGTGTGAACTTGAACCGTAAAAAATCCAATCAGCAAAATTGGAGGGATGATAGTAGTGAACGACAACGGTTCTCGCCTTCGCATTTTACGGAAAAAAGGCGAAGATGAACAAGATAGAACGAGATTATCAACCGTACTGTTATTACTTACAGCAGGATTCACCATCGCCATCTCATATGTACTGCTGGCTAAACCGGAGATTGCTTACATCCCGTCGAAGGATCGCGTTTTGCCTTACAAGCAGGTATCCCGGCAACAATTTTTACAACAGCATGGGGAGACGATCCATCCCGACATGTTTGAGCTGGGCCGGGAAGTGTTTTACCGGGAAACCTTCGGTAATGAAGTTTTTCTGACGGATATCATGGGAATTCTTGACGGTCCGCTTACGGCAGCGAACATCATGAAAGCGATTATTGCCCTGCGCGGCGAGGGGACGACCAACCTGCGTGTGGAACTTGCTGAAACGGTGACGATCGGCGATACCACCTATAAAAAGGGAACGAAAATCGATACCGGCCTCGATGTGCCACGGGGAGCCTATGTTCCCCTCGGCATGCCCGTTACTTTTTCCAATGGACGAATCAAGGCGGGAATTAGCTGTGCGGCCTGTCATGCCACCGTCGACCCCCACACAAACAAGGTGGTGGAAGGGGCACCGAATGCTGATCTCAATGCCGGTCTGCTGATGGCACTCGCCACCAATTCGACGGCCTATTTCACACACACCGATGTCAAATCTCTGCAAAAATATTTGGATTCCGACCGTGTCATCACCGCTTCCGACGGATCAAAGCAGTACCTGCCCGATCCGTACAAACTGGAAAGGGAGGTGGATCGACATCTTCATCAGTGGCCGCGCGGAAATTTTGATTCCACCATCGATATGAACAATAACCCGGCCCAGATCCCCGATTCATTTACTCTGGGTGATCATCCCTACGGTTGGAGCGGGTTTGCCATGGCCGGCCCTTTTCGCGGGCTCACGGTTTTTAGCAATAATGTCCATGCTCAGAATGCCGATTCGTTAACTCAGGCGGATGCCAGTCCCGCCCTGTTCGACATCGACAAGGAGGTGTATCTGGGGACGATCCTGCAAAATGCGGCCCATCCACGTTACCGATACCAGCCCAATGCCGAGCAAAAGCCTTCTCAATTTTTTCGAAAAGTGGATCCGACGCCGGGACAGCCCGGAGTGAATGAGGTGGTGACATCTCCGACGTATCCACGGGTCAGTTTGATGGCACCGGACGGTGTGATCGCCAGTTCGCCCGGTTTTCATGTGAATGAGCAAAATAATGCCGTCGCCGCCATGCAGAACCGGCTGAATCCTCCGAAGCCGGAGCGGAAGTGGGGTGCAGCAAAGGTCAGAAGGGGGAGGGAAGTGTTCCAACGTGCCGGCTGCATCACCTGTCATGCCGGTGAAAAGTTAAGCAACAATCGGGTAATGGACGTGGAACAGATCGGAACGGAACCATCACGGGCAAAAGCGTTGAAAAAAACCGGAAAGATTTTTGCCCCTCCGCTCGTGCAATCCCCATTTACTCCTGTGCCGATTCCTGAAAAATTTGCAACATGGCGGGCGCCGACGGATGAGCTTGATCCGGAGGAGATCAAACGGGCATATGCCCACGGTGATTCAAAGGGAGGGTACAAGGTGAAAGGACTGGTCGGTTTATACTGGAGTGCGCCTTATCTGCATGACGGCGGGGTGGCGGTCGGTCCAGATCGTGAGAAGGATCTCGGCATAGCTGGGACGTTACAAAAAGGGGTGATCCCCGACCCGGCCAACAGCCTTCTTGCTCTGATTGATCGTGATCTGCGTCAAAGCGTAATCGAAGCCAACCGGCAGGATGCTTCCCTTCGCGCCACACGGGTCCGTGGAATCGGACACACATACTGGGTCGATGAGGAGACCGGTTTTTCACGGGAAGACCAACAGGCCTTGATTGAATATCTGCTGGCAGTTCCATACGACAAGGAGATCATTGAAGACAGTGTAAAGCCGAATCGATAACACACCATTTTAAGGAGGTCTACTGGAGATGAAAGCTGTTACGTTTCAGGGAATTAAGGATGTCAAAGTAAAAGAAGTGCAGGATCCACGCATCGAAAAACCGGATGATATCATCGTCCGCGTTACGAGCACCGCCATCTGCGGTTCCGATCTTCATTTGATCCATGGCATGGTGCCCAACATGCCCGAGGATTATATCATCGGCCATGAACCGATGGGCATTGTGGAGGAGGTTGGTCCGGAGGTTGAAAGGGTTAAAAAAGGGGATCGGGTGGTGATCCCGTTTACGGTGGCCTGCGGACAGTGTTTTTACTGCCAGAATCAGCTGGAAAGTCAGTGTGACAACGCCAATCCCCACGGAGACAGCGGCGGATATTTCGGATATTCTGACACATTCGGGGGATACGCCGGCGGTCAGGCGGAGTATCTGCGGGTCCCTTTCGCCAACTACACTCCTTTTGTGGTGCCCGAAGAGAGTGAATCGGAAGACGACCAGCTGCTGTTTTTATCGGATATCATTCCCACGGCATACTGGGGCGTGGATTCAGCAGGGGTAAAAGAAAGGGATACGGTGATCGTACTCGGTTGCGGTCCCGTCGGCCTGCTCGTGCATAAATTCGCCTGGATGAGGGGCGCGAAACGGGTGATTGCCGTGGATTACATCGGATACCGACTGGAACATGCCCGCCGCGTCAACGGAGTGGAGGTGGTCGATTTTACAAAAGAAGAAAATGTGGGGAATCACCTCAAGGAGATGACCGGCGGCGGTGCCGATGTGGTGATTGACTGCGTCGGTCTCGACGGAAAAATGACGGCGCTGGAACTGGTGGAGACGGCACTCAAACTGCAGGGAGGATCGATGGGGGCAATCCTGATCGCCAGCCAGGCAGTACGAAAAGGAGGAACGGTCCAGCTGGTGGGGGTGTACGGTATGCGTTACAATGCTTTTCCACTGGGTGATTTTTTCTCCAGAAATATCACGTTAAAAATGGGACAGGCTCCGGTGCGCCACTACATTCCGTCTCTGTACAAACTGATCGAGGAAGGAAAATTCGATGCGACGGATATCATTACGCACCGGATGCCGCTTGAACAGGCTGAACACGGATATGAGATCTTTGATACGAAGACGGACGGGTGTATTAAGGTGGTGTTGAATACAAGATGATTCTATGTATATAAGAGAAAAGTAGGGGGGGAGCCTTTTCCCCTGCTAGCTGATGACAAATGTTTAAGCGTCTGCAACGTCTTCCTGAACCTCCGTTTGAGTAATCTCCTGATTACCTTCATCATATTCTTTGAATTTTTGCTTTTGTTTCACCTTACTGTCGTCTAACAATACACTATTATTGGAAGCTTGTTCCTGACCGGCAATATTGGAGTTTTGACGCGCAAAGAAGAATTCAGGTTCAAATTCAATTTTTGCCTTAGCTTTTGCTCCCATATCTTGCACCTCCTTATCTTTTACGAGTATCATATGCCAGTGCAAAAAAATGGTATAGACAAGTATGGATAAGCCATAGCATATTTAATGATAAATGTTATGTGTCATTCATCGGCTCAAACTCTATTAAGGGTTGAATCCTTTTATTCCTGTCGCCATAGGTGACATCAATGTCTCTGATATCAATTTGCTGTAACGCGTCTAACAGTTCTTTCATTTTCTTTTCAAGCAACTCGTTAATTTTCTCTTGGTTCAGGTCACTTGCCATATCTGTAGAACTTACGGTAATCTGAGGCTTAAATTGGATGTTAATTTTAACTTTAACATTAACGGGATCATATTTTGGTTTGTTTCCCATGTCCACACCTCCTAAAGGTAATGTTTTGTACAGCATATGTGCGGATTGAAGGTTGGTATGGACGTTAACACTGTGTAAATTGTTTGTTTTTGTTCATTCGGACCTTAAAGGAAGAGACGTATATTACTCTTTTTCAACTGTGGTGTTGTCATCTTCTTCTTGAACCTTGACTATTTTCTTACTGAGTTCTCGGGAAAAATAGCGTTGATATTCTGTGTAAATTTCATCTTTTGTCTGATAGGAAACCAAAAAAATAAGACATCAGCACCAGCAATCCGATTAAATTATTAATTATTGCGTTTGCAAAAAATTGCAAAAATAATCCTTGAAATCCAAAATGATACCCTGTATAATAATTTTACAATCTTAATAATCACATTAGATTTTTGGGTCCGAGCGAACGACGCACGACCAGGTTGGAGAACAGCTTCTCCATGCCTTGTCGTGCGTTTTTATTTTGGACTCAAGAAGGGAGGAAGAACAAATGTCCAGTGTTGTACCGTTACAAAAAGAGAATTGGCCAAAGCGGGAAGTCTGGGAAGTATTACGCCATGCCTGGGAAGAGAAGGAGGTGATGAAAGGTAAGGTGTGTTCGGTACAAAAACAGCAAGAAGCGGATCAGGAATTTGCGGTGATTCAACTGGATCAGGTGCAAGGTTTTGATGCTGTTTGTTTCGCCGGGGATTTCGATGAACATCAGTTTAAATCCCTTGCCGGTTTTGTAGGTCACGATGTTGACGTTGTTATTCAAGAAGTTGATGTGGAACAACGGAGACTTCGAGTCAGCAGGGTGGATGCTTTGAAAAAATTACAGTCTCAGTTCTGGGAGAATCAGAAAACAGGGGATGTAGTTGAAGGGCGGATCAGTGGATGGAACGATAATAAACAAATTTTATATCTACTGGTACAGGGGGTAACAACCTATCTCCATTTGCGTGATTGGAGCTATGGCTATGTTCCGAATGTAAAGGACTTTGCCAGACTGGGAAATCCCGTTCAGGTAAAAATTATCGAAATGAACTTTGAACAAAAGCGTGTGCGTGTAGCCAGGAAACCTTTGCTTAAGGATCCGTGGGAGAATGCAGAATCATATTATAAGCCTGATGATCTCCATCTGGGCTTAGTGAGTATGATTCATCCGAAACACGGCATATTTGTAAGACTACAAGAAGGTCTGGATATCTTATGTTACCCGGCGAAAAGATTACAAAAACCAACGCCGGGATTGGTTGTCACCGTAAAAATTACCCGTATGGACAGTGCTCAACGTAAGGGTCGTGGGATTATCGTCAATTATCCACATGGAGGGGATTTCAATGAAAACAGGTAAACCAGGTGTATTTGTTACTCGAGAAAAAAACCTTCCTTATTATGACAACCCTTTTTTACAGGGACGTAAACTGCCTGTGCAGTTGCATAAGAATGGAACACGGTTCCCTCACAGATACCCTGCTAAAAGTAAAGCCGGAGAGCACTTCCGTCTCATGAATGAACTTGCTGAAGGAAGGTTTATGACGAATCAACAACTGTATCTCTCATTTAATAACATTTGGACACGTGAAAAGTTATATTCGTTGTTGCAGGAGCTACACAGAAACAACATTGTTGAACAATGGAAGATGGAGGATGGTGTAAACAACGGATGGATCAAATATACGGCCTGGTCACTAACAAAAATAGGGTATGCATTGTTAAACTCTCCGAAACAAGATCGATCACATCGAACGACTACTATTAACAAAAAAAACATGGTCCAGCAATTGCAAAAATATGCAGCTTTAAATCAGATTCGTATTTCCTTAAGACGTTCAGAAACACTGGTAAAGTGGAGCTGGTCGCCTGATTTTGAAGACGGCATTAATTCAAAACACGCAGATGTTTTGCTGTATCTTGAGACACCGCTCGGTTTGATCCCGTTCATTATAGAACGAGTACAACAGAAAAATAATTTAAAAGATTCGGTGCTGAAACGGATGATGTTTTGGAACCGAATGATCGTAAATTTTGGTCGCTTTCCAATAAGAGATCTAAATCAAAAAAATGACAATGATCCGATCATTGTCTGGAGTTGTGGCAGTGATTCCATTATAAAAGAGGCAGCGCGTGATCAGCCTGAAAGTCTATTTTCCCAATTGTGGTTGTCAGATGAGAAAATTCGAATAGATCAGCGAGGGTTAAAAAAGAGCTTGCTGCATGTTGTTAATAATGAATTTTATCGAGTGATTTTACCGATTTAATGGGTTGAAAGAGGAGGTTATCTGTAATGACTGAACAACAAACCAGTATTTTGTATTACCTTCTGCCTGAAAATGATGCTGAATGGGTCATGATGGCAAGGAAAAAGTTGAATATTAATCAAATGGAATTAGCATTGATGTCAGGAGTACATAACAGCGTGATTTCGAGAATTGAGAATGGAAATATCTCCTGTAACGATCAAGTGAGAAAAGTTTTAATCAGAGAATTAAAAAAGAAATTGGGGCAATCCACCTCTCCCTTATTTAAAAAAGCACACGGATCATGTAAATGACGATGACATTTTTGTTAGCCACGGGTGATGAAAATCTCGATATGTGGCTGACTGAGGTATTACAAACACTTGGAACAGTCGAGGATACTGTGGATATTCGGTCACATTTGGTAAAAAAGTGGGAGACAAAACGTTCCCAGGTCGTCATCATCAGTGATCAATTACCGGGAGATTTTGGTGGAGAGGATAAACGAGACAGCGAAATGGTTGAAAATATCGAACGATTGCGTTTGTTGAGTGATACGGTACGCATTGTCTATCTCTGTCATAGAGAACCGGGAGATCCACTGCTGGAAGAACTAATACGGCGAGGGGTGTGGGACATCTTTCATGAAGGTTTTTTTACACCTGAACAAATGTTATCCATGCTGGAAAATCCCCCGTCGTATAAAAGAGTTGTAAACCTTATCCAATCACAATCACCTTTTTATATGAGAAAACCAAATCAAACTCTTCTATCCGCCAAAAAGGAGAGTAAAGAAATAACCAGGGGTAAAGAAAGCAAACATCGGATCAGGCAGTTTGTATCGTTCTCTCCTCAATTTATAGTTGTTACCGGCTTGCTTCCATCCACCGGCACAACATTTGTGACAGCCAACTTCGCCCGTTTTTTGGCAGATAATGATTTGCCAGTGGCAGTTTATGAACCGGTTACCGGGAATCAAAATTTGTTCTATTTTTTAAATGGGGAAAAACTGGCTCCAGATCACTGGGTTTCCTGGGCACATCAAATTCAGCAGAATCGGACTATCCGGAAAGAAACAAACTGGTATCGTTACGGTGTAAAGTGGATTCCCGCAGGTAATGTTCCTCTTCAAAGAGAATGGACGAGTGAGGATGACCATATGTTGCTGCGCTGGGTGAAACAAACCCCTCTTGTCCTTGCGGATTATTCAGAAGTGGACGAAAACAAACAGGGTCGTTCTTTACTTGCTGAAGCAGACCGTGTCTGGGTGGTGACAGATTGTGACCCTTTGAAAATCAACCGAGGAAAAGATCGATTGCAACAACTGTATCATCAAACAGGACAAAAGTTATCAATTATTATCAACAGATGGTTACCCTCGATCTCGAGGGAGGAGATTAAACCATTTTGTCAAGTGTGGCATCAGGATCATCTGAGAAATATTCCGGTATTGGCATATATCCCGGAACTAGGAGAAAAGGCAATACGTATTTCATGGGATGGGAATATGGCATGGGATGATACACATTTAAAAAAACAATTATTGAAACATTTCAAATCGCTTGCAGCAAATATTTTACCGGAACATGTTGTAAAGTCCATGCCTTCCGTAAATCCCGGGAAAAGTCTGTTTTCAGTGATTTTTAAACGAAGATAAGAGGAGTTTAATATGTTTAAAAAAAGGTATCGAATTATAATAGCCCTGTTGGGTGCATCTATATCCACATTTGTGTTGTTATCTGTTTTAAATTCATATCGCCAGGATATTCCGATGACCACTGTACTTGTGGCTGATGTTCAGATCGATCCTTATACGGAAATTGAAAAGGGAATGGTTAACCCGAAAAATATCCCTGTTTCACAACTCACTGATCAAATGATTACCGGCTGGGAACAGTTAGAATACCTTCAATCCTCATCGGTCATTTACCCGGGTGAGGTTCTTAGAAAAGAAAGGGTATCAGATGTAAGAGTTCCTCTGATTCAATTTAAGCCGAATGAACGAGCGATGAATGTTCCGGTTTCTATGGATCGGTTAGGCGGTTGGCCCAATAAAGGAGATTATGTTGATGTTGTTGCCTACGTTCGCGGTGATCCAGCTAACACTGAGCGTGGAGAATGGAGCGAAATAATCTTAAAAAACATTCAACTTACGCATATTTTTAATCAGTTTGGCATGTCCATTGATGAAATAAAAGAAAACGATGGAACCAATAATCCCAATCAGCGATTACCAGCAGTTGCTACATTAAAAGTAACTTATGAACAGGCAAAAATTTTACATCGAATGCTTGAGATCGGCAGTATTCGCTTAATTACGAGAGTAAGAGAATATCAAATTGAATAATGGGGTGGGCTCAATGAGCAAACGTGATCCATTTTATGTTGTCACCCACTATCATCACTTGAAAAAAGAGATGGAGTCCTGGGTGAGTATGCTTGAAGTCCGGATTGTCGATGATTTAACGGAATCACTTTTCAAGCAATGCCAGTCCGAACAGGTAACCCGTGTGCTCTATATCATGAAGGACAGGCATTCGGATACAATTCTTCATGACCTGAATCAACTTTCATCTCTTCAAAAAAAGGGTGGTTTAGTAGCAATATTAACTGAACGTGATGAAATCAATCATGCTCCTGATTTACTGAGGAAAAGGATTAGGGAATTGAAAATTCCCCTTTTATACAACGGGGAAACCCTTTCAGAAATTTTTCGTGATGTGTTCTCTCTGCAAGTAGAATGTGTAGGGGATCGCAAGCCGAGGATTTGTGTCTTCAGTCCTCATGGTGGTGTTGGAAAAAGTATGATTGCAGCCTATCTGGCCTATGCCATTTCCAAAAAAGAACGAGTAAGGCTGTGGGAATGGAATCCGTTTTCTCCGACACTCAAAAGATATTTCTCAATCAAAACAGAGACAGAAAAAGGTTTTAACAGTCTGATGAAGGATATTCGGAAAAATTCAATCAACCACAATGGTTTTGATCATTACGCCTATGAATCAGGGAATTTACAATTAATGCCTGCAACACTGGATTTGTTGGATATTGAACATTGGGAATGGGATCATCTGAAAATGATTTGGGAATGGCTGGATCAACATAAGGAGGATACAGTCATAAATGATATCCCTTTGTATCCGCAATTTGCCAGCGCGTGGCCGCCACTCCTTGGAGCAACCGATATTATTATTCCCGTGTCCCCTCAAAATGAGCAACTGGAACATGCTGCAATTTTTATTCGCTGGCTCAAGACAGCACAAATTACAAAGTCTCATGTTCATGTGATCGTCAACATGCGTTCCTGTCATGACGAAATTTCATTGTCAGCACATGAAAAAATTTTGGGTCATCCGGTCAGTGCAGTTTTACCTGATGCCGGTAAAGTTGCAAAAATTGATCTTATTTCAGTTTCACTTCGCACCGCTTTAAATGAATTTATTCTGAATGCTTTTGGTATACAGGCTGAGGATCAGCATAACAAAGGCAGACGATCATTGTTTCCGTTACGGAAAACAGGATAAGGAGGATTGTTATGCAGGTTTTATCTGTCAGCGAACGGCTTTCATTTCACGAACGAGATATGTTTTACATTCCGCTTGAATATTCTCCTTATCTCGATACACATGTAATGCACTGGGTGGATCAAATCATTCAGGATATGTCCGATTCATCAGAAATAATCCAACAGGTTTATGAAGGGATTGTACCTGAAAAGGCGGTAGAAGAGGAGTTTGAGAAGTTAATCTCAGGCCGGACGATACCTTCTTATCTTTCTGTAAAACTATTAAAACAAATTTTTATGGAAAAATTGTTTGGCTACGGTATACTTCAATTTCTTATTAATGACCCTGAAGTAACGGATATTTTTGTTAATGATCATGAAACCGTATTAAAGAGAACGGCTGGTAAAGACATCCCTGTTAAAATAAGATTTCGTGATGAGCAACATGTGGAGGAATATTTAAGAACCATATTGATGAGAGTCAATGCTAACATTAATCGATACGAACCCATTGTTGACAGCAGGGATTTAAAATACCATCTGCGTATTAACGGGGCCATTCAACCGGTAGTAAAAAAGCCGTATTTTACAATACGAAAACATCCCAGTGAAAGTTTAACGATGCGCGACCTCATTCAGTTGGGCACACTTCCGCCGGAATTGGCCCGGGATCTGCAGATTTACATTGAATCAGGCATGAATATTCTCATTTCTGGACCGACCGGTTCAGGAAAAACAACGCTATTGAGAGGTTTGACTGAATATATTCATCCTCTGGAACGAATCGTTGTGATCGAAGAGGAAGAAGAATTACAGATATGGCACCGAAACATCGTCGCCATGGAGTCCAGACATAAAAAGGGGGATGATGAGGTCGATATTATCATGGATGACCTGGTACGCAATGCCATGAGGATGTCTCCCAAACGAATCATATTAGGCGAATTAAGGGGGAAGGAAGCGTTAAATCTGATTCGTGCGTTTGGGACAGGTCATGATGGCGGTATGACTACCATTCATGCCAACAATGTATCATCGGCACTGCATCAACTGGCCTTTTTAATGCTTTATGCAGACACTCCGTTAAAATTGGAACATTTTCTATCCATGATTGCTGACTCTGTAGATGTGGTGATACACCTCGTGCAGCACAGGGTGGTGGATGTGGCTGAAGTGATGGCATATGAAAAACAAACGGGTCAAATCCATACTCGTTCTCTGTGGAAATGGAAGGGCGAACAAAATTCAAGAACTCAGCACTATATCCAGCAACATCCGTCATCATTGTTCATGGAAAAGGTTAATTTCCGCAGAGCAATTCATCAGAGGAGTATTGGTTGATGACAACCATTTGGTTATTAATCGGACTGATTTGGTTGCATTTGTACTATTTGTTTTGGCTGGTTCCCTCTGTTCGAGGTGGACATGTATTCAAATGGAAACGATCGATGAAACAAGCCGGGAACTCTATGGATGATTGGTTTTATCGGCATCGGTCTTTTCATTCATATTTGTTGCAAATTGAAGATTTGTTGTCTGGAGTCAGAGAAAACAAACCTGCAAATCCTCTCATAAAATATCTATTTCTATTTCTTTCATTATGCATGGGACTTCTCTCTGCAGCATTTGCATATTACCTTTTGCAAAACGTTTTTGCGTCAATTCTGTTAATGGTGGTGGGATGGATTATCCCTTTTCAGGTCACCATCGGTATTCAACAACATAGAGAAAAGAAAAAAGAGCAACAGATTCCTTATTTTTTTCTTATGGTAGCAAATCTCTACCAGTATTCAAAAGATCCTCTTATTGCTGTAAGAGAGAGTGTGCCTTATGTGAAACAACCTCTTCAGAGATATCTTAATAGAGTTGTTAAGCCTTTGCATTATGGAGTACCTCTTGAAGAAGTATTGAACACGGCGCTGAAAAAACTAAAAACTCCAATTTTGCTCGATTTTTTTACGGATCTGCAAGTATACAGTCGATTTGGAGGAAAATTTGATGAATTGATCAACACTTATGTGGATCAAGCGTTTCAGATCGAGCTTCAAAGAATGGAAAGAAAAAGCGAAACAATGGGAACCAGTTATGTCACCTACTTTTTATTTACCGTGTTTGTGATGTTAATGTATTTGATGATCAAAACGCAACCAGCAGCAATGCAACTATTGATTACGCACCCGTTTGGAAAAATGACAGTCGTTATTATGGTTTTGATCACCATAATCGTGTTCTGGTTTACCAACAAGATGACCGGAATCCGCGGGAAAAGATAGGGGGTGATATCTGATATGCGGGATGGAGTTATATTAGCTGTTGCGGCCATTTTGTTTGTATTATCCACCGGATATGGTTTTTACTCACTGATAACATTATTTCTCACGAGAAAGCGACGTTTCCGATTAGGTGCAAAGCGTTTTGATAAAAACAGTTTAATGTCCATGATCTTCATTAATAACACTGTCCGGGCATTCCCCTTTCCCGGTAAACAAAAGGTGAAAAAGATGCTTGAACGTGCAGGTTCTCCCTACGGTTTAACTTTTAAAAAATATTATATCTGGAAAACGATGTTGGCCGTCCTGTTTACAATGTTATGGGGAGCAAACGATTCGGCAGTAATGAGGCTGATTTATTGTTTTATCGGGTTTATGGTTTTAGATGTGATGATATATATACAAACGAAAAGGAGAGAGGGCCAAATCCGAAATGAACTTCCTAATATGATCGACAGTATAAGTCGTTCTCTATCCGCGGGAGTTCCGATGATTGAGACACTTGTTTTACTGTCAAAGAGATTAAAAGGTCCACTGGCCAGAGAGGTTTCTTTACTTTTCACACAATATCAATTGGAAGGAAATATGGAACGGGCTTTACAACGTTTCAGAGAAAGAGTGGCCATGAAAGAAGTGGATCATCTTTGCCTCGCTCTTCGCCAGGGTGAACAGTCTGGAAGGATGAAGGGAATGCTCAATAAGCAATCCCACATGTTAAAACGTTTTTTACACTTTCAGGAGACCATATCCACCAGGAACCGTGCTAATTTTCTTCCACTTGTGACGGTAGGAATGGTAATCAACATCTTATTATTAACGGTAGTACCGATGGTTCTCTTGATAGTAAACAGTGGTCAACGATTCCAATAATTTATAAGGAGAGATGTACAATGATGAATATGATGAAGGCTTTTGTTGCAGATAAAAAGGGAACTCCCTCTATAGAGACGGTCGCGATTGTTGCTTTTATTGCACTGGCCATTTTCAGTAATCTGGATAGCTTGGGCAATGCCATTGGCGGAGTATTTGATTATGTGAAGACTCAATTGACGAATCAGATTCAATAATAAGACATGGATATAAATTTCGGGATGTCGGAGAGTTTGGGCTGGCTCATCATTATGATGATGGGCCTGATCTCAACCCTGACGGATATAAAAAAACGGGTCATTCCAAACTGGTTGACCGCAGGAGGATTCGTTGCAGGTGTAATTGTCCATATTCCCGCGTTTTCCTTGCAATGGTTAGGAGGCGTACTGGTATGGGGAGCAGCTTCCTTTTTAGTCTGGAGATTAAATATGTTCGGAGGAGGAGACAGTAAATTTTTTATAGCCTGTGCTTCTGTCATGGGTGGGACATGGACTCTGATATTCCTTATGTATAGTGCAATATCGTCACTCCCGCTTCTACTGTTTTATATGGTCAGGGAACAACGCTGGCGAATACGAATTCCTTATGCTCCTGCTATGTTCGCAGCCGCTGTATGGTTATTTATAAGAAATATAGCTGTCTGAAACTGAGTTTCTTGTTTACTGATGAAAATTAATGTTTGGGTGAAATAAGGAGACTTATCCATGTTGATATTAAAGTTATGGAAAAAATGGATCACAGATCGTCGTGGGAGTGGAGAAGCAATCACTTTTGCTGCAACAACACTTCTAGTGATGTTCATTGTTTTGCAGTTTTACCAGCCTGTACTCATGCTAATTCAACAGATGGTACTCGAAAATGTACATCGTTCGGCTTTACTGGAGATGGAAAGTCAGGGTGGATTAACATCGGAGATTGAGTATTCGATCAAAAACCAGTTGGGTCGCTTTCATTTTGATCCTGAACGAGTATCAGTCACGAGTAGTACACTTTATCCGGTTCAATATGGTCAACCGATAGAGTTAACCATTTCTTATGAAACTTCTTACACAAATTATGGTTTGAGATACCTCACCATTCAATCGGAGGATGATCAAGTCCAAATACAGGTTACCAGGAGTTCGATCAGTCGTGAATATTTTAAAAATGGCGGATAGATTTTTTAAAGACCGGCAGGGCAACGGCAATGCAGTGATCGGTCTGATCATAGTTTTGATGATTTCGATGATTTTCTTTTTATTGGTTGAAATTGGACATTTATATATTTCAGTGCAACATATAAAAAATGATCTTGATTTTGCAAACATGGCTGTGTGGAAGGAATTAAATCAGGATCAACTGGCATATGGCATCTATCAGTTTCACAATGAATACGAAACACCACAACAAGGATTAAACCGTGCGCGTGAAACGTTTATGCAATACCTGAGTCGAAATGCGGGTCTGAATCCTTTTTCCTTCAAACCTATTCCAACGCATCCTCTTTTAGCTGATGATCCGGTTCAAATTATTGATTTTCGCGTATACCTTAAGGATGATTTACCCGTGCTTTCTCCCGAGGGGAAAACGATTGATAAAATTTCGGTTTATTCACGAATACGTGTAAAAATTAAGACCCTGTTCTCTATGTTTGGTGAAGGAGTCGTAACAGACGTTGGCATCATTAGTAATTTAGAGGATGATTTATAGAATTATTTTAGATATATCCATAATCTATGGAAATTACAAAAAATGATGTCGATATATAAAGAAAGATTTAATTGCAGGGAGGATGAGAAAATGTTGAAACGGTCAGTGAACCGGTCAATTATATTGATGTTTGTAATTATGTTGGCATGGATGATGGTTGTCCAACAGGTATGGGCTACTGGTTACAGACAGGGTGAAAAAAATATGAGAGTCTTAACAGATATTGAAGGTCACTGGGCTGAAGAAGAAATTATTCAAGCTGTAGAAATGGATCTGATCAATGGATATCCTGATCAGACATTCAGACCGAATGAAAATATAACCAGAGCTGAGTTTATAAAAACACTGATTGTTGCTTTTGGAATGGATGTATCCTCTACACCTTCGGTATTTATTGATGATGATAACTGGGCGGAGGGATATATCCAGGCGGCTATTGAAAAAGGGATTATTAATCCCTCAGAATACCCTGAAAATCAATTTGAACCGAACAGGAAAATCACCCGCAGGGAAATTGCTGTCATGGCTGTACGTGTTCTGGGTATGGAAGAAGAAGCGATGGCTGCAGGTTTGAAACTGGCAGATGGTCTTGAGCAGGTTGATGGTTCACTCGTAGATTTGCCTGGAGTGGACGAGCACTGGCGAGGCCATGTAAAAATGGCAAGTAATCTCGGTATTGTTCGAGGTTATCCGGATCACACCTTTGGTCCGGATCGGAATTCAACCCGTGCTGAAGCGGTGATTATGATTCTGCGTACGCTTGATCAGTCGCAGTCGGGAGAAGTAGAGGTAATTGAAAATGAGCAGGACCAGATAGCCGGTTTCCCTCAGGCTGAATTTGTTCAAATGCTGGTTGAAGCGATGGGATATACCGAAACGAAACCTGTACCGGAAGCAGAAGGCCACTGGGCGCTGGAATATTACAAAAAAGCAGAAGCTGCCGGCATCTGGGATTCAGGCGTAGAAATTGATCCAAATGGGGAAGTGACGTTGGATGACGCTGTTAATATGATGATGACAGCATTAGGATATACCAGAGATTTTTACAGTTGGTCATTAACCTTCGGAATTATCAGCAGGGCTGAATATGAAGGGTCGAAATCCGTTGTGATAACAGAAGCAGATGCTACAAGATATATAGATAAATTGATAGAAAGATATGAAGAACAGCAATACGGAGAGGTTATTCTGCAGGAGTTTGTAGATTCGTTAGAGCTTAAAGATGGTGTGGTTACCGGGTATGTGCCAAAGGTGAAGGAGTTCTATAATATTATTCTCGAATGGACTTATTTTGA
This sequence comes from Bacilli bacterium, assembly GCA_041686735.1. Taxonomy (GTDB): domain Bacteria; phylum Bacillota; class Bacilli; order JACDOE01; family JACDOE01; genus JAWLDF01. The sequence continues at coordinate 17,413 of JAWLDF010000001.1, forward strand.
TGGTCCGACCTGGGCAGAAAGTGAAGATAGGGAATTTAGAAAACTCTATTCTGGTGAACCTTTTGGTCAAGGTGGTGTTGATTTTGAAGCAGATGGAACAAAGGGGTATCTCACTGTTTCAGTAACGGATACCAACGGCGCAATTGATATTATAACAGCAAAAATTTATCTGCCAGATTTAGGTATTGAAATCTTAAGGTAAACTGTAGAGGTGGAAATAATGTTTCACAAGCGATTTATCTCGATAGTGTTAACGATTGTACTTTTGGCTGGACTTCTCCCTGTCCAGCCTTTTCTTACCACTTCAATTGAGGCGGCTAGTTTGTCGTCTGGCGCTCATTTTCCTGTTGGAAAAGAAGTGGAGATAGTAATACCTGATGGTACCAAAGCTAAATCAGAAACATATGATGTTGAAGTGCGAACGGACTTAAATGGTGTGATTGGTAAAGGGGTTCTGGTTAACCGTACAGATATAAGGGTAAACAATGGTTACCCTCTAGTCCATGAAGATAAGGCAGCTCAATGGGTAAGAGAGCTAAATGGAGTGTGGTCCACAGCTAGAACCAAACTTGAGGGAAAACAGTATAAAGTAACCTCTGACGATAATGTTACCAACATCTACTACAACATCGCCGATCTCGCCACTTTCAGCGGTGCAGGAGCTGACGGATGGAACCAAGACTGGAAAGATCCCGACAAATGGGTTCGCTACAAACTGACCAACGCCCCCAAAATATTGAATGTATCCGTCAACGGGACAAGCCCTTCTTCAACTACAATATCTGAAGGAAGCTCCGCTACGATAAGTTACAGTTATCAGACGGAGGGTTACTTCTATAGAACAGAAATAGACAACATTTACCTCAACGGAAAGAAAATTAAATCCTACGAAGCATACAACCCAAGAGACAACGACGCTCCGCCTGAAATCACTATTAACCGCGATTACACGATTCCTTATTCACAACTCCAGGTCGGTAACAACACATTACGAATCGATGTCGCGGATTATTATGGAAGAACCGATTCTTCATCTACATACACCTTTACCGTAAATGGATCCACAGCCAACCCGGTAGCTGTCATTCATGGACCCGCATCCGGACAGTCCGGAGATACGATCACGTTAACCAACGATTCCTATGATTCCGATGGATACATTGTGAACAGTGTATGGGATGTTCCTTCGGGTGTTACCGTAAAAAGTAAATCCGAAGATTCAATAAAATTCACCTTAAATTCCACCAGTCCAGTCACTTTTGGACTTACCGTAACCGATAATGATGGCAACAAAGGATCCGCCACCCATACGATATCATCTTACGCGCCGCGGCAAGGACCGACTGCAGTACTGGATGGGCCGACGGACGCCATCGAAGGTGATACAATCATCGTATACAACAAATCTTTTGATTCTGACGGGGAGATTGTCGATGTCGTCTGGTCTTATCCGAAATCTAAGGTAACAGTAAAAAAGGAAACAGATTCACTCCTTCAGTTTGAAGTCAAAAGAAGCGGCAGCATCTCCATTAATATTACCGTAACAGATGATGATGGTTTAACAGATAGTACAACACACAAAATCGGTTCCCTCGCAGCTAACGCCCCACCCGTTGCCAGAATCAAAGGAGACATGGAACCTATACAAGGGGAAATTGTAACATATAAAAACACTTCAACTGACGAAGATGGTGAAATCGCATCAGCGACCTGGACTGTAACTGCCATTGCACCTCTATCCAATAGAGATTTCGAGATCAAAGAAGAAACGAAAGATTATATTAAAATTCAATTTATGAAAGAAGGGGAGTTTAAAATAATCCTCTCCGTAACAGACGGAGGGTTACACGGAGGCGATGAATTGTCCGACAACACTTCCAAGACAATTCGTACAAAACCGGCGATACCTCAGGCACAGCTTCATTTCGGGAAGCATTATAAAGTTAATCGCCTTTTCATTGCTGACGGTTCAAATTCATTCACATCCCCGATTTTTCCAATCACACATTATGAATTTGAATTTATCCCCCTTATAGAAGGCAATAACGATTCTTCCATACAAATTTCATCTCAAGAATCCACGGACGCTATAAAAAAACTTCTGTTCAAAGAACCGGGAGACTATCAAGTCCGTCTTCGTGTAAAGAACAGCGCAGGTCACTGGTCCGAATGGGCAGAAAAATTTGTGACCATTTCTCCCGATGAAGCTCCCATTGTTGATTTTTACCTGGTTAAAAAGGCAACACGAGATTCAACCAATAACAACAGGGCAAAAATTGAAATTGTCGATGAATCCTACTCTCCGGATCAAGACCGTATTGCAAAAAGAATTTGGAAGTACAGATATGACAAAAATAACGACGGTTCTTTTGAAGATGAAACCTGGATAATCTTCAGCAATAAAAACGAAACCGAGCCTGAAATATATGTAACCGACGTAGGAAAATATCAGATTGGATTATCCATTGAAGAGGAGTTTGGTCAACCGACCATTCCACATCTGATCACAAAGAATGATAAGAGATCAGCGAACACGCTAAATTTTATCACTGATCACACAACAGTCGAAGTCATCAATATACGTCCAACTACCTATTTCGCTTCACTTCCCAGAGCAAAAGCAGATCTCGTATTTACCATCGGTGAAACAGACCCTGCCATTACCGAGAACTTAAAAGATAACATTATCTCCTATCTTGAACCCCGTTTGCATGATGCGGGGATCGATTTCGGTACCATAAATTCCATTGAAACCACCTCGTTTTCTTCCAATGATGCCGATGCGGAAGAAATCTTCAATCACTGGCAAAGGTACGGTTATAACAAAGACACCTGGCAATTTTATGCCGACAGCGGTATTATCCGGCGCCAAAATAATGACTGGTGGTCAGGATTTTATGATCCGCAATTCAATTCGGATGATTATACCCTCAGTCTTCAGATGGGTTCATTCGGTGGAGATGATGATGACATTGGCATTAGTTTTGGAATGGAAGATGTCAACAAACCGTTTTACACCTTTTTGCTTTCTGGAAATAAAAGAAGTTGGAGTAACAGTACCCGAAGTATTCGAACACACGGTCATGCCAGCGGATTATATGAGTACCATGGAGGAAAAATTGGATCAGGTTATCTGAAAGGAGAAGTTAATTTAAGCAACCGAACATTTATAAACTATCAATGGCATGACGTAACTCTAAAAGTAAAAAGTAAAAACGTTAAAATCTACCTCGACGGATCCCTGGTTATTGATTACAATGCACCAAGAGCATTATCCGGAAGTTTTGGATTTTTTACCAACAGTCAGCCTATGGGCAGTTTTCGTAATTTACAAATTACCGCACAACAAAGCAAGTCGCTGGATGATGTATTAAATGAACCGATTTGGCGTAATGATGCGCAGCACTTTGTGATCGACATACGAGATATCCCTTATCCGGAATTAGAGAATGAACAAAAGAGTTCCATGATTCAATCCCGCCTGATACAGGACGAAATCCACCTCGCAGTCATGGGAACAGCACAAAATAAAAAACAGGCACAGGAGATTATCAAGAAAAATAACAATAACGGAACCTTCATACATAACGGAAATATGCAAAATGCTCTAAATCAACTGGCTGACTATGTGATCAACACAATAAAGCAGACAACGGACGATCCGGTACAATACGTACTTTTGCAGGATGAAGTTCAATATGAAACGGTTTATCAGGATCATGAACAGGATCCGAAACTGGAGGAAAGATGGTTCTATGAACATGATCCTAACTATTTCGATAATTCGCTGGGTCGAGCCGATTTTGATCAGAAATTTTTAAAGAATCCCGTTAACCAATTTTCAAAGGTAGGAAAATTTCGAGTAACTTATCAGGCAAAGGACAATCCGAAGAGCGACAATCATTTCTCATCATACCGGTTATGGTCACAAAATCCCCAACAACAGATGGACCTGTATGTACATCGAAGACCACAGTCACTTTTTACATATTCAATTGGATCTTCAAAAACAAATTCCTATCCCATTACGTTTCAAGATCATTCCTATGATCCTGATCACCTGACGGAAATAAACAGGGGGATCATAAAAAGAGAATGGAAATGGAAGAAAAGTGATGACACTGAGTGGTATCAGGGGGTACCTCAGATATTAAGTCATAATGAAGTGATCCTCGTATCTTTACGTGTTCTTGATCCGGAGGGTCAGTGGTCTTTCCCTGATGTAAAAGTAATCAGCACTACAGTGACCAATACCCCGCCAGTGGCTCATTTTACCGTATCACCGAACCCGGTGGTTGAAAACGGTACGATTCAATATAACACCCAGGGTTCTTATGATCCTGATGTTGGGGATCGTATCATTCAAGAAGCATGGAGAATTCAACAAACACAAGGATCATGGACTGACTATGGAAATCAACCACCACATTCAATTCAAAAGGCAGGAAAGTATCGTGTGGAATACATGGTGCAGGACACAAAGGGAGCCTGGTCAGAACCATTCTATCAGACTGTAGAAGTTATTGAACAAAACCATCCACCACAGGCGCGATTCACCATTAATCCAAATCCTGTTCCAGTGGATGTTACAGTAAACTATATCGACCAATCGGGTGATCCGGACGGAGATCCCATTGTTGAAAAGCAATGGCGATTTCGTAAAGCAGGAAACAACCAATACGGACCATGGCACTTTTACCAACCTCCACAAAAATTTGATAGTCTGGGTACCGGTTTTTTTCAAATTCAACTGCGGGTGAAAGATCAACCGAAGAACAAAAGTCTTGAACCCCTATGGTCAGATTGGTATCAGCAAACGTTAACTGTAATCGGAGGAAACAGGCGTCCACAGGCACGACTTGAGATCAGTCCCAATCCAATTGATGCTGACGAACCTCTGCTTTGGATAGATCGATCTGTTGATCCGGAAGGAATGTCGTTACAGGAATATCAATTGACCATAACCCAATCAGAATCGGGAGAGAGTAAAACTTTTCGTGGAGATTACCTGAAATCATCAGGTGCATCACTTAACCTAAGCAACCGTTTCATTTCGATTTTTGAAAAGTCAGGCTTTGCTAATGACGGCGTTGGTGTCTACAGGTTGAGTTACAGAGTCAGAGATATTTCACCCAATAAATATTCGCCCGCCCAGTGGTCGGAGTGGCAGATACAACAACTGGTCGTGGAAAGTCCATTACGAATGGACGGTGAGGTGAATCCAACCCTCGTACGCTCAGGACAGGCGATAATGATCAGTGCGGAAACGGAGGGGAAAGCGGAAAAGGTGACGGTTAACGTGGATTGGAATAGGGATGGTGACACCAGAGACAATAATGAAAATTTATCACTACAACCGATACATCATCCTCCTGCTCTACAGGACGAAAATCAATGGCAACGAAGTGTGATCATTCCTTTACCCACATGGGACGGCACTTACACCATAAAAATCACCGCAACCAAAACATCCCCGGTTGACGGATCGGTCAAATCCGCTACCGTGAACAAGACAATTACGGTAAAAGGCGACATTTTCGATGATCATAAAATAGAAATATTTGATTAATTAATTTATTTCCCGGGTTATCGCAACATCCGACAAAAAGAGCGTTCGAATGTGGAAGACCGTCTCGAACGCTCTACAGTAAATTTCTAACACAAATCAAAAAACCGGGCATTTGCCCGGTTTCTCATCTCGAAAAATCACAACAACCGTTCTACCCAAACAACAATATCCCCACAACTCCGGACGCAATAATTACAAACACCGGATGGATCCGCGTAAAGAAGAACAATCCCAGTGCTGCCAGCATGATCAGCAGATACACCGGTTCCACGATTTTTTCCCCGCCGATAATTCCGTTACGCAGGGCAAATACTGTCGCGGCATAAAAGATCAGGCCGGTGATGATCGGTCGCAGGCCGTAGAAAGCCGATTGCACAATCGGATTGTGCTGGATGCGGAAGAAGAACATGGCCACGATTAAAATAATCATTAATGAGGGCAAAATCATTCCCAGCGTGGCCACGATCGCTCCGGGAATATCGGCAACCGTATATCCAACCACAATCGCTGCATTGGTAGCTGCCGGACCGGGAGACATTCCCGCTACCGCAATAATATCAAGAAACTGTTCCGGTGCGACCCAGCCGTGGTTTTGCGTGACCTCATAGTCGATGAGAGGAAGCATTGCGATTCCGCCGCCGAAACTCACGAAGCCGATCTTCACGAACGTTAAAAAGATCTCCAGTAAAATCATGCCTGATCGCCTCCCATCTCTTTTTTCGCTTTTATCAGGTTCTTCAACTGAACCAGCACCATGCCGAGGATGGCTCCGGAAATGATTGTAACGATCGGGTGAATGTGAACAAACAGCATCGTGGCAGTCGTTAACAGCACCAGCAACAACGTCGTTTTATCAATCACCGCCGTCTTCCCGATTTTAAAACCGGCGACAATGATCAAAGCCACAATCGTCGGGCGGATTCCCATAAAGGCAGCCTGAACGAGGGGATGATCCTTAAATCCCATAAACAGCATAGCGAGGGTCAGGATAATCATAAACGTGGGGAAAACCGCTCCGGCCATCGCAGCCAGTGCCCCGGGGATGCCCGCCAGCCGAAAACCAATGAACGTACCGGAGTTGACCGCAATCGAGCCCGGAACCGATTCCGATACGGCAAACAGATCGGCAATCTCTTCGGGTTTTACCCATTTTTTTCGTTCTACCAGTTCCCGCTCCAGCAGGGGAATCATCACATACCCGCCGCCGAAGGTGAGCGGGCTGATTTTAAAAAATGCCCAGAAAATCGCAAACAACTTTTTCATTTTTCCTTCTTTTTCTAATGAACTGTCGATACTTTGTTCACTTTGCATGTTGACGTCTCTCCTCATCTGAACAAATATTGATCTAAAACAAAAATCGCTGCGCCGAGCGCAATCGATCTTTTTTCCAGCGATGCCACCTTAAACTCCACCGTATAACCTGGTGCGCGATAGATCTTTTTTTCAGCGGATGCTTTGATCTGCTGGTAAAAAAGATCCGAATGTTGAATCATCGGTCCTCCCAGGATGACCACTTCCGGGTGGAGCGTGTTGATCAGATTGGCGATTCCCGTGCCGCAGTACAGCGCTGCTTCACGCACCACATCTTCACATAAAGGATCCTTTTCATGTAAAGCCTGCATCACATCGTCCCAGCACAAATGCTCAATATTGGACACGATCGATGTCAGCATGCTTTCCCGACCCTTTTTGATCTCAGATTTAATCGAAGAGACCACCGCCGGGATCGAGCAGTAAGTTTCGAGGCAGCCGAAGTTACCGCAGCTACAAGGTTTACCGTCGATGTCGACAACGGTGTGGCCGAAGGCATCCTCCTGATTGTTCCCCTGGACGATGTGACCTTCGGATATAATTCCGCAGCGGATACCGATACCAATATGCGTATAAGAAATATTACGGTGATACTTGTTTAACCCGAGGCTGCGAAACTCCGCCCATGCCGCCGTGTTTGCCCCGTTTTCCAGCAACACCGGAACATCAAATTCCTCCTCAAAGGCCCGGATCAGCGAAAAATCACCCCATCCTTCCATGGGGAAATGAACGGGTGCAAGCAAGTATCCGTTCTCCCGGTTTAACGGGCCCACCGTTCCGATACCGATGCCGATTAATTGTTCCTTCAGGATCTGATGCTTAATCAAAAATTGATGGATTGCTTCGATCATCAGCCGGATCATCTGCTTGGGCGAACGGTCGGAACGCATGGAGAAATGGGATTCGTCCAGCACTTCATTGGCCAGATTAACTAAAAGCAGGCTGCAGTAAGTTCGCGAAATATCGATCCCGATCATGAACCCGGCATTTTTTTCAATTTCATATAAAGTGGGACGTCGTCCGCCGGTCGAGCCTGCCTGGCCTTTTTCCTTAATCCAGCCGCTCTGCAACAATTGATCCACCGCACGGGTCAAAGTCGACTGTTTTAAAGAAGTCAATTCAGCCAGTTCCGAGCGCGTCATCTCCCCGTGATCGCGAATCAGACGAAAAATCGTTTTTAACGTACTTTTTTTGGCATCTTCATTGTATCGAATCATCGTCCGTCACTTTTTGATTTATTTTCAAAATGAACAAAAGGTCACGAATTAAATCCATATAAATCCTATTTTACGGCAAAATAATCCACAAAATTCCGTTACTTTTATTCATTTTGAATAATTCAAAGTATACACCTGTATTCTGAGGATTTCAATAGGTATCCACCAAAAACGGGCATGAAAATCAGACTGATTTTCATAAAAATTTGTTATAGGGGTATAACCGAAATGTAAAGAAAATCACCCAAAAAGTGCTGAAAACCTTTCCAGAGCCCTCATTTTCATTGACAGCAGGGAGCGGATCATTTATAGTGAAAACAAGATGAGCAAAAGATATGCCATTTGTCAATAAGGCCTTTTCTGACGGGCCTTTTTTCGTTTATATATTTGTATTTAAATTGAGGTGCATGCATCAAATGACAAGTAAAAATATATCTCCGGTAGAACAACAAATGAAGAAAAAAATTCTCATCCTCGACGGAGCGATGGGAACGATGATTCAACAGGCGGACCTCAGCGCGGAAGATTTCGGCGGAGAGGCCTATGAGGGATGCAATGAAATGTTGAATCTGACCAGAGCGGACTTGATCCAATCCATCACGGAATCCTATCTTGAAGCCGGCGCAGACATCGTACAGACCAACACCTTTGGCGCAACCGATATCGTCCTTGCCGAATATGATCTGCAGGATCGTACTGAAGAAATCAATCTGGCTGCAGCCCGAATCGCCAGAAAAGCGGTTGAAAAGTGGTCCACTCCCGATTGGCCGAGATTTGTGGCCGGTTCGATGGGTCCCACCACCAAAACCCTGTCCGTGACCGGAGGAGTCACGTTCGATGAATTGATCCAATCCTATTACATACAGGCCAGAGCCCTGATTGAAGGCGGCGTCGACCTGCTGTTGCTGGAAACCGCCCAGGATATGCTCAATGTAAAAGCGGCCAGCATCGGGATTAAAAAAGCCTTTGAGGAGACCGGCACAACCCTGCCGTTGATGATTTCCGGCACGATCGAACCGATGGGAACGACCCTGGCTGGGCAAAATATCGAAGCTTTCTATATATCCCTTGAACACTTAAAACCGCTGTCTGTCGGTTTAAATTGTGCCACCGGACCGGAATTTATGCGCGATCACCTGCGTACACTGTCCGGCCTGGCAACGACCGCGGTCAGCTGTTATCCCAACGCGGGCCTGCCCGATGAAGACGGTCATTACCATGAATCCCCTCAGGCCCTGGCCCAAAAAATGGCCGGTTTTGCCGAAAAGGGGTGGCTCAATATTGCCGGAGGCTGCTGCGGCACGACTCCGGAACATATCCGTGCCCTGTCCGCAGCACTAAAGGGTTACACTCCGCGACTGATTCAGGGAGAGCATGCACCCGCCGTTTCGGGAATTGAACCGGTCTATGTGGAGGAAGATAATCGTCCCCTGCTGGTCGGGGAGAGGACGAACGTCATCGGATCACGCAAATTCCGTAACCTTATTGCCGAAGGGCAATATGAAGAAGCGTCGGAAATTGCCCGGGCCCAGGTCAAGCGCGGTGCGCAAATCATTGACATCTGCCTCGCTGACCCCGATCGTAATGAAAAAGAAGACTTTCTCCGCTTTCTGCCCTATGTCACCAAAAAGGTGAAGGTGCCGTTGATGGTCGACTCCACCGATCCTGAGGTGATTGAGACGGCGCTTAAATTTTCACAGGGGAAAGCGATTATCAATTCCATCAACCTCGAGGACGGGGAAGAACGGTTTGCGCAGGTGATTCCGCTCATTCACCGTTACGGAGCGGCGGTTGTCGTGGGAACGATCGATGAAAAGGGGATGGCCGTCTCCCGCGAACGAAAGCTGGAAGTGGCGAAACGATCCTATGATCTGCTCGTCAACAAATACGGCGTATCGCCGCAGGACATTATTTTTGATCCCCTTGTTTTCCCGGTGGGCACCGGTGATGAGGCTTATATCGGGTCGGCGGCGGAAACGGTGGAAGGGATTCGCCTCATCAAACAGGAGATGCCGCAATGCCAGACGATTCTCGGGGTAAGTAACGTTTCCTTTGGTCTGCCTCCGGCGGGAAGGGAAGTACTGAACGCCGTATTACTTTATCACTGCACCCTGGCCGGCCTCGATTACGCCATCGTCAACACGGAAAAACTGGAACGTTATGCGTCTATACCCGACGAAGAGAAGAAGATGGCGGAACAGCTGCTCTTTCACACCAATGATGAAACTTTACAGTCGTTTACCGCGTTCTATCGCGAGAAAAAGGTGAGTGTCAAAAAAGAAACGAACACCATGTCACTGGAAGAACGACTGGCTCAATATATTATAGAAGGAAGTAAGGACGGACTCTATGAAGATCTGGAACAGGCCCTGCAAAAATATGATGATCCGCTGGACATCATCAACGGACCGCTCATGGCCGGTATGGAGGAAGTGGGACGGCTGTTCAACGATAACCAACTGATCGTAGCCGAAGTGCTGCAGAGTGCCGAATCGATGAAAACCGCCGTTGCCTACCTTGAACCCCATATGGAAAAAAAGGAAAGCAGCGTCAAGGGCAAGATTTTGCTGGCTACCGTTAAAGGAGACGTACACGACATCGGCAAAAACCTGGTGGACATTATTTTATCCAATAACGGCTATGAGGTGGTCAACCTCGGCATCAAGGTGCCACCGGAGCAATTGATTGAAGCCTATCGGCAGGAAAAACCGGATATCATCGGTCTCTCGGGTCTCCTTGTAAAATCGGCGCAGCAGATGATTGTCACGGCCCAGGATCTGAAATCATCGGGAATCAACGTCCCGCTGATGGTCGGGGGAGCAGCGTTGACACGCAAATTCACCCATACCCGCATTGCTCCGCAATATGAGGGCGGTGTCGTCTATGCGAAAGATGCCATGAACGGACTTGATCTGGCTAATCAACTGGTCCATCCTGAGAAAAGGAACCGGCTCATGGAAGAATTGAAAGAGACTCAGCTTCGCATGAGTGAAAATGAGAAGCAAAAATCAAGTAAACAACAGGATCCCGACAACAAGGGAACTTCAACATCCTTAATTCGCTCCAGTGTGTCGCAAGAAGCCCCGGTGTATTCACCGCCGGATCTGAAGCCGCATATCCTGCGTGACTATCCGCTGGATCATTTGCGACCGTATCTCAATATGCAGATGTTACTCGGCAAACATCTCGGCCTCAAAGGAAAAGTGGAAACATTGCTGCAACAGGGCGACGAAAAAGCAAAGTCATTGCTGCAGGATGTGGAAAGCTTATTTCAGGAAGCGAAAAAAGAAGGCTACATCAAGGCCCGGGGTATGTACCGCTTTTTCCCGGCACAGGCTGAAGGAAACGACATTATCATCTATGACCCCGCATTGGATCCGGCCCGGCCGGAACAGGCGCGGGAGATTGAACGATTCACTTTTCCGCGTCAGCCCAAATCACCATATCTCTGTCTCGCTGATTTTGTGAGACCGAAGGAGAGCGGTGTGATGGATTATGTTGCTTTCTTGAATGTGACGGCCGGACAGGGAATCCGTGAACTGTCGCAGCGGTGGAAGGAGCAGGGGGATTATCTTCGTTCCCATCTGTTGCAGGCACTGGCGCTGGAACTAGCCGAAGCCTTTGCCGAAAGGTTGCATCATATGATCCGCGACGCATGGGGAATCCCGGATCCTGCAGATATGACCATGCAGGACCGTTTTGCCGCCAAATATCGGGGCATCCGGGTCTCGTTCGGTTATCCGGCCTGTCCCAATCTGGAGGATCAGACCAAACTTTTCGGGTTAATGCATCCCGAGGATATCGGGATCGAGTTGACGGACGGGTTTATGATGGATCCGGAAGCGTCGGTATCCGCCATGGTCTTTTCCCATCCTGAAGCCCGTTATTTCAGTGTGGAGCAGAGTGAATGATAAGCAAAAAAGGATAAGTGGAGGAAGGATCATTGGGAGAGAAGAACACGAAACCGGATTTAAAAACTTATCTGCAGGATCATCTGCTGGTGGGCGACGGGGCGATGGCCACTTATTTATATGGACAGGGCGTTCCCGTCGGAGTATGTTATGAAGAACTGAATCTGACCCAGCCGGAAGTGATTAAAAGGGTGCATCGGGCATATTATGAGGCCGGTGCCCGCTTCATCACGACAAATACGTTCGGTGCCCATGAGGAACGGCTCGGACGTTACGGTCTGGAAGACAGGGTCTGGGAGATCAACCATACTGCTGCCCGACTCGCTCGTGAAGCGGTTCCGGCCGATGCCTATGTGGCGGGTAGTATCGGTTCCATTCATGCCGGCAGAATGTTGCCGTCTGCACTGGATGAGTACCGTACACAGTACCGGCAACAGGCCAGGGCACTGCTGGATGGCGGAGTGGATGCCATTTTGCTGGAGACCTATCTCGATGTAGAGGAACTGGTGCTTGCCCTAGAGGAAATTCGTCCGCTGACGCAGGTTCCGATCATCGCACAGTTGGCCCTGCTTGAAATAGGCAGGACCCGTGACGGATATTCATTGACGGATGCGTTTCGTGTCTTGTCTGAGGCGGGAGCAGATATTCTCGGGCTCAATTGCCGCATGGGTCCCAATGAAATTCTGCGTTCGTTGGAGCAAACGGAAATACCGGAGGACACACTCTTATCTGTTTTTCCCAATGCAGGACGGCTTGCGGTAACCGATGGAGAGTATGCATATAAATCTTCACCGCAATATTTTGCGGAAAATGCCCTTCGTTTTCATGAACTCGGCGTACGTCTGATCGGTGGTTGCTGCGGAACCACGCCGGAACATATTGAAGCGATGGCTGCGGTATTAAAGAATCTCGCGCCGAAACGGGTGCGGCCTTCTATTTCAGCATCTGCACCAAACCGGATTTCTGAATCCCGGGGAGCAGTGACAGAAGTATCTTGCGCTGTCCCGGAAGAGGTCACGATACCCCAACCTTCAGTCGTACCGGCGCAGGATCTTATGCCCGGAGGTGTCGGACCTCGTTCCGCCAGTGTCGTTGACCTTGTTAAACAGCGGCACACGGTCATTGTTGAATTTGACCCGCCACGTGACCTGGATATCGAACGGTTTTTACAGGGGACAGAAGCACTTGAACGGGCAGGAGCGGATGCGGTCACTCTCGCTGACAACTCACTGGCGACAACCCGCATGAGCAATATGGCCCTCGGTGCCATCATCAAAAATCGCTTCAAAATTGAACCTTTGCTTCACATGGCCTGTCGCGACCGAAATCTGATCGGTCAGCAATCTCATCTGATGGGACTTCACGCCCTGGGGATTCATCAGATTCTGGTGATTACGGGAGATCCGTCGCGTTTCGGAGATCTGCCCGGAGCCAGTTCGGTGTTTGATATGACATCATTTGATCTGATCCGCATGGTCAAGCAAATGAATGAGGGTTTGACTTATTCCGGACGCCCGTTGAAGCAACAGGCCCGCTTTACGGTGGGAGCTGCTTTCAATCCTCACGTGAGAAAATTTGAATCGGCGGTGCGCCGTCTGGAAAAGAAGGTAGAGGCCGGGGCCGATTTTATTATGACCCAACCGGTCTATGATGAGGAAACGATTATCCGCATCTATGAAGGCACCCGTCACCTCGACATTCCGATTTTTATCGGAATCATGCCGTTGACCAGTCAGAGAAATGCCGAATTTCTACACAATGAAGTTCCGGGAATCAAGTTGTCAGCGGACGCGCTGGAGCGGATGAGCCGGTACAGCGGCGAGCGCGCCAAACAGGAAGGAATCGGGATTGCCAAAGAGTTGATCGATATAACCATCCCATATTTTAAAGGAATCTATATCATCACGCCTTTTGCAAATTATGAAATGAGCGTGGAACTGACCCGATATGTGCGGGAAAAAACGGGTCAGGTTACGGTGGATTATCGCTTATCGAATGCCGATTGACCGGACCCGATTGACCGGAAAAATTGAACAAGTTCATGATGGCAATGGCATATACATGAGACATGTCCCTCTGAAATGGGGAGTGATTCGGTATATGCCTTTTTTTCATAAAGCACGAGCGATCCTCGTGGGAAGTTTGATTTTGTCTAGCGGAATAAATTTTTTTCTGGTGCCTTATCAATTATTGGATGGAGGGATCATCGGGATCGGGTTGATTGTGAGTTATCTTCTTCACATCAAGGTCGGGCTGACCATGATAATTTTAAGCATCCCCATTTTTTTCTTCGCCTGGATCCATTACCGCAGCTATTTTTACAACAGCATTCACGGGCTGCTGGTTTCATCGTTTATGATTGATTTACTACATCCGTTACATCGTTATTTTCATTCTCAAGTCTATGTTCCACCCGTATTGAGTTCGATTGCGGGCGGCATTCTTGTCGGGCTGGGAATCGGTATGATGCTAAGACACGATACCAGCACGGGAGGAACGGACCTGCTCGCCCAGTTCCTTGCAAAAATTTTTCGAATCAATGTGGGCGTCGTTATATTTGTTATCGATGCGATCGTCATCTGCATGGGGGGATTATTGATTTCAAAGGAAACGTTTTTTCTTTCTGTCATCACGATTACGTTTGTGGGCTTGACCACCAGCCTCTGTACATTACAACATCAATAAACGGGCTCCTGTTTTTTGGCTAAACATCGGGTTTTCGAGGCAAAATAAGGTTAGTGAGGTGGCCCGGTGATGGAGATGAAACCGATTATTCCTTTCGAGCCGGTAAGTACGGAGAATATTCCCCGGGGTGATCAGTGGATTGCCCAGATCAAATGGGATGGTGTTCGTGTACTGACATATTTTGATGGCAGAGAAACGCGTCTGTTTAACCGTAAATTAAATGAACGCACCCGGCATTACCCCGAGCTGGTTGCGATTGATTCCTACTGCAGCGCGCAATCGGTCATTCTTGACGGGGAAGTGATTGCCCTCGGCAGAGATGGGAAACCGTCTTTTCATGAAGTGATGCGGCGCGATGGCATTCGTCGCATGGAACGGGTGAAGCAGGCGCAAAAATTTGTTCCCGTCACCTATATGGTTTTTGATGTGATTTTCAACAACGGTCGCTGGATTCATCATTTGCCGCTGAGGGAACGGCTTGAGATTTTGTCGGATATTGTCATGCCGGGGGATCATATTCAACTGGTTTCATCCCATCACGATGCGGAAACACTGTATGATGTCATCGAGCAACAGGGAATGGAAGGAATCGTGCTTAAAGATCTCGATAGCAAATATGTGATCGGGGGCAAAAACAACCGCTGGCAGAAGAAAAAAAATTATCGTGATCTGATTGCTGTGGTCGGCGGTGTCACCCTGCGTGCGGGGGTGGTGAATGCTGTGTTGCTGGGATTATATAATGAAATAGGGGAACTGTGGTATATCGGGCATGCCGGAACGGGAAAATTGACGCGGGAGGACTGGCGCAACTTCACGACGTTGATTAAACCGCTCATAACCGATGAGCGCCCTTTTGCAAACAGGCCGGGAAGACTGAATGATGCGATCTGGCTCAAACCCTTCGTCACGGCAAAAATTAAATTTATGGATTGGACCGGGGACGGATCGATCCGCCAGCCGAGCATCCAGGCTTTTGTCGACGTTCTGCCGCAGGAATGTAGATTTTAATGATGATAAGAGATCATAACCGGTAAATGAATCTGTATAATCACGGTAATAAATTTTAAATTGACACTTTTCAAACTATTTGATAAACTAGTGAAAAATAATAGTTTATAGGGCAAAGGCGCCTGCAACAGTACTGATTTTCGTGCTCGTTGAGGTGTTTTTTTTCGCGAAAGGAGCACATCATCAATGAGCAATTTATGCAAAATCACCGAGATTTGTCAGATGCATACTTCATTGACAAACGACGAAATTGCCATCATTCATGATGTGGCTCGTAATTTGCAAATGATCTCAGATCTTGCTCAAGCTAACGTTTTTATTGATTGCCCGACAAAAGACGGAAAACACGCTATTGTTGTCGCCGAAGCTTCTCCTCAGACCGGTCCTTCTTTGTACAACAAATCGGTTGTGGGATTGTTTGCCTATGACTCCTATGAACCGGCAGTGATTCGAACCCACAGGACAGGAAAACCGACCATTCGAAACCGGGCCATCACTCAGGAAGGGAAGTCCGTCAAACAAAGTGTCGTTCCCATCAAAACTCAAAAAGGTAAAACGATCGGTTCCCTCATCATGGAACAGGACATCACCACTCAGTTAGAACATGAAAATCAAATTGAGAAGTTGTATCAAACTACGGAACAGTTGAGCAAAACTTTAATCGGAATCACCGAACAGGAATCATTTATCTCCGATATGATTCAGGAGGCCCTTTTTCTGCTGGATGAAAATGAAAGAATCATTTATACCAATTCAAATGGCATAAATTTAATGATGGAGATGGGAAACGTCGGAGATTACATGGGAACTCCCATCATAAATCACTTCAATTTTTTGAAAGATATCGATTTACAAAAGGATGATGTTACGTTTGAAGAAATAAACGCAGGCAGGAAAACCTTTGTCATTAAAGGGATATCATTGCGTAAAAACAATGGTGCCGGCGGGATTCTTCTTTTGATCAGGGATCTGACGGAACTTAGAGAAAAGGAACGCCAGTTGATGGTAAAGTCCACTGTCATTAAGGAAATCCATCACAGGGTAAAAAATAATTTGCAAACCGTTGCCAGTTTGTTGCGATTGCAAATGAGACGGGGAGTTCCGCCGGAAGTGAGGGCGCTTTTTGAGGAAAGTCTTCATCGGATTTTGAGCATCGCCACGGTTCATGAAGTCCTTTCCAATACAGGACTTGATGAAGTTGAAATTTTTCAGATGATCAAAAAGATCGGAAACATGCTGGTACAAAGCAGCGGATGGCCGGAAAAAGAAATCCGGATATTGTTTGAAGGAGAAGCTATTTCGTTAAAATCTGACCGGGCCGTTTCCCTTGCTTTGATAGTGAACGAACTGATTCAAAACAGTATCGAGCATGCCTTTACCAATCGAAATAACGGTCTCATCAAGGTTTCCATCGCAAATGAATGCGGGAAAATTTCGCTTCAAATTATCGACGACGGTGTTGGAATACCCGTTCAACATACAGAGGAATCACTGGGGTTACAGATTGTAAAAACGTTGACAGAACATGATCTGTCCGGCTCTTTTTCACTGAGTTCTTTTTCTTCGGGAACCAGGGCTGTTATCGAATTTCCACAGGAAGAAGAGGTGAACGGATGACTCAGGCAAGAATATTGCTGGTGGAAGATGAATCGATTCTTCGCATGGATTTGAAGGAGATGTTAATTGAGGCCGGCTATGAAATCGCAGGGGAAGCAGGTGATGGAGAAAAAGCAATCGAGCTGGCACATACTACAAATCCGGACCTCATCATCATGGATGTAAAAATGCCCGGGATGAATGGGTTAAAGGCGAGTAAAATCATCACCCGCTCAATCAATGTTCCCGTTCTCATTCTTACTGCTTACAGTCAAAGGGATTTAATTGAAGAAGCAAAACATGCCAACATTATCGGTTATCTTGTCAAGCCGATCAGGGAATCGAATCTGATTCCATCAATCGAAATTGCCCTCAGTCAGGCCGAACGTTTTTCTACACTGAAAAGAGACATTCACGCACTGGAGAAGAAACTTCAGTCCAGAAAGACGATAGAGAAGGCCAAAGGAATTTTGATGAAAAGGGATCATATTACAGAAGAACAGGCATATCATACTTTAAGAAGGAAAAGTATGAACGAAGGCATCCCGATAGAAATCATAGCCCAAGAGATATTAAACGAAAGCACAAAAATAAATACATAGGGCAAAGGCGTCCGTTAAAAATACGATTATCGTATTTTATCGGCGCCTTTTGTTTATGGAGGGGAATCAAGATGAAACGTCCGTTTATCGGAATCACCGGATATCATGTGGCAGGTGAAGAAGGGTTTGGCGGCTCTTTCAGAGGAGTACCGGGACAGGGATTCAGTGTGATCGGACATGATTATATTCATGCCGTTCTTCAAACAGGCGGGGTACCCATCTCCATTCCCGTGGGTGATCTTTCGCACTGCCGGCAGATTGTTGAATCTCTCGACGGACTGATTTTGAGCGGTGGAGAAGATATTGATCCCGTACTCTATCAATCCAGACCGGATTTAAGGTGCTGGCAACTGGCGCCTGAAAGAGACAGATTCGAATTGAAACTGATCGAAGAAGCAATAAAACTGAATAAACCGATCCTTGCCATATGCCGTGGACTACAGTTGATCAACATATATTTTGGAGGCACTTTGTACAGGGATATATCCGATTATTCTCACGATGTTTTGTCCCATCAATTTTCCAAAGCACCGAGATGGTATCTCGCTCATCGCGTGAGATTAACCGATCCAATGCTAACGAATCTTTATCAGGCGGATGAAATAGAAGTAAACAGCTATCATCATCAGGCCATAAATGAAGTGGGCAAAGGGTTAAAAGTCACAGCAGTGGCAGAAGACGGCATTATAGAAGGGCTCAGACATCCCGATCATCCCAATTTTTTGGCCATTCAATGGCATCCCGAGATGATGGCGGTCCGGTTGAAAGAGGGGCTTGTCCCATTCCAATGGTTAATTGAACAGACTGCAAAAGGGGGAGATTGAAATGATGGACCGTTTTAATCATTTGTGGATCAACGGTGAAAAGGTCACGTTGCCGGAAACAAAGGAAGTTTTTAGCCCGGCCACCGGTGAAAAAGTTGGGATTGTTCCAAACGGGGGGCGCGAGGTGACAGAACAGGCTATTGAATCAGCTTTCAATGCCTATAAAACATGGTCTGTTCTGCCTGCCGGGGAGAGATCCCATTATTTACAGGACTGGGCAGATCGTATTTTGAAGAATTCCCTTGAACTGGCGGAAATCTTATCCGCCGAGCAGGGCAAACCCGTCAGGGAATCAAGGGAAGAAATCGAGGGCTCCTGTGATTTCATTTACTGGTATGCAGAAGAAGCAAAAAGAAATTATGGTGAATTGATCCCCGGATCTAAAAAAAATCAAAGAATTATGGTTTTTCGTCAACCGGTGGGAGTCGCCGCTTTGATCACACCATGGAATTTTCCGGCTGCCATGGTGACCAGGAAAACGGCCCCTGCACTGGCAGCAGGTTGTACCGTCATTTTAAAACCTGCTTCCCAGACCCCGATGATTGCTATTGCGTTATTTCAACACTTGATGGACACAGGAATTCCTGCAGGTGTAGCCAATCTGGTTACGGGAAAATCTTCTGAAATCGGAGACACGCTGTTATCCGATTCCAGGGTACGCAAAATCTCGTTTACCGGCTCCACCGGTGTCGGAAAGGAGTTGATGAGAAAAGCGGCCGATCAGGTAAAGAGAATTTCACTGGAACTGGGAGGAAATGCGCCGGTGATTATTTTTCCCGATTCCGATATGGATCTGGCGGCTGATGCCATCGTCGCCAACAAATTTGAAAACTGCGGTCAGGTGTGTAATGGGATCAATTTAATTTATGTACATCAAGAAGCGGCTGATGAATTAACGGAAAAAATTGTGGAACGTGTACGGCGGCTTAAAGTGGGACCGCCAGCGGAACCCGATGTCAATCTCGGTCCTTTAATCGATGGCTCGGAATTGAGGAAGGTTGAATCACTCATCGAAGATGCCAGGGAGAAAGGGGCACACATCCTGTGCGGGGGAAAGCGATTACAGGAAGAAAAATACCAAAACGGACATTATTATGCACCGACGGTGCTCAATCAAGTCAATCAAGAGATGAGACTAGTACACGAAGAAATTTTCGGACCGGTTGCTCCCATATTGACTTTCGAGAGTGAAGAAGAAGTGATTTCACGTTGTAATAACACTCCTTATGGACTGGCGGCGTATGTGTTCACAAAAGATGTCGCGCGCGTATACCGGATGTCGGAAAGTCTTGAAACAGGGATGGTTGCCGTCAATTCCACGTCTCTCAGTGTCCCGCAGGCTCCTTTTGGAGGGATTAAAGAAAGCGGCATGGGACGAGAGGGAGGGCACTACGGACTGGAAGAGTTTTTAAACATTAAATATGTTTCATTAAATCTTGGAGAATAGGAGGGGGAAACATGAGCGCATTGAAACTTCAGGGGGTCATTACAAAAGAACAGTTGGAAGAAGCGATTCGTAACGGAGATGTCGATACGGTGATCATTGCCATCTGTGATATGCAGGGGCGTCTGATGGGGAAAAGGCTTACGGGAGATTTTTTCCTGGAAAGCGGGATTTCAAAGGGAACACATTTTTGCAAGTACTTGTTGGGAACCGATATGGAGATGAATACACCGGAGGGCTTCGAATTGATGAACTGGGAAAATGGGTACGGGGACTGGCTCGCAAAGCCGGACTGGTCCACGCTGCGAATCGTACCCTGGCTTGAGAAAACAGCCCTCGTACTGGCAGATTCAGTTGATGAAAAAAGTGGGGAACTGATCCCGATTGCACCGCGCAGTATATTAAAAAATCAGCTGAAAAAAGCGGAAGAGAAGGGCTTTTGCTTTAACATGGTGAGTGAACTGGAATTTTATCTTTTCAAAGAATCCTATGAAGAGATCCATCAAAAGGGCTACCGCGATTTACGCAGCGCCGGTCACTACAATGAAGACTACAATTTATTGCAGGCTTCCCGCAATGAACCGATTTATCGAACCATTCGACAATACATGAATCAATACGGGATCCCTATAGAATCTTCAAAAGGAGAGGCTTATTCGGGACAGCATGAGATTAACATGTGTTACTCCGATGCTCTTACCTCGGCAGACAGGCATGTGTTGTTTAAACACGGGGCAAAGGAGATTTGCATGCAAAACAATTATTCCATTACATTTATGGCCAAACCTTTCCGGGAATGGACGGGTTCAAGCGGTCACATGCACATCAGTATGTGGGACAGGGATTACAAACAGAATCTTTTCTATGATCCTCAGGGAGAACTTTATCATATGTCGGAGTATATGCAACAGTTTTTAGCAGGGCTTATCTCGTATACTCGTGATTTTTCACTTTTCTTCGCTTCGAATATCAATTCATATAAACGATATGCCCTGGAAAGCTGGGCGCCCGTTTATGTGGTATGGAGTTATGATAACAGAACGGCCGGATTCCGCATTGTCGGAGACAAACAGGGCTTAAGAATCGAAAGCAGGATTCCGGGAGCCGACATCAATCCGTACCTTGCCTATTCTGCCATGATCAGTGCCGGTCTGCACGGCATTGAAAACAAACTGACCTTACCCGATGAGTTAAAGGGCAATGCTTATGCACTAAAGGACGCAAACAGGGTACCTTTTACGTTAAATGAAGCTGCCGGAATTTTTAATGAGAGTCCGGTTGTACGTGAACTGCTGGGCGATCAGGTGGTCAATCATTATGTCAATATGGCGAAAGTGGAGCAACAGATGTTCGATCAATTTGTCACCGATTGGGAACGGACAAGATATTTTGAACAGGGATAATCAAGAGGAGGAGAGATAAAAATGCGTTTACAAAACAAAGTAGCGATTATCACGGGAGCAGGTGGAGGAATGGGAAGGGAAGCATCCCTTATGTTTGCAGAGGAAGGAGCTAAGGTGGCTGTATTTGAAATTAATGAACAGGCCGGCATGGAGACGGTTGACATCATAAAGAAAAACGGCGGCGAAGCTGAGTTCTTTCAATGCAATGTCGCTGATGAACAGAGTGTTAAAAGTGCCGTGCAGGATACTATCGATCATTTCGGTGAAATAAATGTTCTTTATAATAATGCGGGAATTATGCCGGCAGAGGACGAATCTGTCATTAACACCTCCGTTGAAGTCTGGGATAAAGTGATGGATGTGAATGTAAAAGGGATTTTTCTGATGTGTAAATATGTGATTCCCGAGATGCTGAAAGCGGGAAACGGTTCGATCATTAACATCGCCTCGTTTGTAGCCTTTATGGGTTGCTCGGTACCGCAGGATGCCTATACCGCTTCCAAAGGTGCGGTGGTTGCCTTAACCAAATCACTGGCCATTCAGTTCCGTCCAAAAGGAATCCGGAGTAATGCCATTTGCCCCGGCCCCATTGAAACGCCGCTTCTCACAGAGTGGCTGTTGAAGGATGAAGAAGCGCGCAGGGTTCGTTTGAATCGTCAGCCGAGCGGACGTTTCGGCAGGCCGGAAGACATTATATACTGCGCGATTTATCTCGCATCGGACGAATCGGATTGGACCAACGGTGCAGTGATTAATATCGATGGCGGTATTACAAGTAATTACTTTTAAAATATATTTTTCATTACGATGACGAATGAAGAAGGGAGGTAATCATTTGACCACGGTTCTGGGGTTACTGCTTGTATTATTAACTCTTGTTGTAGGGATAGCCATCAGTGTTAAGGCCAATCAGGGAGTTCGATCATTTGATCATGACAAACATGAGTCATTCATTGGATCAAATCGACAGCAATAACATGAAGGGGGGAAATTTATGAGCGTGGATAAAAGTCGACAATTACTGGAAGATAAACATGACCTCAATAAGTTTGGTTATGCCCAGGAACTATTGCGTGACATGGGGGGTTTTTCTAATTTCGCCATCTCATTTTCCATCATTTCCATTCTGACGGGAGCCGTTTCTTTGTACGGACATGGTCTGTACTATGGCGGTCCGGGTATGATGGGTTTCGGATGGGCCCTGGTTGCTCTGTTTGTTTTGCTGGTCGCCGCGTCCATGTCAGAGCTTGCTTCAGCCATACCTACTGCGGGAGCCATTTATCACTGGGCCGCAATTCTGGCCAACAAACGATGGGGATGGTATGCCGCCTGGATTAACTTAATCGGGCAAATCGGGATTGTGGCGGGAATTGATTACTCGGTCGCACTTTTTGCGGATCCGTTACTGTCTGCCGTATTCGGATACACATCGACAGAGACTTCCATACTGATCGTTTTCGGGATTGTACTTTTGCTTCACGGTTTTCTCAATCATGTAGGAATTCGTATCGTGGCCAGGCTCAATGATTTTTCCGCTTGGTATCATATCGCGGTTGTCGCAATTTTGATTGTGAGTTTGTCCTTCTTTACAAAAGGCGGATTGCAGCCGATCGATTACTTATTTCAGGTAGGTCAAACTTTTTCAGACAAGCCATATGCGCTCGCTTTCTTGATCGGTCTGCTGCAGGCCCAATGGACTTTTACCGGATATGACGCTTCAGCTCATACCATTGAGGAGACAGTACACCCCAGGGTACGAGCAGCATGGGGAATATTTACCTCGGTCGCATTCTCCTTTGTATTTGGATTTATCATGCTTGCCTTTGTTACCCTGTCGATTCATGATGCCGCCGGAGCCGTTTCTTCAGATAATGCATTCATTTATGTCATCAGTCAGGCACTCGGAGGCACATTCGGTACGATTGTACTATGGATGGTAACATTTGCCATGTTCTTTTGCGGGTTATCTTCCGTAACCTCATTTTCTCGTATGATGTATGCTTTTTCCAGGGATTATGGCATGCCGTTAAGCCGATACTGGGGCAAGATCAGCAAAAAATACCGTACTCCTGCCATGGCGATCTGGTTGGCGGTCGTGCTGTCATTTGCTCTGGCTTTGTTCGATTATGTTGTTAAAACATATAATCCCAATACGGAATATACAACACTGGCATTTTTGACAGCGGTAAGCGTAGTCGGATTATATGTTGCATACGGGATTCCGATCTATTTAAAGCTTCGTGCAGAATCAAAAGGGGTATTTCAGCGGAAACATTACGGACCATGGAACCTTGGCAAGTGGAGTAAACCCATAAACGTAATAAGCCTGATCTGGATCATATTCATTTCCATTATTATGGTGATCCCACCGAATCAAAATGCTGCTTACGCACTTGCCGGCATGTTCATCTTATTGATGATCATGGATTTTGCATATTACAAAAAGCATTTCGAAGGACCGCAGGCAGCTTTAAAACGTTCTGTTGAAGAAATTTTACGACAGGAACAAGAGTATGAAAGGAACGAGGACGAAAGGCACGGGCATTCACTCTAAAAAAAGAAACGTTGACAGGCGATACCAATCGTTGCCTGTCAACGTCATGCGCGAGATCATATCCGAAACTTACTCACCTGTTGTTGCAACTTCATTGCTTGATCATACAGCACCTGAGCGGATGAAGCAATCTCCTCCATAACTGCCGTTTGCTCCTGCGTGCTGGCGGCGACCTCTTCGGCCCCGGCAGACGTTTGTTGAGCAACGGCAGCAACCTCGCGCGCTTCCGCAGCAGTCTGTGCCATATTTTCAGCCTGTTTTTTAATAAGTTCTACGATCTCTTCCACTGAAACAACGACATCATTTACCGAGTGACTGATGTCACGAAGTGCCTGTGTCGTTTCCTGACCACGCCTGGATTCACGACTGGCCAGTTCCACCTGGGACTCAATCTGTTTGACGGAGTGTCCGACTTCCTCTTGCATTTGTTTAATGAGGCGATTGATATCTTGAACGGCCTGACTGCTTTGATCGGCCAGTTTACGAACTTCTTCTGCTACCACGGCAAAACCTTTACCGTGTTCTCCGGCACGGGCAGCTTCAATGGATGCGTTAAGAGCGAGCAAATTTGTTTGTTCTGCAATTTCTCCTACAACTTCAGAAATGTCTCCGATTTCACGTGCGTTTTGTTCCAACCTGCGAACTACTTGAATGGATGCTTCATTTTCCTCTGCAAGACGCTGCATACCCTGGACCAGGGACTCAACCACCATCGTGCTCTGCCGGATGGTTTTCACCATATGGTCGGTCTGCTCCTTGGAACGTGTCGCACGACCATTGGCCTGTTCAGAAAGGCGGTTCACTTCCTCTATTGAGGATAGTGTCACTTGAGAGGCCAGTGCCTGTTTTTCTGCTCCCCTGGCGATTTCTTCAATCGTGTGACTGATCGCTTCCGTCTGGTTGGCGGCCATGTCGGTGGCATTTTTCAACTCATCCACACTCTGAGTTGTTTGACGGGAATTATCCTGAATGTTATGTATCATGTCGCGTAGATTTACGATCATCTGCTGAAAAGATTCAGAGAGTGCCCGCAATTCATCCCGTCCTTTCGGAATATCCACATTAACTGTAAGATCCCCCGTCGATGCTTTTTGTGCCGTATCGTTCAAACGGGTAATCGGTTTTATTAACCAGCGGGCTGCAATCCATCCTAAAATCCCTGACCAGATGATTCCGAGAGACAGAACTGACAACACATACAATCCATAGGGGATAAAAGAGAAAAAGTCCTTAAGAAAAAAAATAAAAAATGCGCTGGTTCCATAAGTGACGACGGATAAAACGGTGATCCCCGTCACAAATTTTTTAACAAGGCTGAATTGAAAGGATTGACGGGTCTGGCTTTTTTTCTGTGAAAACATGAAAAACCCCCTTCTTGCAATGCAAAATGAAATACAACTATTCTCATATTACCACAAATTACTAAGCAAAAAGGGGGATAATTCGTGACAATTCTACAAAAAAGCAAAAAATGCATGTTCTACTGAACCGTATGTTTCTTTTATTTCCGTAACGGATTGATCCACCAGCATTTTTCCGCGATCGAGGATGATCACTCGATCGGCCACCTGTTCCACCGTACGCAGATCATGAGTCGAAAAAATAATCGTGGTCCCCTGTTTCGTTAAATTTTGCACGATCGATTCGAATGTAATAATCCAATTGGGGTCCAGTCCTCCGGTAGGTTCATCCATCAGGATGAGGGCAGGATTGTGCAACAGGGCCTGTGCAAAAAGAAGACGCTGGTTCATTCCCTTGGAGAAACCTCCCACCTTTTGGTCTGCTACACGGGACAATCCGACCATTTCAAGAACTTCACTGATCCGTCTTCGATCAACACCCCTCAAGGATCCGTAAAATAGAAGAATATCCAGCGCAGTCATCGCCCGCGGGAAAATAAGTTGATCCGGCATATAGCCGATCATGGAACGGGCTTCATCGTTCAGGCGTTGTCCGTTCCGTCCGAATAAGTGAATCAAACCCTGAGAAGGAGGCAAAATCCCCACGAGCATACGAATTAATGTACTTTTGCCGGCACCGTTGCCACCGCATAAACTGAGGCATGTCCCGCCTTCCAGTTCAAATGAAACCGGTTCTAAAATCGTGTGAGATTTAATTTTCTTGCTCAGGTTCTCTACTCTTACTACAGGATGTGTCGATTCAGACATTCCCATGTTTATGACCTTCCTTTCCGCCGCAGGGAGGATAAAAACAAAATCAAACCGGCATAGCCCAGTGAATATCCCCATACAGCCACATAACCGGCTGCTGAAGTGAACCATTCATTCCACTGATAAAATGGGGCTCCCAGAATCTCTCCATTCCCGAGTAAAAAAATGGAGGAGACTCTCATAAACTCAGCAGGATTTATCAATGTGGATAATCCGATCCAGCTTTTAACCCACATCGCAGGCATAAACAAAGCAAGATTGAGCGTAAGAAAGGGAATCACAAACAGACTGAAAAACCATATTACGACACTTAGTGCGATCGCCTGCAGACGTGATTTTGCCAGTTTTCCCATCAATATTCCGATACTGAGAAATACGATGATGAGTGCAATACTATTCATTAAAAATACAATCAGTGGTTGTATCGATGCAGAGGGAAGAAGAAAATAGCCTGCGATTCCGAGAATCCCGTAGGATAATGTGATCATTGCCGTAAATGCCGTCAATAACCCTGTAAACTTCCCCAATATCAGCAAAAAGCGGGGAAGGGGATAGGTGGATAGCAAATCCCATTGCTGATCTTCTTTATCCCCTGCAACAGATAAACTTCCCATTAACATCGCCATGATCGGCAGCATCAATAGATTCATGTTGAGCAGTTGCCCGGTCATGCGATGAAAACCGGAAAATCCGGGGGATGCAGAAGCGGACCATTCTGAAATGAGAAACATGGTCTGAAACAGGAGAAACACAAGGGTAAATGTCACCATCCACCATTGACGAACCGCATGTTTCCATTCAAAACGGGCGATCGGCACCCACACGAATGGTTTAATCATTTTGATTCATTTCCATCTGATCTTGGTTCATATCCATTTTGTGTTTTTCCATCATTTTTTTCTTCATTTCTTCCGTCATATGTCGTTCCCAGGTGTGGTTTTTAAGATCTTCCGCACTCATCATCGTACCGCCGTTGGCATCGACATATGCCTGGGCATCTTCTTTATTCTTAAAAGTATAGATGTTGTATGCCATCGGGGACATTCCTTCCGGATGATAAACATAAACTGCTTCTTCCATCGCAACCCATCCGTTCATTTCATAATCATGAATGAACTTGGCTTCCTGATCCAGTTCGGGTTGATCATGCACATGTTTGTTCAGACATCCGATGTCATCGTATTTGTATACTGTACCGTCCTCAGTTACGATTTCTGCTGCGAATCTTTCGTCGTTAATCATCATATGGCATACATCACATTTATCCGTTTCCGGATTGATATCCACAGGTTGGGCCGAAGCACTTCCGCAACCACTTGCCGCTGCAACCACACTAAACAACACAGCCAAAAGAATCCAATTACTCATTTTTTTCATGTCGAAAACCTCCCAGAATAAGTATGATGCTAATCAAAATTAGTCCTGTTCCCATCCATAAAAAAGAACCTGAATTTGTTGCCGATAAATCCGTTTCGTTCCGTTCCGTTCCCGCGTATGCGGGATGAAGTGCAGGTTTTTCATCCACAGCCATGTTGTCCGGTGTACTGTATTGCAAGATCATCATCACAGGACTGTCGAAAAACCATTGCAAGGCGGGCGAGCGTGAAGTGTAGAAGGCCAGAATGTTTTGTCTTCTGTAGGGATCATCGCTGAACCCGTCACCATCGAGATCAAAACCGTGATGTTCATCCCAGTAGTTGTTAAACGTCTGATCGGCAAAGGGTTCTCCCAGTTCTTTTCCCTGTACCGTCAGGGGATCAACGTTTCCTGACATATTGTTCTCATATATCCGGTTTCCGCTGTTGGCTGCCTTCGTTACCCAGGCACGATGGTTATATCGGATCTGATTGAGGTAAATACTGTTATTGTAAGCCTCCTCCAGATATACGCCCATCCCGTTTTGGCGAATTTCATTATGATGAATGTCAAACTTTTGCGCATCATAAAGGAGAATCCCGCAACCGTTATAGCTGGTATTCAATGAAAACAGGTTTTCTTTCACTTCTCCTCCGGAAGACCCCATGATCATCGCACCGGTAACATTATTGATCGTCCTGTTATGAGCAATCACCGCTTCGCCGGAATACATCAGATGAATGGCATAACGTGAGTCTTGTACCTGATTGGCTTGAAACTGATTGCGATGAGAATCATACACATAAAACCCGTCCTGCACAGCAATAACACTGTTGTGTATGAGCATGTTATCATGGGATTCCTGTAAATAGACGCCATTGCCGCGCATACTCTTTGACCACTCCGGCCGTCCCGTAAACACATTGTTTTCTATACGGGAATGATCGGTACGGACAAGCTTTATCCCGCTGACCGACTGGTTTTCAAAGCGATTGTCTTCAATCAAAAATTGACTTCCGCGAAGGAGCAAAAGACTGTTTTCAATCCCGCTCGCAGTCCCCTCATATCGGAAAGTTAATCCCCGGACGACAACGCCTTTCCCTTCCAGTTGCAAAAGCGGATAAATTTTTCCTGCAACGACAGCGTCCCCGTTCCCGCGAATCGTTACCTGTTTAGTGACCATCACCGTCTCTTCAAGTTGATGTACACCTTCTTTCAGGATCAGCGTGTCTCCGTCTTCTGCCTGATCCAGTATCTCTGCAAGATCACCCGTTTGAGCGGAGACATGGTGGATCCGGCCAGAAGATTCCTGTCCGGAAGCAGACGATACCGGTATAACCGGCTCAATGGTCCATAACAGTACAAGCATGATGATCAACCACTGTATTTTTTGATAGATCAGGGTTCACCTCCCGTTATCGCGAGACTCCTGATAGAACGCGCACTTTAAGAATAGTTTGAATCATAATCAAAAAAAATAGCCCCATCGGGCTATTTTTGGTGAACAAATTTTGACATGTCTATAGGGGATATCCTTTGTTTTTAAATTCGGCTGCATATCGGGCCAGTTGTACGCGATTTTTGACATGTAATTTTTGCAGGATATTTTTCAGGTGATTTTTGACCGTGTTTTCAGAAATCGTTAAATTACAGGCGATGTCACGATTGGTATAACCTTCCGCAACCAACTGCAAAATTTCCCGTTCCCTTTTTGTAAGGGAATGAAACTGTTCCTTCTGTTGTTGAGCTTTACCGCCGCCTTCGGTAAATTCCTGTAAGATGCGCATGGCGATCCCCTTTTCCAGCGGAGTGTCCCCTGTGGCCACGCTTCGCAGATAATCGAGCCATAACTGCGGTTCAAGATTTTTAACCAGATATCCCTGCGCTCCCAGTTTGAGTGCTTCAAAAAAATCCTGCACATCATCGGATACACTAAGCATGATAATCGTAATATCGGGAAAAAGGGTTTTAATCTGTTTGGTTGCTTCAAATCCGTTCATTTCCGGCATGTTGATATCCATCAATACAATATCGGCTTTGCGATTTTGCAAAAATTTGAGGGCTTCTTTACCGTTACTGGCCTGTCCGATCACATAGAATGACGGTTCGAGTGAGAGGATGTCGGAAATGGCTTCGCGAGCTTCCGAACTGTCATCGACCACCAAAAAGGTATACATGGGAAACTACCCCCTTTCCTTGCGAATTTCCGCTACGGTTCCTCTGCCGTTTTCGTTATTTTTGTAAAAAATGAGTCTGGCACCAATCGGTTGCAGGCGTTCTTCCATCATACCAATTCCATAACCTTTATCACGCAATTGATCAAGATCTCCGATCCCAGCTCCGTTATCGGAAACGCGAAGGAACCAGCCTTTTCCTGTTTCTTTATATTCTACATGTACGCGGGTAGCGGACGCATGTTTTTGAATGTTGACCAGCAATTCGTTCAAACAGGAAATTAACTCCACTTTTTCACGTGAGGTGAGTGAATGTTCCTCCCCGATATCCATAGTAACCTCAAGCTGACTTTCGTCAGCGAACTGTCTGATCATGCGGGTAATCGTTTCATGCCACAGATGGGAGATGTCTTCTGCCGGTTGTTTTAAACTACGGATGGCCTGTCGCACGTCACTGTGGGTTTTTCTCAGGGAGTGAATCATTTTATCGATATCTTCCTCAACCGCTTCGTTTTTTTGAGTTTTCTCACGGATTTTTTGGGCTTTCACATGAAGGAAAAAGAGGGACTGGGCGACACGGTCGTGAATTTCCCGCGCAATCCGTTCTCGTTCCTCCGCAACGGCTTTGGTTGCCTTTTCTTTTTCCAGTGCTCTATGTGCTCTTTCAATCATATCGAATAATCTTGTCAAAAACAAAAGTGAAACCGCCAGCGTGATGAAGGGAGACAGCCAGTTTCCCAGTTCCATGGAGATCACTGAAAGCAGATAGCGGTGGCGAACAAATTCCCACATCCCGATGGTCAGGCTTGGTATAATAATAATAAGCCATTTTAATTGCCGATACGTCAACGTTTTTCCCCCTCTCGTCATTTTTTTAAAAAAAAATTCAAAACAAATGAGACACTTATGCGTATAAGTTTATAGATTGAAATATTATTTGCAAACACTGGAGGTCAACCAGGATGAAACCCAGAGCCATTATTCTTCTGCTCATATTATTATTCGCGATCGGCATTACCTCCGTTTATGGTAAACCGGTCAGTGATCTTTTTAAAAACCAATTTCCCACAGTTGATGTTCACGTAAACGGTGAAAAAATTGTTTCTACCATTCCATCCTTTAAGGTGGACGGAACAACGGTTGCTCCCGTTCGTGCCCTTGCACAGGCGATGGGAGGGTTTGTCTTATACAACGACGAAGATGTCAATATTGTTAAACCTTATGTGAACATTGTAGTAGCCAAAGAGATCAAGGTAAAGGATGACGGTAAATATCAATTGGTCAATCCCTTTTTGGCAGTAAAAAAGGGTGAAACAGGTTCATTTGGTGTTCTTGCAGAAGTTGCTGAGGCGCCCAGGGCTGAAGAGTTGTATTTTAAACTGATTATCACGGACGCAAATGGAGAAGAAAAATACAGCAGTCCCATTAGATTATTTACCGATACGACATTTTTGTACCTCGATCAAGTAAAAGATTTTACCTTTGATGGATCCAGTGATCATTATAAAGTAAAATTTTTAATGAAAACACCTGCCACTGATTTTGTAACGGTGGGAGAAAACAGGATCTATGTTCGTTAATAGTTAAGGATAAAAGGAATCAAGACGGGGTTGTTGCAACAGGCAACAGCCCCGTCTTTTTGAACCGTTTCTCAGTTGTTTTTGCGAAAAAATTTCGTTATTGTTTATCATATAGAAGGTCAATCGTTATAAAAATAGAAGAAAAGCAATCCAAAAAATAAGCGGGGAGTTTCATCGATCATGAAAGAAAATAAGGGGATCATCATCGTCAGTGTCTTGATTTTACTTCTTTTACTCACGTTCATCGGGGTTTATTCTTCATCTTTGGATGTATTCAAGTCAGAAAAGGGGTCGTCAACAGAGAATGGCGGCAATAACGACGAAACTTCTGACGTACCGTCCCAACTGAAAGATCAGACAGCGCAGGAAGATGAAGTTGCCGATGCTCAGGAACCTGTATATACTCCTTTTAAGATCCGGATGTTCGATGGCAAACCGTATATCCTGTTACAGGATTTAGTCGCATCTTACCAGGGGAAGCTGAATTATGATCCGATCGATGGAGTCGTAGAGGTCTTTGTTGATCTTTATCAATTTCGTATGCTCCGTGAATCGACTGTGCTGGAGCGCGATGGTATCTATTTGCCTGTAGAAAGCGAACCGATCATAGACAACGACGGTGAAAGAATCTGGGTGCCGATCACCTTTGTCACAGAAGGGATGGAAAGAAAGTTGAAGGGGAATCCGACAGAGGATGATGTTATCGGCATTGAAGAGCGCAAACTTGAAGATATAAGCGAAAAAGCTTCCGCACAACAGAATTCGGCAGATGTCGTGCTGTCTGCCATGGGAACGGGCGATCTAGCCGACTATCTTTCTTTTTTGTCGGTTCCCATTCGGGGAGCCAGCCTGAGTAACAAGGATTCTCATCTCCCCGGCGCCCCACGCACTTATCGGAACGGTATCCATGAAGGGATTGACTGGTACGGAGGATACATCGGAGTCCCTGTCAACGATCAGACACCGGTTTATTCCATGTCTGACGACGGGATAGTTGTCAGAGCAGATCATGATTATCAAGAAATGACGTTTGCTGAGCGGGATGACTTTTTAGAACAGGCACGTCAACTTGAAATCACCCCGGAATTTATCCTGGATAAAATGAGGGGACGATCCGTCTGGGTTCAGTATGACCGTGGAGTCCTTGTCCGATATGTTCATTTATCATCCATTCCCGATGATATTCAGGTAGGAAAAACCGTATCTAAACAGGATATCATCGGCTATGTAGGGAATTCCGGTACAAGTTACGGCCTCGAAGGTTCCCCGGAAGGAATGCATCTTCATTCAGACATCCTCATCTATGGGGAAGTATTCTGGAAATATCTTGAGCGCGAACAAATAAGCGAAGTTCTAATGCAAGTATTCAATGGACCGGAGAAAGAGGATCAGGAGGAAATGTAATGGACTGGAACACGACATATCAGAACTTGAAGAAATCGATCTCAACCGAAAGGTTTGCCGGGGAAGTGAAAAATTTTACATCGCAGAGATTCAGCGGAGTTCACGAGCTGATTTTCAGAATTAAAAATGAGATGCGCCATGCTGAAGAAGAGGAAATGGAGGAACTTAAGGAACTGTTACGTGATTTGCAAAGAGAGATTCCCGAACCGGGACAGTTCAGTCCATCCTGGGAAAAAATCTGGGATGAACTGAACGAAGAATGGTCAACGAAAATGAAGGTTTACCGGAATGTGGATCCGCATGAGAGGGACGGAGAATGGCAGGTCATTTTCAATAACCCCTATTCAACGGAAGGCGTCGTTTGCCACACCGACCTGTCATTTTCTGAAGCGGCTTACCTGTATGCCCATTTTCGGCGCTTATCATCCCGTCATGAAATGATAAAATTACAAAAGGCGTTCACCGTATTGCGCGAGGTTGGCGAACGCCGTCTCTAAATTGTAAAAACATCATAAAAGAAGTGATGGCGGAACGCCTGTTGAGGTGTTCCGTTTATTTTAGATTGCGGTATTCCTGCAAATATTTTTTTGCTTTGGCTGCATAGGTTTCGGTTGTGCTGCGGACAAGTTCCAGGTCTTTTTCCGTCAGTTCACGAACGACCTTCGCAGGTGATCCCATTACCATTGTGCGCGGCGGAATTTTTTTTCCGGGAGGGACAAGGGATCCGGCAGCGACGAAGGCTTCTTCTCCGATTTCAACATCGTCAAGAATAATTGCGCCCATCCCGATCAGGGCTCCCTTACGAATGGTACAGCCGTGCAAAATCACCTGATGTCCGATGGATACGTCGTCTTCCAGGATCAACGGAGCATGTTCATACATATGACCGATACAATTATCCTGGATATTGACTCGTTTTCCGATGCGGATCGGGGCTTCGTCTCCTCGTAAAACGGTGTTAAACCAGATACTCGATTCCGCTCCGATAGTAACGTCGCCAATGATGCGGGCCCCCGGTGCAATAAACACGGATTCATCGATCACCGGCCGCTGGTTGTTATAGGGGTAGATCATGGTTTCATCCTCCATCCTTTTAATCTTCTACAGGGCTATTTTAATGGAAAAAGAGGGGCTCCGGCAAATGTCGATTTGACAAATTCTCCAATGATCCATAAAGTGTAGATACATAGAGTGTAGATTGTGAAATCAGATTGTCGGGTGAAAATAAATGAGTCGCAAAGTACGTAAATGGTCTCCTGTAAGAACTATTGTCTTATTTTATTTCGTAGCAGTAGTCATATCAACGATCCTATTAAAATTGCCTTTCTCGGTCAAACCGGGTCAGGAACTGACTCTTCTGGACGCAATTTTTACTGCGGTCAGTGCGATCAGTGTGACAGGCCTTACCGTTGTCAATACGGCTGATACATTTACACCGATCGGTGTTTTCTTTCTTATGATTATCCTGCAGTTCGGCGGAATCGGAATCATGACGTTGAGTACGTTTATCTGGATTATTATGGGGCAAAATATCGGGCTGTCTCAGCGGCGACTGATTGCCATCGACCAGAATCGTTATGAATTTTCCGGACTGGTACAATTGATGCAGTTAATTCTGGGGATGGCTCTGATTTTTGAAGGGGCGGGAGCGATCCTGTTCGGATCCTATTTTTTATTCATCGGTTATGCGGATTCATGGTATGAGGCATTTTATTACGGTCTGTTTCATTCCCTGTCGTCCTATACCAATGCCGGATTTGATATTTTCGGCAATTCACTTGCCGATTTTTCGCGGGATTATTTTGTGCAATCTTTGACCATGATTTTAATTGTTCTCGGGGCGATCGGCTTTCCGGTGTTAATCGAGGTGCGTGAATATTTTATCCGCAGGGACAAATATTTTCGTTTCTCGTTGTATACAAAAGTTACGACGTTTACCTTCTTTACTTTGCTGGTACTCGGTGCTCTGTTGATCTATGTCTTGGAAAGAGATCATTTTATGGCCGGGATGAGCTGGCATGAGAAATTTTTCTATTCGGTGTTTAATTCGGTAACGGCCCGAAATGCCGGTTTTTCCACGATGGACGTGGGTGAGTTCAGTTTACCGGTTCAATTCATTCTATCCATACTGATGTTTATCGGAGCCAGTCCGTCCAGTGTGGGAGGAGGAATCCGAACCACGACCTTCGCCGTAGTGCTGTTGACATTAATTACCTATGCCCGTGGAAATCAGGAAGTACGTGTATTCAGACGCCGCCTTTCTCAGGACGACGTGTTGAGAAGTTTTGTCGTGTTTTCCACCGCTGTCATAATCGTAATCACATCAGTCATTGCCGTCTACGGACTGGAAGTGGGCAAATTTACACTGATGGCTGTCATCTTTGATGTAGCTTCAGCCTTCGGAACCACCGGATTGTCGATGGGAATGATTCCGGATTTAACCCCAGGATCAAAAGTAATTATTTCCCTGTTGATGTTCATAGGGAGAATCGGGATATTGTCACTTCTCACATTAATTCGATCCGAAACAAAAACCAGCCGAGTCCATTATCCTGAGGAACGACTGATCATCGGATAGTGATATATATGGCATATAAAAAATAATCCACCGTTCATCGTTGACGGTGGATTTATTTTACAATTAAATTATTTTCGCGGATTATAATACATGACCCGTCCGTTAAAAAGGTGAAGTTCCGCATTAAATTCCTTGGCCAGGTACTTGCAAAATTCGTTGGCCTTACCGCGATCCCCATGTGTGGCTCCGTCCGGGAGCACAACCTGAATATAAGATCTTTCCGTTTCCTGACCGTTCCCATCTTCGGAAGAAACCTTTTCGGTTCCGACACCGAACAGGATGTACTTGTATAGATCAGAGTCTTTTCCCTTCAAGTAAAACCATTTGCCGCCTTCATCCTGCTGATCGATCATTTCATATGGAAATGCCGCATCGGCATAGTTCCAGTTTAACTGTTGTCCGGTCTTTGAGGTCATTTCTATGTATCGCTGTAATTTTTCTTTTACTTCCTCAATTGTAACCTTGTCCGTAGCGGAACCTTCCACCAGTTTGATATAAGCTGAGAGACTCACCTGCATTCACTCCCGCATGTATATTTTATGATGATTTATTTTCATTCCCATCTTACCTGTCTGTTTTCTGTTTGGCAACTGTTAATGTTTGATCAGCCTTTGCTTCTTTTCTCAAGCTCCCTGAAAAAATCCCCGATGTTTTTCCCCTTCACAATTTCTCCGTCGATCAGAACATAGGGAGCCCGTTCGCAGAGCGAACAGTGGTCAAGGCAATCGGAAGGAACAATCTCCGCATCCGGAAACAGTTCCTGTATTTTATCGAGATAATGGACATCGTCACAGATTTCGTTATTGATACAAAAATGTATAGCAGGTGCCGGCATGATGTTGATTCCCCCATCTAAAGCAAATTCAGTCCGTGAATGAACACCACATTCATTATAACCAGTCAATCCCGTGCCCACAAGAGAACGACTTTTTACAAAAAATTTTCGATAATAAATGAACTTAACACATTGAAAAAATTAGTATGACATATTACAATAATAGTATAACTAAATGACCCGCTTCTTTTGAAAATATGATATATTTATGAAAGGGGTTGCCCGGGTTGGGAATTATTGTTTGCCAGAAGTGTGACAGGATCGTCGAGCATTTTGACAGTGAAAAAGTCTCCGTATTGTATGCCGCCTGTAAAACATGCGATTGTAAAAAATCTGAGGATCAGGAAAAATAAATATTCAATTTGCGTTGATACAAGTAAAAGGCTGCCCGAGTCCTGAATGGACATGTTGAGGGCAGCCCTTTCCTTGTAACTGTATCCCGCCTTGTAGTACAGAATATGGTTAAAAATAAGATCGGTTCTAAAAATAGGCTATAGATGACGCTTATCGACATCTCTTTCCATTGGAACGGCTTCAAGGTAAAATGAAAATGAAGTTTGATTAATCAGGGAGGGGTTTTATGAATTGGGATACCCGGATCACCCGGCTTTTAAATATTGAGATTCCCATTATTCAGGGGGGACTCGCCTACCTCGCCTATGCTGAACTGGCTGCGGCAGTCAGTGAGGCGGGTGGACTGGGGCAAATTACGGCGATGACTCTGCCTGATCCTGAATCCCTGCGCAGGGAAATCAATAAACTGCGCAAGCGGACCAACCGTCCGTTCGGTGTAAATTTTGCGATCGGACAACATGGACGTCCCTATGAACGCATGTTGGAAGTAGCCATAGAAGAGAAGGTACCGGTTATCTCCGTCACCGGCGGAAATCCCGCGCCGTTACTCGAACGTCTTCAGGGAACGGGAATTAAAACGCTTGTACTCATCTCATCCGTAAGACAGGCGCAAAAAGCGGAATCTCTGGGAGTCGACGCGGTCATGGCTGTTGGCCAGGAAGGAGGAGGGCACCTTGGACGGGATGATACCGGAACGATGGTGTTGATTCCGCGGGTTGTCGACTCTGTTTCTATCCCGGTCATTGCCAGCGGTGGAATCGGTGACGGGCGCGGAGTGATGGCGGCGATGGCACTGGGGGCGGAAGGGGTAGAAATGGGAACCCGTTTTATCGCAACCCGTGAATGTGTTCATGCTCACCCTGTTTACAAACAGGCAGTCATTGAGGGGAAAGAAACGGATACCCTGGTGATTAAACGTACCCTCGGTATGCCTGCACGCACCATCCGCACCCCTTTTGCCGAGAAAATTTTGGCAATGGAGAAGCAGGGAGCCGATTATGAAAATTTAAAGGATATGATTTCGGGAAAAAGTAATCGGAAATATATTTATGAAGGAAGTTCCGAAAGCGGATTTGGATGGGCCGGTCAGGTCATCGGCCTGATCGATGATATCCTGACGGTTGAGGAACTGTTTGCGAAGATTAACCTTGAAGCGCTGGAGATCGGAAAAAAGTGGCAGCGTGCCGTCATGCCTTAGCGGGCATGAATGCACATTGCCACTTTTCATTTGACTTTTCCCCCTTAAAAAGAAAGGCGGTACAGAGGAAGTAATTTTTCAAAAGTATCTTCCACTTTATTGATAAACGCATCTCCGTCCCGCAACACAGGGTCGTTTCGATCGAGGTGAATTCCACACAAAAGTTCAGCTTTCTTCACATGCTGCAGGCGATGAACGATGCGTGCAAAGTCTTGATCGCTCATTTCACTGTGAGGAGTTGCCCCCGGTTGCATATGATCCTCCGACCACACAAAATGGGGAGGAATTGCCCCTTTGATTTCCTGCAGTTGCTCTTCAAGATTTTTCCCTAATGTATCTTTACTGACGCACTCATATATTACAGCAAACCAGACAAATACGTGGGTTTTCCACATGCCGATTTGAAAATGAGGATGTTTTTTGTATCCCCTTTTATCGGCAGCCCAGGCCACCCAGGTGTCATCCGGAGGATTGACGGTGCGGCGGGCATGTTTGGCTACGTGAGGGAACATTTCGTCTCCGATAAGGCTCGAGAGGTAAGGTGACAGTTGTTCCCCGAGTGTTTCAAGTTTGGGACGTAATTGAGATTTTAATGCCTCCATCCGCGGCTCCAGTCCCGGTACATCAAACACAGCAAAATCCTTTTCCGAAAATCCTTGAAAACGCATTTTGTTGATCCTCCCATCCTTATGTATGTCCACTTGATTCTTTTATCATCTTATCATATTCCCGTTTCAACCAAAAACCATCAAAGCTCAAATCATCCGTGATAAATCTGAAGCAAAAAGCATACGCCCATGCCCTTTTCCACTGATTTGGGCATTGCAATTTTCCCATAAGCATAATATGATAGTATAAACAAAGAAAAATCAGACAATTCAGTAAATGCCTCTCGCTTATTTCCTTTTTAGGAGGAGTCGCTATGAAAACTTACGAAGAGATGGAATATTGTAATGTGGCACTCTGGTTTCCGAGAGATCAAATTAAAAACCTGATAGAAATGCTGGTTCAATCGGGCATGAATGTAGCATGGAAAGATACGGGAAGATTTTTTACCCTGTCGGTTAAAACGTCATGGACAACACAACGGCTCACTTTTAAACAGGCATCCGATATGTATCATCTGAAAAATCGCAACTATTATATTCGCGATGCGCGATTTGCCCGGGTGTTGCAACAGTTTATCGAGGAAGTAAAGGGCCATGCCGTGATCAAGATTGTTCACGATGGTCAGATTCTGGTTCAGAGCATTCGTTATGGGGAAGCGGTACGAGTTCTTGAAATTAAAGGTTCTGAGAAAAAAATCCTGTTCGAGAAGGAGTGTAGTGTAACAATGGAACAGGTTATGGACGCGTTCAAGCGTACGGACGCGGAAAAACGGATCCCGGTTCTTCGCATGGAAATCGATTATGAGCTTGCAACTTTATATGATGCCTTAAGGGAGAATGATCAACTTCTTATTGACCGGTGCAAGCAAAAACTGGATGCTCTTCGCAAAGAAATGTTGCTTCTGGAAGCTTAACCCCCCTGAATTGCTGATTCCAGAGTAAATATGGATGTCTACACATGGCATTTTTTTAAAAATGTTGTATAATAAAAAATGTACAAATCGGGTTCAAGTGGGGGATATAATGACTCAACGACTGGCCACCGAGTATATGAAGGCAGTTCTTGAAATCGATCAGTCAGAGTTTACTGAGTTTGTCCGTCTGTTTGAAGAAAAGGAAGTTCCCACAGAAATTCAGGTCCTGGATAACGGAGATCGGGAAGTCATTTTATTTGATCGGGAAAAGGAAGTCCCTCTAACATTTAAAAGGGTTAACGGTCATTATGAACTGGATGGATCTTTTCGCATTTCCGATCTGGAACTGGCCGGAATTCTGCGTCAAGCACTGAAGAAGTTTAAAGGATATGCCATTGTTCACCGTATTTATGCCAACTTTACCATGGTCTACCATTATGAAAACGGTGTGGTTATTCGCATATCCGAAAAAAATCGTCATTATGAACGTGTCATCTACGAGTATAAAAATCCTGCAATCGAGTTGGAAAAAATTTATCAACGAGATGAAGCCGAGCGGGAGATTGCTGTGATTAAAGAACAAATCAATGTCCTCCTTGACAGGAGGATTCGGATTTCCACCGATTCCGGAATGCTTAAGGAGATTGACGAACAACTGATGAAACTTTCCCGCCGACTTTTTGCTCTCGAAGCATAGGAAACTTTTTTCCGGGAAATCATGACAATGAGCGGTTATTTTAAAACCGCTATTTTTTTTGTAAAAATTGCATGAGAAAATTTTTAAAAATCTATTGCAACTGAAGGAAATCCGTGTTATTTTTATTTTCGTTAGCAAAAATGTAATAGGAACCAGGATTCACTCAAAGGGTGGACGGTCGAGGGTAAAAACTCACCCCCAGTAGTGAATGACGTAGGTCCTAGCGATGTTTGCAAAAATCTTGCTAGGAAGGGGGAACCGAAAGATGGAATATTCTACTTTCGGACGACATGTTGCAATTGACACCTGGGGTGTCAACTTCGACGTTCTCAACGACGTTGAATTTTTGAAGCGGCACATGATTGAGGCGGCAGAGGTGAGCGGGGCTACGGTACTGGATGTACAGTCCAAGCAGTTTGAACCACAGGGAGCTACCGTTCTGGTATTGCTGTCAGAGAGTCATTTATCCATCCACACTTACCCGGAAAAAGGATTTGCAGCTTTTGACTGTTACACCTGCGGGGAAACAGTGGATCCTCAACGAGCGATGGATTACCTAATCTCGGTTCTTAAACCGAAGAAAGTGTACTCCAAGAAACTGATTCGTGGAATGGGAGAAATCGACGTCTTTTCACCCGAATTGGCACGCGAAGAAAAAGCTTAATCAAGAAGAAGAAAAGGAACAGGGGGTTGCCTGTGATGTTGATCACCGGGCAACCCCCTTTATTATTCCTGTCTTACAGACGATATTGTCAACGGAAAAGTTTCTTTACTTGTTTATAAGGGACAGAAAGAGTAAAGTAATAGGGAGAACGATAGACGAGGTGATTGGATGAAAATCGGGTGTCATGTCAGCGTGGCCAAAGGTTTTGAACGCGCTGTAAAAAATGCTCAGGAACTGGGAGCAGAGTCTTTCCAAATTTTTACCAAAAATCCGCGTGGATTGCGTCCCAAGAAACTGGATTATAAAGATGCTGAAAAAGGGGTTGCCTTAAGTCGGGAACTGGATATTACCGTGGTAGCCCATACACCATATATCACAAATTTGTCAACACCAAAAGAGGATCTGCATGAAGTGACGATCCGTTCCATTAAGGAAGATTTACATATCGCATCCGCATACGGGGCTGTCGGAGCCGTCGTGCACTGCGGTAAACATGTGGGTGAAGGTGAGGAGTACGGAATCGGGCGGATGATCGAAACCCTTGATCTGATCCTCGCGGAATATGATGGGGATACTCCGCTTTTACTTGAAAACACAGCCGGTCAGGGATCGGAGTTGGGGCAGACCATCGAGACCCTTGTTTCCATTCGCAACGCCACGAAATATCCGGAAAAAATCGGTTTTTGTTTTGATACCTGTCATGCCTTTGCAGCCGGGATCTGGAACGGAGAAACCTTTGATGAACTGGTGCACACGATGGAAGAGAGCGGTTATCTCCGTGATCTTAAAGCCATTCATTTTAATGACAGTAAAGCACCGTTCGGAAGTCGCAAAGACCGTCATGAAAAAATCGGAAAAGGGGAAATCGGTTCCGAAGCTCTTTCCTTTTTTCTTACTTCTCCAGCCTTTGAACACCTGCCGGTCGTATTGGAAACCCCGGTTGAGGATGAAAGGGAGTACGCCGAGGAAATCCAATACCTCCGCGAGCTTCGGAGTGAACAGGAAGGGAGCAGGGAGTAATGGCGTTCATTGAGGAGTTTGTCCGGCAATATTCATACTATGTGATATTTGTGTTGACCGTCATTGTTTATCAACTTGGCTTTGCACGGCGTCTCCCCTTGTTAAAAACCCTGATCATTTATGTGATGATCGCACTGGGAAGTGTGTTGTTAAAAATTTTCCATGCAATGGGTCTCCCGATGATTTTATCGCTGACAGTTGCGGCGCTTATGTTGATTATTTATCGGGCTGTCCGCTTTTTTGACGAGGGTAGCAAAACCATCCCGAAGACAAATGAAAAAGGAGGCGAATCATGAAACTTCTCGATGCCCTGTTTAACTGGCTGCAAATCAAAGTGGTCGCCGACGCGCGTCCGGATGACCGGGCTGCTCAGGAAACGAAAAGTTTCTTTGAGGAGATTCTCGCTGATGACCATCACGTGGAGATTGTGGAGGTTACTTCGGATCAAACGATGTACAGCGTACGTTATCGAGAAAATAAAGATTTGATAAAAACACAGATGTACGATCGTGAAACGGTGGAACAATTGCTGGAAGCGATTGAGAATGAGCCGAAATATGGTCAGTAAACGAAGGGAATCGCAGGGAAATGGTGATTCCCTCTTTTTTATAGTCATCTTTGCCGTGAAATTGCCCAAGCTAATAGTGTGATTTTATCGGCAAGGTGGTGTGTTGATGCCAGAACATGCTAATCCTCCCTTGAGTCGTCAGGCCCGTCTCTTACTTGCGATGAACGGACTCTTTATGGCTGCGGCCGCTCTATCCAATACATTTGTCAATGTTTATCTCTGGAAAATGAAAAATGATTATGTCATGATCGGTTTTTATAATCTGATGCTGTACGTAACGATGCCGCTCGTTTTCATCCTGGGTGGCTACCTTGTTAAAAAAGTGGATCGCGTGATCTCGATCCGACTGGGTGTGGCATTTATGGCCGTGTTTTTTTTGGTTGTACTTCTACTCGGCAAAATAGCTGCCGACCGTATTCTCCTCCTCGGTATGGTGGCGGGAATCGGCCAGGGTTTTTATTGGTTGGGATATAACGTAATGTATTTTGAAATCACAGGTCCCGAGGATCGAGACCAGTTTAACGGAGCGAACGGTTTTTTGATGTCGGGAGCGGGCATGATCGCCCCGATTCTCGCCGGCTGGATCATCAGCCGAATGGAGGATTTCACGGGGTATAAAGTGATTTTTTCCATTTCCCTTGCCATTTTTGTGGCGGCTGTAATCACAAGTTTTTTCATTGTATCGCGCCGTGCCAGGGGAATGTATGATTTGAAAGGAACATGGAGGGATACGATTTCGGCTCACTCCCACTGGCACTGGGTTTCCCTCGCTGTCGTGTTCCAGGGATTTCGCGAAGGATTAATCACTTTCTTACTGGGATTACTGGTATATATCGCATCCACCAGTGAGATGATGCTGGGAGCCTATACTTTTGCCATTTCCCTCGTGGGGTTACTCTCTTTTTATATGGCCGGGAGATGGATGTCGATGGAAAAAAGAGGAAAAGCACTATTCATCGGATCACTGATGATGACCCTGGTTGTAACCCCTCTCTTTTTTTCATTCAACATCTTCACCCTTTTTTTGGTGGGTATCGGGGGGGCATTATTTTATCCGCTGTATTCCATTGCTATGACATCTTCGACATTTGATGTGATCGGCGAGAGCA
The DNA here is from genome assembly GCA_041686735.1 of Bacilli bacterium. Classification (GTDB taxonomy): domain Bacteria; phylum Bacillota; class Bacilli; order JACDOE01; family JACDOE01; genus JAWLDF01. The sequence goes on from JAWLDF010000001.1 coordinate 60,767, forward strand.
AGAATAAGGCACTTCATCGCGTTGAGTACGTCGTTTTAAGGGAATGGGCACTTACCCTAGGACGTGTCGGCGGCATTTTGCTGTTCCTGATGATTGCCAGAGCGGACCCATCCCAGTCCAGACTGGCGATGTTGTTGTTTTTTGCCAGTGGCATGCAAATCTTTTCATGGATTTTTATGCGTCGGATATATGGTCAATCTTGATATGGTGATATATAATGGTTTCGTCGGGTCTTAACGATTTACCGATTCATTCTGTAAAGATTGACATAATCAAGGATATCGGAGATATATTCACCAATGACCGGAATCGTGATGAATTTACCCAGCAAGTATCCGGCGATGGCAAGGACGATTGCCGTCCCCACTGTCAGACCTAACCCGCGGGCCAGGCCGGCGAGAAAATTTATGGCAAAAACCCTGCGGGGATACATATAATTACGTAACACATCGCCGATTCGATGTTCTTCCAGAAGGAATGCCAGACGTTCAAAACGGCGATTTAATTGTTTAACGGAACGAAGTTCTTCTTCCAGCTTGCGAAGCGTGAATTCAAATTCCTGTTCCGGCCCGTTTTTTTGTGAAGTGCTCATGGTATCTCTCCTCTTAACGAATTTTACCCGGAGGTGATCCTTTTCCGATGGAAAAGGTTAGACGATATAAGAAAAAAACAAGACGCAAGAAAACTTGGCTGCAGACTTTTATTTTTTTGTCCGTGATTACGGCTCTTTTTTTGGTGACCATGCTGTTATGGCAATTTTATCAAACTTTTCAGGAAGTGTACCAGCCCGATGAAACGGATCAGGCCGGAGGGGGGTCCTCTTTTCCTTCCGGTTCTGCCAGTGCACAGGAGAAAAAACAGGACGAACCCGTATCGGTTTTGATCATGGGCCTCGACAACCGCCCGCAGACCGGTTCACTCAATACCGATGTGCTGATGGTTGCCGTTATAAATCCGGAAACAAAAAAAGTACATATGATGTCCGTTCCCCGGGACACTATGATAAATATCCCCGGATACAGCGGGGATTACAAGGCCAATGCAGTGTATGCCTACGGGGAAATGGCCAGAAGACAGGCTGAGCGCCGCGGAGAAACTCCCCAGATTACGGGGATTTCTCTGGCAAAGAAAACGTTTGCCGACCTTCTGGGTATTCCTGTTGATTATTATGTTCAATTGGATTTTCAGGGATTTGTAAAAGTGATCGATCAATTGGACGGCATTGATGTATATGTTGATCAGACCATGATTTATGACGATCCCAGTGATAATACGCATATATTTTTAAAACAGGGACAACAGACGTTAAGCGGAAAACAGGCACTCGATTTTGTCAGACATCGTCTTGACAATCGCGGACCCGAATATTATTCCAGTGACTTCGACCGCAATCGCAGACAGCGTGAAGTCGTTAAAAGTGTGGCAGACAAGTTTTTTACATTGAAAGGGTTTACTCAGTTTTTTGATTTGATGGACATAGCAGGGGAACATGTTAAAACCGATATGCCCGCTTCGACCATCAAGGATCTGGCCGTTGAATTCAGACAGTTTCAATCCGATGACATCGTCACCCTCGATAATGAAGCCTATTGGGATTCTTCCCTTGGTTTTACCATCATTCCCCAAGAAAGAATGGTGGAAATTCAGCGTATTTTTCAACGTGAAATGGGCTTGATTGAGTAAGTTGGTTGCTTTACCATTTGATGTGAACTGCATTTCATTGTAAAATATAAGCAAGGGATACAATGAAATCAGGGAGGTTATGCCATGGCTGAAACTGTAGCCCAATCGCTCTCACAGGAACTCATGCCACTTTTGCAAAAAGAGCGGTTTATGATTCTTTCCACGATTGATCATGAAACGGGCAGCCCGTCTGTCAGCGCCATTTCCTGGGTTTATGCACCACATCCCAACTCGGTGCGGTTCGCCGTGGACAATCGATCGCGGATTGTGCAAAATGTCCAATCCCATCCGGGCGTAACGCTGACGCTTATCGGTAACGGATCGGTCTATGCCATTGTTGGAAAAGCGACCATCGCGAAGGAACGAATGGAAGATGTACCGTTAAAACTGGCCATGGTGGAAGTTGAGATAGAGGCCGTACGGGATGTGATGTTTTACGGATCTCGTATCTCGGTTGAACCGGCCTATGAAAAAACATATGATGCCAAAGCGGCGGCAAAACTTGATCAGCAGGTTTTGAACGCGTTAAAAAATGATGCCTAGTCATGTCTATGACCGGGCATCATTTTTACTTATATATTATCTTTGCGGAGTAATCTTTTTGTTACCGCTCGGGTCGGAAAGCTGCGGATTTTCGTTCTGATTGATCCGTTGTTCGTTGCTTCGTGTATTGGGTTGCTCCCGTTGTTCAACGTCACGAGGTAATTGCGGCATGATTCGTCCGAAGATGTCGGCAAGTTCTTGACCGAATGCTGCGATTGGTCTTCCGTTACGGATCTCATCATTCATTTCTCTGAGACGTTGATTGATATCGGCATCAGCTGTAACAGCGGCCCGGGCACCCTGAGGATCTTCTTTCAGTGCTTCGGCAACCGTATATTTAATCGTGCCGACACGGGAACGATCCAGAGACTGAACGACATCAATGCCAACAACAGCGATATTCCCGATCACAACAGCCGTTGCTCCCTTTACCTGAGGAACCTGTTTGGCCAGTCTCACGAGGCGCTGCGCACGTTCTTGAGCGGTTTGATTGTCGAAGTTATTGTATTGATTATTGGGAGCCGTTTGTTCTACCCTTTGTCGTCGGTCCGGTTGCTCACCCGGAGGCGGGGCGGCTTCGTTGGCAGGTGGTTGATTGGAAATCTGACATGCTGTTAATGTTGTGAAGATGAGTGTCATCACGATGATGAAAAAAGTTCTCACTGCAGATCCGTCCTTTCTGTGTAGGGATTTACTCTTATTTTTCCGAATCTGTTTCACATCATGCATGAAAATCCATGTTTTCATGTACAAATGAGATCATCGTCAGGAGGCGGGAATTTGAAAAAAATATATGTGTTGGATACCAACGTTCTGTTACAGGATCCGCGTGCCATTTTTAAATTTCAGGACAATGATATTGTGATTCCGGCTGTGGTCCTTGAAGAAATCGACTCAAAAAAAAGGTATATGGATGAGATCGGCCGCAACGCACGCCATGTCTCAAGAATACTGGACGGCTTCCGCGAATTGGGAAAACTGCATGACGGGGTTAAACTTGAGACGGGCGGGACGGTCCGGGTGGAAATTAATCACCGGTCCTTTGCAAGGATGCAGGACCTGTTCATGGAACCGACCAATGATAATCGGATTCTTGCCGTAGCCCTGAATATTCAGGAGGAGGAAAAATCACGCAAAACGAAGGGAAAACCGGTCATTCTGGTCAGTAAAGATGCGTTGGTGCGAGTTAAGGCGGACGCCATCGGTCTTCCGGCAGAAGATTTCCTCTCGGATCGCGTTGTACATGAGTATTCTCAATCCTATACCGGGTTCTCGCATATCCTGGTGGAACGAGATGTGATCGATCAATTTTATCGTCGGGGATCCATTTTTCTGGAAGATGTTCTCCCTGATGAATCGAATAACATCTATCCGCACATGTTTTTGATTATGAAAGATATGGAAGGCAGTTCGATTTCAGCCATCGGAAAAGTGGATGAGGACACGAGACGGGTGGAAAGACTGGTTATGGAAGATGAAATGGTGTGGGGAATTAAAGCGCGCAATGCACAGCAGCGAATGGCGATGGAACTTCTTTTACGCAAGGAGATCCCGCTGGTGACGATGACAGGGAAAGCAGGAACGGGAAAAACATTGCTTTCGCTGGCTGCCGGGCTGTTTCAAACGGAGGATGAACATGTTTATCAGAAATTGCTGGTGGCTCGTCCCATTGTTCCGATGGGGAAAGATATCGGTTACCTGCCAGGTGAAAAAGAAGAAAAATTACGCCCCTGGATGCAGCCGATTTATGATAATTTGGAATATCTGTTTAACACCAAGCATTCCGGTGATTTAGACAAAATTCTCGCAGGGATGAACAGTATCCAGGTTGAGGCCCTGACATATATCCGCGGAAGAAGTATTCCGGAACAGTTCATCATTGTTGATGAAGCACAAAATCTGACCAAACACGAGGTGAAAACGATTTTGACTCGGGTAGGGGAGGGAAGTAAAATTGTATTAATGGGTGATCCGCAGCAAATCGATCATCCCTATCTCGATGAATTTAACAATGGGTTAACCTATGTTGTGGAAACATTGAAAGAGCAAAAAATGAGCGCCCATGTCTTTCTGGAAAAGGGAGAAAGATCATCCCTGGCACAGATGGCGGCAGACTTACTGTAATAAGGAGGAAACTAGAAACAATGGATAGGATGGAAAATGGTTTGGAAATCATTATGATGCCGTTAGGATCACTGTACACGAATGCCTATGTGATTCGTGATCCGGGGCAACAACGAGCGGTGGTGATCGATCCTGCCGATGATTCTTGGCAATTGAAAGGTGCTCTCGAATCTTATGAGGTAGAGGCGATTTTACTGACCCATGCACACTTTGATCATATCGGCGGATTGAACATGCTGCGCAGAGAAACAGGGGCACCGGTCTATATCCACCCGGCAGAACAGGAATGGTTACAGAATCCGATGAAAAATGGATCCGGATTGTGGCCCGATGTGAGCGATCCCATTCAGTGTGATCCTGCAGAACATGAGTTCAAGGACCATGATACTTTTACTTTCTTAAATCACCAATGGAAAGTGATGTATACACCCGGGCATTCCCCCGGCGGGGTTTCCATACAGCTTGGTAACGCTGTGTTCAGCGGAGATGCGTTGTTTGCTCAATCCATCGGGCGAACGGATCTGCCGGGAGGAAATTATGAACAATTGATCTCAAGCATACAGGAGCGATTGATGCCTCTGCCGGATGAAGTCGTTGTTTATCCCGGTCATGGACCGCAAACTACAATCGGACAAGAAAAAATGAGCAATCCGTTTATCACCGGGATCCTGCGTTAAACTCAGAATTCCAGTTTTAATTCGATGTAAAGTTCGCCTTCCTTCAATTGAAAATCGGTAATTTTGAGTCCCGTGATCAGTTTTTGCGGATAAAACCCGAGATCATACTCTTCTTCCATGCCGGTGATGGTGGTCTCGGGAAGTTGCCAGTTTTGATATTGAAGGGTATCGATATGAAACATCAGGGTTCCTTCCCCGGTCATAGAATAATGGCCCGTGACCTGAAAAGTTTGTGCACGGTATTCTCCCAAAACGATCATCTGTTCGGGTTGAAATATGAAATTCGTTTGTTCCAGCATTTGATTTTGCTCGTGTATGTAAGCATTTAATTGCTCATCCGTCAGTGTAAAGATATAATGAAAAAAGCTTTTCGTTTTCAGTGGAAGATCTTCCATTTCCTGCGGCATACTGATAATGGCGCTGCTTAAGTCGCGGAAAAATTGATGAAAAGATGGAAGAACGTTTTCTTCCCAGTCACGGATTAATTGCTGACTTTCCCGTTCAATTTGTTCGAGTTCCTCAGGGATACTAGCGATGGCAGAAAGGGCGTCATCCAGTTGACTTTGTTCGGCTGCAATCACAGTGAGGCGTTCTTGATACTTCTTTTTAATTTGAAGAAGTGCCTGCCGTTGTTCAGTCCACGCCTGTTTGATCGTCTCTAGGTCGCGAACGGATTGTTGGTACGCTTCAATACGCGAAGACTGATGCTCCAGAATGATTTTTACAAAATAGACGCGATCGAGAAACTGTTGAAAATTGGCGGCCGAAAATAAGAACGTAATCATCTCGTTCAACTGGCCCATGTAAAAAGTACGCAGGACCTGTTTCATATTTTCCCGCTTCTCGCGGACGACCTGCTCTTGCTCGGAAATTTGCCGGCGGATCTGCTGCAGTTGCTGATTCAGCTCAATTTCTTGCTGCTCGATTTTTTTCAGATCCCGTTCGAGTTCATAAAGAGTGAGATGTTGCTGCAGAATTTTTTCCCTCTCCGTAAGAAATTGCTGCAGGGACTCGGAGTCCGTCAATTGATCATCTCTGTTGCCGGAGGGAGGCGGATCGGCAAACACCGCGGCAGTTGCTGCAAACAGGGGAGATAACAGTATGACGGCGGCTGTCAACCATCGGATGGTATACAAGTTCATCTTCCGTTTCCCCCTTTCCTTGTTTTAATTATAAAAGAAGGGATGGCTCTGCGTCTTTTATTTTTTAAAAAAAAGGAAACGGATAGAAGTTCTGGCTATGATGAAGGAGGGCCTTAAGGTTTGTTGTCATTAAAAGAATACATAGTAAATGAAATCGCGCATGATCCGAATCGCAGCATCTCTTTTCAGCGATATATGGAACTTGCTCTATATCATGAACAACTGGGTTATTATCAGAGGGAGTACATCAAAATCGGCAAGCGTGGAGATTTTTATACAAGTGTCTCGGTGGGGGACGTATTTGCGAAAACAGTCGCCCGCTCCATCCGGTTCTATCTCGACGATCGTTTTAGCGAAGATGAAGAACCGTTATTTGTGGTGGAAATGGGCGGGGGGGACGGCAGCCTTTCAGCGGGAATCCTGAGTTTCTGGGAAAAAAAGTACCCAGAATGGATGAAGAGGGTCCGTTACGTCATGATTGAAAAAAGCCATTTTCACCTCGGGCTGCAACAGGAAAAATTAAAAGATTATGATGTCAGCTGGTTTGCCGATACGGATCAGGCAAAAGAGGAGACCGGCCCGATACGGGGATTGATTTTTTCAAATGAACTGGTGGATGCCTTCCCGGTCGAAGCAGTGACATATCACGAGGGGAAATGGTGGCAGATCCGGGTGGGATGGAACGGTGAAAGGGAACAATTTGAAGAACGTCTTGCCCCCCTGGAGCAGGAAGAGATCGTCGCGTATTTAAAAGAAGAAAATGTACCGCAGTTGGAAGGAATGAGAGTGGAGGTCAACCTGAAGGCACGGCAGTGGTTGAACAGTGTCGCAAAATGGTTGAGGAGCGGGTTCGTCATGACCATCGATTACGGCTGGTTGAACGATCAGTTATATCATCCCCTCCGCAAACAGGGGACGCTGGTTTCTTACTACCGTCACCAAATTGTCGATCCGTTTGAACGGGCGGGGGAACAGGACATCACCAGCCAAGTTAATTTTTCATCGTTAATTCGCTGGGGTGAAGAACTGGGGCTGCAAAAAGTATCCTACCAGACCCAGTCGCAATTTTTGGTGGAACACGGCATCCTAGAACTACTTGAAGAGCATCAGGATCACGATCCATTTCGCAGTACGGCGGCAAAAAGAAACCGTGCAATCCGCCAGCTTATCATGCCCGAAGGGATGGGGGAAGTTTTCAAGGTCCTTGTTCAGCAAAAGTGACGGGGTTGAAGCACAGAGAAAAGGGCTGTCCTTAAAAGAGTGGTATCTCGGATACAACTACTCTTACAGGGACAGCCCTTTTGTTTTGATGGTTGATGCATTTCGTTACATCAGTGATGACAGATAGGAAACCGCGTGTTGCGTGGATCCGTCCATCATAAAGAATGCGTAGAAACTGAAACCGGTGAAGGCAAGTACCATGTATCCGAAGAAAATATACAGGTATGCTTTCTCCGTCAAATTCAGATAACTTAATGCGACGAATGCGGCGGTTTGTCCAAAGAAGATCATGGCCATGGCGTACAATTCTCCCCAAAGAGCCATAATAGCGATCATCAATGTCCAGAATCCCAGTACCCGGTACATGCGAGCCATGTATGAAACCTCCTTACAGTTGACAGTATGTACAATGCGTAAAATATTATTCCCTTTCACATTATAAAGCAGAACCATGCAGAAGTAAATGATCAGTCGTGACGATATTTTGACAGGGATAAAACTGAAAAGGGAGCCGGCACTTGAAAAACACGCAACACCGACTCCTCAGATATCGGATGTAAGCAAAATGGTGTAATCACATGAACTTGAACCTGCGATAATGGAGTTTTCTTCAATCATCTGGACACCATCAAAAAACTCCATAAACATTCCCTTTAAAAACGTATGATGCATCTGGCAAATATAATGGGGATATTTTACTGCTGATTCATGGAACGTACAGTTAAAAACTTTAAATCTTACCGATTGATCATCCACAATTTCGATCGATGGATTAAGTCCTTGTGCCAGGGCGAGCCGTCGAATCAACTCAAGCGCTTCTTCATTGATTGTTTTTTGAGTTTTTATTTTTTCACGGTCCATGGCCTGTTTGGCAGCTTCCCGGCCGAACCGTTCACCCATTTTGTTTAAGGCTTCCTGCCCGGTTTTTCCCAGATCAATCAGGGCTTCAATTGCGATTTTCGCCAGTAATTGATAATCCCTCGGCGGAAATTGCAGGCTGATCACTTCATCCGATAATGAATAATGGCGACTGGGCCGCCCGCCTTTTCCTGTCTTTGCCGATTCTGAAGAAAGCAGATTTACATCTTCCAGTTTCGTCAGATGAAGTCGGGCCACATTGGGATGGATATCAAATTCTTCTGCAATTTCATGTACGGTCACCGGTTCACGACGCTGATAGATATGCTGATAGATGGAAAATCGTGTCGCGTCAGCCAGCACGTGGGCAAGACGCAGGGTTTCGTTTTCCATGTCGTAACCTCCTCATCCTGTATTTAACAAACCGTAACCATTTATCTTAAGCAATTTTATTATAGTATAATAATTTCTTATGGTAAATGAATAGTAATTAACACTATTGACATAGTGTTTTTATTAGTAATATACTTTTATATAGATAAAAAAGTCAAATAATAAATGTACATATGTATATTGATTATTTATCCGGGGAGGGGAAAAAATGGCACCCATTAAATTTTATACGTATCCCAGTTGTACTTCGTGCCGTAAAGCCAAAGCCTGGCTGAAGGAAAACGGCATAGAATATGAAGAACGTCACCTTTTTAAAAATCCGCCGACGGTTGAAGAACTGAAAGAAATAGTCAAACGCACCATGAACGGCATGGATGATATATTATCAACCCGCAGTCAAAAATACAAGGAACTTGAAGTGGACATCGAAGATTTGAAAATGTCCGAACTTCTTGAAATGTTGAGTGAAGAGCCGCGCCTGTTGCGACGCCCGATCATTCTCGACGGAGATAATTTGATCGTCGGTTTTAACCGGGAAGCACTCAATGATCTGCTGGCATAAACACATACGGTTGGTCAATTTAGCGGAGTGATGACAAGACTTGTCACTCCGCTTTTTTATTGTTTATGATGATCTATATACTAAAAGAATAAGGAGAAGAGATGTTGATGGATACGATTCGTTGCGAAAAAGAAAACGGAGTGGGGATCATTACATTTTCCCGTCCGCAGGTACGCAATGCCATGAGCCTGGAAATGATCGATGAGATCGACCGGGTGCTTGAGATGTGGCGCGGAGATGACGGTGTAAAAATGGTGGTGTTTACCGGTGAAGGTGATCAGGCGTTCATGGCGGGAGGAGATTTGAATCAATTTTTATCGGCAAGAGATCCGCAGACTGCCTATCCCATTCTGAGAAAAGCAGGTGATCTTCTGGAAAAAGTGGGTTCCTATCCTGTTCCCACCGTCGCCATGATTAACGGGATCGCCCTCGGCGGAGGATGTGAGTTTGCCGCTTCCTGTGATTTTAGATTTGCCAGTGTACAGGCGAAAATGGGATTTGTCCAGATCGGAATGCATATTATCACCGGATGGGGAGGAGGCAGTCGTCTCATACGCAAAATGGGCGGGAGAAAGGCCCTCCCGATTTTGTTGACGGGAGAAGTCATGGATGCACACCGTGCAAAGGAAGTCGGATTTATCGATCACTGTTATCCTCATGAGCAATTAAAAGAAAAAGTCATGGATTTTTGCAAAAAAATTACCTGTCATTCGAAAGCATCGATTGAAGGATTTACACAACTGGTTCGCCTCTATGAAAACGGAGAATCTTTGACCTCTTCGGTTGAACGGGAGATAGAAGCCTGTTCCCGCCTGTGGGGTTCCGATGATCACTATCATGTTGTCCGGCGTTTTATAGAAAAAAAATAAAATGTTATCCCCATTCTTTCCCCTTTTTTGTTTAAAAAGCTACTGTTTTGGACATACTCGTTTACTAGAAAACGATTCTATGAACTCTATTAGTTGCATACAATATGACAACACGAAGATTGATTGAAAAAAATCTTACTGGAGGGGAAAGATGATGGCAGCAACGAGGCAGGATGCATGGACATCCGATGATGACTTGTTACTGGCGGAAGTAACGCTCCGTCATATCCGAGAGGGCAGTACACAACTGGCTGCTTTTGAAGAGGTCGGGCAAAAACTGGGGCGAACAGCAGCAGCATGCGGATTTCGCTGGAACAGTACTGTAAGAAAAAAATACGAAGCGGCAATTCAAATCGCCAAGGCACAACGACAGAAAAACAAGCGTAAGACCGGTGTCGCTGATGGTGCCGCCAGAACGGATACGACCATTCAAACGGCTTCTGCTGGAACCGCCTCCGTGGCGGAAAGCAGGAGTGTGGATGAACTTTCATTTGATACGGTCATCCGCTTTTTACGCCAGCAAAAGGAGAATATGCAGCGTTTCAAACAGTTGGAAAAAGAATTGAATGAGAAAAACGAAGAGATCGAACGGCTCAGGGCTGAAAATGAAAAGATGAAAAGTGAACTGGATAATGTCCAGACAGACTATCGCGAGATTAATGACGATTATAAAACATTGATTCGCATTATGGATCGTGCTAGAAAACTGGCCGTATTGGCTGAGGATGAACATTTTGAAGACAAGACCCGATTCAAAATGGACAGCAACGGTAATCTTGAGCGGGTCGACAAATGATTGATCCTCTTCGGACAATAAAATCCCCCTCGGTTGAAGGACGGAACGATGGATTGATTTTCAGCGTTTCCGCAGCCTGCAAAAAGGGGGTTTTTATTGTTTCTTAATCCTGTGTTCCTACTCCGTCCGGCAGCCAGATATACGGATTTTCCCCGCGATCACGAATCGGGTTATATTTTACAGGATAAAAGCCCATTTTTCTCCAAAAATCGTCTGCGCGACAGCGGGAGTTGGTTTTAATGGGGTGTCCCAGACTTTTGGCATAATCGACCATTGCCGTGCCGTATCCCTTATGACGATAATCCGGCAATACTTCCAGCTTCCACAATTCAAAATACATCTGGGGCGGATCGAAATACCGGTCGTATTTCCCGTCGATCGGATAAAGACTCATCCGCGCAATTAACCGATCCCCGTCATAGATTCCGTAAAACGGGGATTCACTGTCATCCTCAATGATGTTAGCCTGCAGATCCTCCAGCATCGACAGTTCTTCCAGTCCATATTCACGAAACTGTTGAAACTCTTCTAGTGTTTTATAATTAATAAAAAGACGTTTGACCTCGGGTCTGGACAAGGTGATCACCCTTTCACATCCGATTTTACCTCTGCGTTCTTTCCTTTCAATTTCTATTATACACAATCATGTAGAATTTTCGTAGCTATTCCCATTTCATTTTTTTCAAAGAATAATGTATGATGATTTACGAATTCAAATTGAAGTTGCGGAGGGATGAGCCGTGCGCATCACCGTAGTCGGCGGAGGGTCTATCGGATTATTGTTGACGGCGAAACTGATGGATGCTCGATTGGATCCTGTAGTGGTTACCCGCAGAGAAAATCAGGCCTTCCTTATTCAGGAAAAGGGGATTCACATGACATCTGTTGACGGTTTAACTTCCGTTCTTCATACGAACACGGTTTCGATATCCCGAATGACATCCCTGGAGGAAACGGACTGGGTTTTTATCACGGTAAAGCAAACAGAATTGGATCAAGTTCTGCCCTTTTTGGCAAAAATGCGGGTGAAGTATGGATGTGTCGCTTTTCAAAATGGGATGGGTCATATGGAAAAAATGGAAAGGCAATTGCCGTTTCCTTTATATATGGCTATTACCAGTGAGGGCGCCTATCGCCGTGAACAGAATGAAATTGTTCATGCCGGCACGGGAGAAACTTGGATCGGACGATGGAACAAAGACAACAAAGAGAAGTTGAGTTTTGAAGGAATCGATCAGCTCATTGTGGCTTTAAAAAAATCGGGAATGGAAATCGCTCGGGATGAATTTATTCAGCGCAGGGCATGGCGAAAACTGTTGATTAATTGTGCGGTTAACCCGCTGACAGCTCTCTATGAAATTCGTAATGGCGAATTGATTGCCCATGCCGGAATCAGGGAAGTGATGCGGAGAATATGGGATGAAGCCGTCGGGGTCGCTGAAAAAGAAGGAATTGAGCCGGTAAGGGACACCTGGGAGGAACTGATTAAGGTATGTCGAAATACTTCACAAAACAGGTCTTCTATGTTGCAGGATATAGAAAAAGGAAAGAAGACGGAAATTGATTATTTGAACGGTTACATTGTTAAACGAGGTGAAGCGTTTCAATTGCCCGTTGAAACCAATCGGGTCATGGTCTCCTTAATTCACGGGAAAGAACAGATATTGAAAGAAAAGAGGTAGGAATGATGACGCTTCCGTCGCAACAAAAAATAATTCGGGCCGCAAAGCTCGTGTTTAAGGAAAAGGGTTATCTCCAGGCCGATATGCGTTCGATCGCCAGTCGGGCAGGAATCGCTGTCGGTACGATTTATAATTATTACCCCAACAAAGGGGCTCTTTATCAAGCGATTTTAATGGCTGAATGGGCGGAAATTGAAGCGGGACTAAAAGAAATCGAAAAAAGCAATGAACCTCTCTTGAATAAAATCGAACAGGTAAGCACTTATTTATTCCGGTTCGTTAAGGAACACGACCGACTGTGGCGTGAAATCGTTCAGGATGATAATCGCAGCTTGAAGCAGTTTGATGAAGGAATTAAAGCCCAGGAAAAAGCGTATTCCGAACTGAGAAACGTGATGAGGTCGATGTTTATTCGTGAAAAATATCCGGAGAATGAAGTGGATCGTATGGTGATCACCTTTGTCGCTACCGTTACTCATCTCGGTCATCATTTTCCCGAAGAGGAGGAGGAAAATAAAGAGTACGTCAGAAAATTATTCTCTGTTCTGTTGCGCAGGTAGCTGGCGCGCCCTCGAAAGAAATCTTAAAAGTGGCGGGTCTTTCTGAAATTGTGTTACACTTTTATAGAAGTATCAGCACAAGTATTTTTCCTGTAAGGGAGAGACAAGATGATTACAAAAGAGATTAAATTGAAGGTAAATGGTTTACTTGCACAACATTATCTGGAGGATTTCGACAGAGTGTCCTCTTTTTATCAATATAATCCGTATAAGAGAGAGAGCTGGCAGGAGCGAAAGAACTGGCTGGATCATCATCCGTGTCATCACAGAGAAAAACTGGCACGGGGATTGAAGGAATTTAATCAACAGATCGAAAATTCTCCTGCATCCCTTGAAAACATCGAAAAACTGAAGCAAGAAAATACATATGTCATCATTGGAGGGCAGCAGGCCGGGGTGTTGACGGGTCCTTTATATTCAATTTATAAAGCGATCACCATCATCCAATTGGCGAAACAAAAAGAGCGGGAGCTTGGATGTTCGGTCGTACCGGTTTTCTGGATCGCAGGAGAAGACCATGATTTTGACGAAGTGAATCATGTATATTCAATGAATCTTGAACAGAACGGTATTGAAAAAATTTCGCTCAATATGCCCGGTGAAGAAAACAAATTACGTCGATCCGTCAGCCACCGTACCATTCCCCGGGAAGTTTTAACGACATTTATCGATGATTTTTTTGCCATGCAGCCGGATGGACCTGCACAACCCGAAATGCGTCGGGAATTGATGGAAATGGCAGAAAAATCGCAGACGCTTGTTGATTTTTTTGCGCGTATCATGGCCCGGCTTTTTTTTGATGAGGGTTTAATCTTGGTCGATTCCGCATTACCGTTTGTCCGTGAACTGGAACAACCTCTGTTCCAGACGGTGATCGAACAGAACGAAAAACTGGCAGATACGGTGGTAGAGCAGCGTTTACGCATGGAAGAGGCCGGTTATCAGGCGCAGGTTGAAGTGGAAAAGGATCAGGCGCATTTCTTTATCTATCATGATGGAGAGCGTATTTTGCTCAGCAGGGAAGGAGATCTTTTTGTCTCCCGGGACGGGGTTTTGCGTTTTCGTCGTGAGCAATTGACCGAAATGTTAGAGCAAGATCCCGCGCGGTTCAGTGCCAATGTGGTAACCCGTCCGTTGATGCAGGAATATTTATTTCCGACTCTTGGCTTTGTGGGCGGTCCCGGTGAAATTGCTTACTGGGGCCTTTACAAATCTGCTTTTTCTCTGATGAATCTGCAAATGCCTCTGATTATACCGAGGATCTCGATCACATTACTTGATCCGAAACTGGTAAAGTGGATGGATCGGTATTGTCTCAGCTGGGATGACCTGCAGCACGAGATTGAGTCCCTCAAGCAGGAGTGGATGTTGAAGCAAAATGACAGCGGCCTCTCCGATATTTTCGCGGAGGTTCGCCGTCAGTTAACGGAGATCTACCGTCCGCTGAAACAGGAACTGGCTGGGGTGGAAAAGGGTCTGGAAGAACTGAGTGAACGTAATCTGCAAAATATTTTAAAAGAAGTGGGGTATCTGGAGAAAAAGTCCGTGGACGCTTACCGCAAAAAATACCGGGATGATCTTGAGCGGATTGATCACGTCAAACAATGGACGATGCCGATGGATAAACCACAGGAAAGAGTCTATAATATATTCAGCTTTTTAAACAAATACGGGCCCGAACTGATTGACCAATTATTAAAACAACCGATGGATGCCAACGGGGTCCACAAATGTATCTATTTATAATTGAACAATACCTGGCATTAAAGGGCAGGAGGGAAAAAGATGACGACAATGCAGAGTATCGTAAAAGACAGAAGTCTGGCTCCAGAGGGGCATTTAAAAATTGACTGGGTGCGGGAACACATGCCGGTTCTTAATCGCATCCGCGAAACTTTTGAGAAGGAAAAACCTTTTCTGGGGAAAAAGGTGGCGATCTCGCTTCATCTTGAAGCGAAAACCGCCTATCTGGCAAAGGTGATTCAGGCCGGCGGGGCCGAAGTGACCATCACCGGCAGCAATCCACTGTCGACTCAGGATGATGTGGCTGCCGCCCTGGTTGATGACGGAATTACCGTTTTTGCCAGATATAATCCGTCAGAGGAAGAATACGAGGAGTATTTGATCCGAACTCTGGAAACCAGACCGGATTTATTGATTGATGACGGTGGAGACCTGGTGGCGCTTCTCCACACTAAATATCCCGAATATGCCGTTAACCTGCGCGGGGGATGTGAGGAAACCACCACCGGAATTATTCGCCTGAAGGCGCTTGAAAAAGAAGGAACATTAAAGTTTCCGATGGTCGCAGTTAATGATGCTTACTGCAAATATTTGTTTGATAACCGGTATGGTACGGGACAATCGGTGTGGGACGGTATCAACCGCACCACCAATCTGGTTGTGGCCGGTAAAACAGTGGTGGTTGTCGGATATGGGTGGTGCGGTAAGGGAGTCGCCATGCGCGCCCGTGGTCTCGGGGCCAGAGTTGTGATTACGGAAGTGGATGCCATCAAGGCGACCGAGGCTTATATGGACGGTTTTCAGGTGATGTCCATGGAGAAGGCGGCCGAAGTGGGTGACTATTTTGTCACCGTAACGGGAAATAAGCATGTAATCCGCAGCGAACACATGGAGCGGATGAAGCACGGAGCAATTTTATCCAATGCCGGACATTTCGATATTGAAGTCAACAAGGACGACCTGCGGGAATTATCACGCAACATCCGCACAGTTCGTAAAGACATTGAAGAATATGAATTGAAAGACGGTCGTAAGATCTATCTTCTCGCCGAAGGCAGACTGGTCAATCTGGCAGCAGGGGACGGACATCCCGCTGAAATCATGGACATGACCTTTGCTCTGCAGGCTGTATCCCTGGCATATGTTGATCAACATGCGGAAGAAATCGGGAAGCGCGTTATCGATGTTCCATACGAACTGGATGAACGTGTAGCCCGTTATAAACTGGAGGCGCTGGGCATTTCCATCGATGAAATGACAGGCGAGCAAAAGTCCTATCTGGCAAGCTGGAATCATCAAAACTGACTCCTGAAAATTAAAAAATAAATTTTTTCAAAAATCCTGCGAAATTTGGCAGGATTTTTTTTTGTGGTAGCGAATAGATATTCAAGTGGTGAAAAGTGGGGCGAAGTGGTGGATATTGGGGGTTAAGTGGAGGGAACAGGCATGTTCATGGGTGAGTATCAACACAGTATTGATGAAAAAGGCCGCATGATTATACCGGCGAAATTTCGTGAGGAGCTGGGAGATACGTTTGTAATTACCCGAGGACTTGACCACTGCCTGTTTGTATACCCCACCGAAGAATGGAAGATATTAGAACAAAAATTAAAAGCACTTCCTTTCACCCGTTCCGACGCCCGTGCCTTTACCCGATTTTTCTTTTCCGGTGCCGTGGAAAGTGAACTGGATAAACAGGGCAGAGTCAACATCCCCCCCAACC
This sequence comes from Bacilli bacterium, assembly GCA_041686735.1. GTDB lineage: Bacteria > Bacillota > Bacilli > JACDOE01 > JACDOE01 > JAWLDF01. The sequence goes on from JAWLDF010000001.1 coordinate 77,343, forward strand.
TGCGCAAGCACGGCAATTTGGAGAAGGAATGTGTTGTGATCGGAGTTTCAAATCGGGTGGAGATTTGGAGTCGTGAGATCTGGGAATCCTATTACAACGAATCGGCGGAGTCATTTAATGAGATCGCCGAGAAAATCGTAGATTTCGACCTGTAGAGATCGAGATCGGGACAGGTGAATCAATCATGTTTCAACATACAACTGTTTTAAAAGAGGAAGCGATTGAAGCGCTCCGCATACAGCCGGAAGGCATTTATGTCGATTGTACCCTTGGAGGCGGCGGACACAGTTTTGAGATCGCAGGACGTCTACGGGGTCATGGACGGTTGATTGCTTTTGATCAGGATGAGGTTGCGCTTGAAGCTGCAGCGAAACGACTGCAACCCTATCGTGAACATGTCATTCTTATCAAAAGCAATTTTCGATATCTTCGTACGATGCTTGAGAGCCACAAAATCCACGGGTTGGATGGTATCCTTTTTGATCTGGGTGTATCATCCCCTCAACTGGATGAGGAAGACAGAGGGTTTAGTTACCACGGAGATGCGCCGCTGGATATGCGGATGGATCGCTCACAAGCACTGTCGGCATACAATCTGGTCAATGAGTGGAGTGAACAGGAATTGGCCCGTATTATTCATGAGTACGGCGAAGAGAAATTCTCAAGAAGGATCGCCCAAAAAATTGTCCAGTACAGATCCGGGAAGCCCATTGAAACAACGGAGCAGCTGGTAGAGATCATCAAAGAAGCGATCCCTGCGCCGGCAAGGAGAACGGGACCCCACCCGGCAAGGCGTACCTTCCAGGCATTGAGAATCGCTGTAAATGATGAACTGAATGCTTTTGAAGAAGCGCTCAATGATGGCATTCGATTATTAAATCCCGGAGGCAGGGTTGCTGTCATCTCTTTTCACTCGCTTGAAGACCGGATTTGTAAGAAAACGTTTCAGTCTTACAGCCGGGGGTGTACATGTCCGCCTGATTTTCCACAGTGTGTATGCGGACAAGAGGCACAACTGCAGATTATTACACGGCGTCCGATTATACCGGGACCCGGGGAAGTGGAACTTAATCCCCGTGCCCGTTCAGCCAAATTACGCGTTGCGGAAAAACGTTAACAGTCCGCGTGAGAATGAAATAAAGGAGTGTATCAGATATGCGTCAAGGGAATATAGCAGTAGATTGGTCGCAAAAAAATGTTTCTTCTGTATATATGCCCGGAGTGAAGGGAAAAACGGCTGCGGGAGAAAAAGCAGTTGCCATACCGTCGCTTACATTGCGGGAAAAGTTGTTTTACATTGCCATGATTGTGATGTTTGTCATCGTTTCCAGCTCAATCATTTATCGTTACAGTTTAATCTCTCAATATAATTATGAAATCCAGAAGACAAATCATCACATTGCACAAATGGAGGAAAGCAATCGTACGTTGCAGATCAAGATAGACGAATTAAGCAGTCGTGATCGCATTGTTCAGATTGCAAAAAATGACCTGGGAATGGTTGAGAATGAAGCCAGTGTAAAAATCCTTTCCCGTCCGTAATTGGTGCACGATGGGGATTAGGAGAAGGTGAACTTCGATGGGGAATAAACGCGTAAAAGTACGGATCATTTTTATAGGCAGCATCGTGACCCTGCTTCTGATGGCGGTACTCACACGCTTGTTCTGGATCCAGTCCGCCCAGGCCGACTGGCTGGTGAAGGAGGCTGAAAGCCTTTGGTCCAGGCAGAAAACGATCGAGCCCAAACGGGGAACGATTTATGACCGTAACGGAGAAGTCCTCGCGTACAGCGGAACGGCCTATCGGGTCATTGCCAAACTGCGGCCGTTAAGCAAAAACGATCATTATTATGTTAAAAATCCGGTGGAGGTTGCATCGCTACTCTCACCGGTTCTTGATGTTTCAAGAGAAAGATTAATCTCTCAACTCACCCGGGAAAATGTCATGCAAGTGGAATTACCTCGGGGAGGATGGAAAGTCGATGAAGAGACGGCTGATAAAATCAGAGAAATGGAGATACCCGGGATTGTCTTAAGTAAGACAACCCGGCGCTATTATCCCAACGGTGCTTTTGCTTCCCACGTTCTCGGGTATTACGATATGGACGGACGGGCCGTTCTTGGCGTCGAACAACAATATAATGAACTTCTTTCGGGAAAGGAAGGTTCCTATCAATTTTTAAAAGACGGGGCCGGTTATCAGCTTCCGGACGGACTGGAGTCGATTATTCCTTCTGAAGACGGGAAGGATGTCTACTTAACGATCGATAAACATATCCAGGGATATGTGGAAGATGCATTAAACGAAGCCGAGGAAAAATATCATCCCCAGAAAATGTCGGTTTTGGTGGCGGATCCGAACACGGGTGAAATTCTTGCCCTGGCCAATCGTCCCCATTTTAACCCCTATAAATACTGGGATATTGAGAACTATCAGGTTCAGATCAATCATGCGGTGTCCTCCGTTTTTGAACCGGGATCCACTTTTAAAATCGTGACCCTTGCAGCAGCGATTGAAGAGGGGTTATTTCATCCGAATGAAACCTATCAATCCGGTAAATACAAGATCGGTCCGAACACCATTCGGGATCACAATAACGGGAAGGGATGGGGCGAAATAACCTTCCTCGAAGGTGTACAAAAATCGAGTAACGTGGCATTTGTCATTCTTGGTTATGAGCGACTTAAAAAAGAAAAATTGTTCGAATACATTAACAGGTTTGGTTTCGGTCAACCGACCAAAGTAGGTTTGCCCAATGAGGCAAGCGGGGTTATGCGAAATGTCAATCAGGCCTATCCGATTGAGGTCGCTACCACCACTTTCGGTCAGGGTGTGGGTGTAACCGCAATACAACAGGTGGCGGCAGTGTCCGCTGTTGCCAACGGGGGACTCTTGATGAAGCCCTATATCGTAAAAGCCATTGCCGATCAACACAGCGGCGAGTTCACTCAGGAATTCGAACCACAGGAGATCAGGCGTGTGATTTCCGAGTCCACTTCTCTTAAGGCCCGTAATATTCTTGAAACTGTAGTCACGGAAGGAACGGGTTCGCTTTATCATATGGAGGGATATCGTATTGCCGGTAAGACGGGTACGGCCCAGAAACCGAAATCCGACGGACGCGGTTATGAGGAAGGGAATTATATTTACTCTTTTATCGGATTTGCGCCGACGGATCAGCCCGAATTACTGGTTTATGTTGTCGTGGATGATCCGGATGTCGAGTATTATGCCGGGGCTCAAATGACTTCTTCAATTTTCAAATCGATTGCCTCCAAGACATTTAAGTATTTGAAAATGGGACCTGAAGCGGCCGCGGAAACTGTGATTGCCCGGGAAGAGGTAAAAATAAAAGTGCCTGAACTGGTGGGATATTCAGTCGAAACTTCCAGTCAGAAAGTGCTAATTGAAGGTGGAAATCCACGTGTCATCGGAGAAGGTATAAAGGTGATCCGGCAATTCCCTGAACCCGGAACGTTAATGGAAAAGGGAGGCACAGTTTATCTGTTAACACAAAAAACAGATCGCGTAACCGTTCCCGATTTTAAAGGGATGTCATTGCGGGAAGCTTTAGAGTATGCGATGTTGCTTGATATCCCGATCGTGTTCGAAGGGGAAGGGTATGTGGCGGAACAGAGCATTCAACCGGGCGTCCCTATTAAAGAAAATGACAGGTTGCTACTTAGGTTGCAACCCTATCCTCCGGATTTGAAAAACGTGACGACAGAGCCGTCTGACTAAAATCAGCGGCTTGTTCTATCCCTCTTTTTACTTGAATAGGGTAAGAAAAGAAACCCTGTTTACCATGCGGTAATGTAAATGGAGGGAGTAGGTTGAAGGTTTCAATTGTTACCGTCAGAAAACGAATTTTGCTGGTACTCGTGATTGGTGTTGTTTTATATGTGTCCCTGATCTCCCGGCTGGGGTACGTACAAATTATTCAGGGATCCTGGCTTAAGGAACATGCGGAAGATTTGTGGAGTCGTAATCTTCCCTTCGAACCCAAACGGGGAAAAATCCTTGACCGGAATGGTGAGGTGCTGGCTTATAATGTCAGTGTTCCCTCGGTGATGGCCATTCCCGCGCAGGTAACGGATCCGGCGGGAACGGCACGAAGTCTGGCAACCATTCTTGGAAAAGATGAGCAGTCGATTTATCGTGAAATTACAAGAAGAGAATTGATGGTCTCGGTTCCGGGCGGGCGCAAAATCTCGGAGGAGAGAGCGAGACGCGTGCGAGAATTAAATCTGCCCGGAATAACGATTATGGAAGACAGCAGACGTTATTATCCCAAAGGTGCTTTTGCTTCACACGTGCTGGGATTTACCGGGATTGACAATCAGGGACTGACAGGAATAGAAAGGGTATATGATGAAGGGTTGAAAGGTAAACGCGGCCATATCTCCTTTTATACCGATGCAAGAGGAAATCGTATGCCAGGGCAACCTGAAAAATATTATCCCCCGAAAAACGGCATGGATCTGGAATTAACGATTGACAGTCAGATTCAGGCTGTGCTGGAAAGGGAACTGGATCAGGCGGAGCTGGTTTACCAGCCGGATGATATTCTCGCAATTGCCATGGATCCTAATTCCGGTGCTATTCTGGGCATGGCCTCCCGCCCCAATTATAACCCCGCAAACTATCAAGATTATCCGAGTGACGTATATAACCGCAATCTGCCGATCTGGAAGACATACGAACCGGGTTCCACCTTTAAAATCATCACACTTGCTGCCGCCCTCGAAGAAAAAAAAGTGGATCTTGATCATGACCATTTTTATGATCCCGGATATATTAAAGTGGCGGATGCCCAGCTTCGTTGCTGGAAACGAGGGGGCCACGGTTCACAAACCTATCTTGAAGTAGTCGAAAATTCTTGCAATCCCGGGTTTGTAGCGCTCGGGCAAAATCTGGGAAAAGATGTCCTGTTTGATTACATCGATAAATTCGGTTTCGGTCAAAAAACAGGAATTGACTTGATCGGGGAAGAAAACGGGGTGTTATTCAAAAAGAACCGGGTCGGACCGGTCGAACTGGGTACCACTGCCTTCGGACAGGGGGTTTCGGTGACACCGATTCAACAGGTGGCTGCCGTGTCGGCAGCGATCAACGGGGGGAAACTGTATAAACCTTTTGTCGCCCGAAGATGGTATTCTCCACAGACGGGTGAAACCATCGATATTCATCAGCCCCGGGTGATCCGTCAAGTCATATCTCCCGAAACATCAAAAGAAGTGCGACGTGCACTGGAGAGTGTTGTCGCAAAGGGTACCGGAAGAAACGCCTATATCGACGGATATCGTGTCGCAGGGAAAACCGGAACGGCGCAGGTGGTTGAAAACGGTGTATACTCAAGATCAAAGCACATCGTATCTTTTATTGGATTTGCACCGGCTGATGATCCTCAGATCGTGATCTATCTGGCAGTGAACAATCCCAAGGGTACGGTGCAATTCGGAGGAACCGTGGCTGCGCCCCTGGTTAAAAACATTCTCGATTCAAGCCTCCGTTATCTTGAGGTGCCCCCGCGCAGGGAACAGATGGAGAAAGAATATCGATACGGCATTGATAAAAAAATGGTCGAGGTCCCCAATTTCATTGGCAGGGAAACCCGCAGTCTTTTTGCAACCTACTATACGTTCGCTGTCGATATTGATGGTAAGGGGGATGTCGTCATCTACCAGTCACCGGAACCTGGAACACGGGTGGAAGAGGGTGCAATGATCCGTCTGTATCTGGGTGAATCCACAGGTGACAAAATAGAAAATGGGGATTAAAATATAACCGTGCCTAAAGTTTTCTGAAGTTTTTATCCATATCTGAATGTCTATACTATAGTTAACGGAATGTTTGAGGGGGAAACCGGGTTATGAATTTACGTGAATTGTTGGAATCCTTGATCATCAAAAAAGTAATCGGAGCAAAAAGCAGTACAGACCACTCCCCTGAAGTTCATATAGCGGGACTTGAAATGGACTCCCGGAAAGTTCGTCCCGGGGACCTTTTTATCTGTGTTCGCGGTTTTACCGTGGATGGTCATGATTTTGCGCGGGATGCAATAGCCAAGGGAGCTGTTGCTGTGTTGACGGAAAGGGAACTCCCCCTATCGAAAGATGTGGTTCAGATCGTTGTTCCCGATACGAGGAGAGCGATGGCGATTCTAGCTGATGTTTTTTACGGCCGCCCCACGCAAAAATTAAAATTGATCGGTGTCACCGGAACCAACGGGAAAACGAGCACCACCCACTTTATCAAACGCATCCTGCAAGATGCGGGTTATCGTACCGGGTTGATTGGAACGATGTATAGCATCATCGATGAAAAAAAAGAAGAAGTCAAAAATACGACTCCCGATATTTTAGAGCTACAACGTGCTTTTAGAAGAATGGTTGATTGTGATACCGATTATGCGATCATTGAAGTATCTTCCCATGCTCTTCAGCTTGGAAGGGTGAGGGGTTGTGACTTTCACACCGGTGTTTTTACCAACTTGACACAGGACCATCTTGATCTTCATAAAACTATGGAGAACTACCAAGCGGCCAAATCCCTTTTATTTTCCCAGTTAGGAAATCGTTATGAAGATCGGGAGCAAAAGGCAGCCGTTTTGAACGCGGACGATCCTGCAAGCCACGCGTATGCCGAAATGACGTCGGCGCAGGTGATTACTTACGGAATTAAGAATGAGGCCGATGTGACGGCTGCGGATATCAAAATGAGCGGAAAAGGAACGCAGTTCCTCCTCAAGACATTTGCCGGAGACGCCGAGGTCAACACTTCACTGATCGGTACTTTTTCGGTGTACAATGCTCTGGCTGCAGCAGCAGTTGGTCTGGCTGAGGGATTATCCGTCTCACAAATCGCATCCACACTTTCACGATTGGAAGGTGTGGACGGGCGCTTTGAACGGGTAGACGAAGGGCAGGATTATACTGTGATTGTGGACTATGCCCATACTCCGGACAGTCTGGAAAACGTATTGAAGACGTCCCGTCAAATCACGGAGGATAAGCTTTATTGTGTGGTCGGATGTGGCGGAGACCGCGATCGGATGAAACGACCGTTGATGGCGCAAATTGCGGTGAAATATGCTGATCATGCCATATTCACTTCGGATAATCCGCGCTCAGAAGATCCGCAATCGATCATCGACGAAATGGTTCAGGGAGTGAAAATCGATCAAGGGGTCAAAGAAGATGAATCTGCACCCTTTACCACAATTCTGGATCGAAAATCGGCCATTTATCATGCTGTCCGAGTTGCTCGTTCAGGTGATACGATTCTCATCGCGGGAAAAGGTCATGAAACCTATCAGATCATCGGGCAACAGGTGTACCCCTTTGATGATCGTGAAGTGGCCCGTGAGGCCATTCGCTCAGCACATCGTTCCCAAAAATCATAGAGATAAGGGGGTGGGGAAGTCATGCCGCTACAAATCTTGCTGTTTGCAATAGCCGCTGCTTTTTTAATAGCAGTGATCATTGGTCCGTTATTTATTCCAGTTTTAAGAAGACTCAAATTCGGTCAAAGTATTCGGGAGGAAGGACCGAAGTCCCATTATAAAAAATCGGGAACCCCTACCATGGGAGGAACGATTATTTTATTGGCCTTATCTTTTACCGTTTTAAAGTTTGCCAATGCTTCATACGACATTTTTCTATTGATGTTTGTCACCCTCGGCTTTGGATTGATCGGGTTTCTTGATGATTTTATTAAGATTACGACCCGTCGGAATCTTGGGTTGACCGCACGGCAGAAACTCTTCGGCCAGTTGCTGATCGCCGTTGTCTTTTTCTATTTTTTAATGGAAAAAAATCATCTGACATCCATCTATGTTCCGGGCACGAGCTGGGGAATAGAGTTATACTGGCTCTATTTACCCTTTGTCGTGTTTGTGATGATCGGTTCGGCCAATGCCCTGAATTTAACGGATGGATTGGACGGATTGCTTGCCGGAACGGCGGCGGTGGCTTTCGGCGCATTTGCCATCACCTCGTGGCTGGCCAGTTATATTGATATTGCCATCTTCAGCGCGTCTGTAGCGGGTGCACTGCTGGGCTTCCTTGTGTTTAACGCCCACCCGGCAAAAGTATTTATGGGGGATACCGGTTCGCTGGCCCTGGGAGGAGCGCTTGCCGCAGTTGCCATCCTTACAAAAATGGAAGTGTTGCTTGCCGTGATCGGCGGATTATTCGTACTGGAAACCCTGTCGGTGGTGTTGCAGGTTGCTTCCTTTAAACTGAGCGGAAGAAGAATTTTCAGAATGAGTCCGCTTCACCATCATTTTGAACTGGGTGGATGGTCAGAATGGCGCGTGGTGGTTACATTCTGGATTGTTTCCATCATGTTTGCCGGGCTCGGCGTTTATTTGCAAGTGTGGAAGTAGAGAAGGGACTGTGATGATTGGTGAGTATCGATAAAGGAATTGCAGCTTACGGTGGGAAAAATATCGTTGTACTTGGAATGGCGAAAAGCGGAGCAGCCGTCAGCCGTCTGTTGAGACGCTTCGGAGCGGATGTGACCATCAATGACCGCAAACCGCGTAGTGAGTGTCCTGAGGCAGCAGATCTTGAGGAACTGGGGATTACTGTGATTTGCGGAGATCATCCGGACGGTTTGATCAATGAAGATGTAGATCTGGTCGTGAAAAATCCTGGGATTCCATATCATGTTACTCCGGTTGAACAAGCAATCAAACTGGGAATTCCGGTGATTACCGAAGTGGAAGTGGCTTACCAGATATCGGATGCCCCGATCATTGGAATTACCGGTTCCAATGGTAAAACAACGACGACAACGCTGGTTTGGGAAATATTAAAAGAAGCCGGGATGAAGCCGGTGGTAGCCGGTAATATCGGAACCGTGTTATCGGAACAAACAGTGAAGGCTCGGGAAGATCAGGTGATCGTCGCGGAGTTGAGCAGCTTTCAGTTAAAGGGGACTTTCCAGTTTGCCCCGAAGATCGCGTGTATTCTTAATATATATGAAGCCCATCTCGACTATCATGGTTCGATGGAAGATTACATAGATTCAAAGTCTAATATATTCCGGCACCAATTTTCAGGCGATGTGACGGTGTTTAACCATGATTCCGCATTGTTACGGCAACTGAAAGAACAGGTTCACGGTCAGTTGTCCTGGTTCAGCCGGACGACAGAGGTTGAACGTGGGGCTTTTGTTCGTGACGGTCAAATTGTCTATCGAGATCAAGAAGGAAAAATCATCGATATTCTTCCGCTCAATCAAATTCGTTTGCCGGGCGAGCACAACGCAGAAAATGTACTGGCAGCTGTGACAATTTCGTGTGAGCAGGGGGTTTCGCCCGATGTCATTCGCCGTGTCATCAAAAGATTTGAGGGTGTTGAGCACAGGCTGGAATATGTGGAAGAAATCGGCGGAGTCAAGTATTACAATGATTCCAAAGCTACCAATCCCAATGCGGCTATGACGGCGATAAACGCCTTTGACCGGCCCGTGATCTGGATTGCCGGTGGGCTTGACCGGGGGATCGATTTTTCATCCATGAAAGAAACGGTGGCAGAGAAAGTAAAGGCAGTGATTGCTTACGGAGAAAGTGCTTCCCGCATAATGTCCATGTCTGCCGGTGCCGGTGTGAAAGCACGTCATCAGGTGAAAGATGTAGCAGAAGCGGTACACTTTGCAACAACCATTGCCGGAAACGGAGACATTGTTTTATTGTCACCGGCTTGTGCGAGTTGGGATATGTATTCATCATTCGAAGAAAGGGGACGCATTTTTAAGCAGGCCGTGCATAATCTTTAAACAAGCCCGATAATTTGCAGGGCTAATTTAAAGGGTTGAGGTGTCTGCTTGTGACAAAGGTTCGTTCTTCCCCTGATTATTTGTTGATCGCCGGTACATTGATTTTATTGTCCATCGGAATTGTGATGGTGTACAGTTCCAGTGCGATGATTGCTTTTCACCAGTTCGACGGGGATTATTATCACTTTGTCAAACGGCAACTGATCTTTGCAATCCTGGGTATTATCGCGATGTATTTCACTATGAACGTGGATTACTGGGTATGGAAAAAATGGGCGAAGACCGGAATGATCCTCGCCGTTCTGTTGTTAATCCTTGTCCTCATTATTGGTAAGGAAGTCAACGGGGCCAAAAGCTGGCTGGGCATCGGATCCTTTGGAATTCAGCCATCCGAGTTTTCCAAGCTGGCCACGGCCGTCTTTCTGGCCCGCTGGTTATCGGATCATCATAAACAGATCGTATATTTTTCAAAAGGATTGTTACCCGCTTTATCCATCGTGGGTTTGATCTTCGGATTAATCATGTTGCAGCCCGACCTGGGTACAGGTGCGGTTCTGGTTGCAACTTCACTGGTGATGATTTATATTACCGGTGCACGTGTCGGGCACCTGCTGGGTCTTGGCCTTCTTGGCATAGCAGGGTTTGTCGCGTTAATTTTGTCGGCACCCTATCGGATTCGGCGGATTACCACCTTTCTTGATCCCTGGCAGGACCCTCTCGGATCGGGTTATCAAATCATCCAGTCATTATATGCGATTGGTCCCGGCGGATTAATGGGATTGGGACTTGGAAACAGCAAACAAAAATTTAGTTATTTACCGGAACCGTACAATGATTTCATCTTTTCCATCCTTGCCGAAGAACTGGGTTTCATCGGCGGGACCGTGGTACTCCTTCTGTTCATGATCTTGTTATGGCGCGGTCTGAGAGCGGCAATGACGGCACCGGATTTGTTTGGAAGTTTACTTGCAGTAGGGATTGTTGGTATGATAGCTATACAGACAGTAATTAATATCGGGGTTGTGACAGGGATGTTTCCTGTCACCGGCATCACTCTACCATTTTTAAGCTATGGGGGTTCATCTTTAACCCTGATGCTGACGGGTGTGGGGGTGTTATTGAACATCAGCCGATATTCCAGATGATGGGAGTGCAGATGATGAAAGTGATTTTAACCGGTGGCGGTACAGGTGGTCATATCTACCCGGCACTGGCACTGGCAAGATACTTGAAAAAGAAGCACCCGGATATCGAAATTTTATATATTGGATCGGCCCGCGGGCTGGAAGCAGATATTGTGAAAAAAGAGGGTATCCCATTTCGGGCGATCGAAATCGCCGGTTTTAAGCGGAAACTATCATTTTCAAATATAAAAACGGTCTATCTTTTCTTAAAAGCTGTATGGCAAATTAAAAGATGGATCCGTTCATTTCAGCCGGATGCGGTGATCGGCACTGGAGGATATGTAGCGGGACCTGTCGTGTATGCAGCCACCAGATTAAAGGTCCCTGCGTTGATACACGAACAAAATGTCATTCCGGGGTTGACCAATTCCTTTTTGGCACGCTTCGTGGATCGGGTCTGTGTTTCTTTCAGTGGATCGGCGCAATATTTTCCCCGGGAAAAAGTAGTAATGACCGGAAACCCCAGGGCAACGGAAGTTGTGGAGGCGGACGGGAATAAGGGTCGGGCTTCCCTGAACATTCCTGATGATAAAAGGATTGTACTGATTGTGGGAGGCAGTCGCGGTGCGGAAGCAATCAACGAAGCATTCTTATCCATTCTGGCGAAACTGGATCAATTGAAGAATCACCATTTTATCTATGTAACGGGAGAAAAACATTACGATTCCGTGATGTCACAATGGCAGGAAATGGACAAACCAGTCAATGTGACCATTCGCCCGTTTCTCTATAATATGCCGGAGGTACTGGCGGCCACCGATCTCATCGTCAATCGGGCAGGAGCATCATTTCTGGCGGAAATGACTGCCCTTGGTATCCCCTCCATTTTGATTCCTTCACCATATGTAACCAACAACCATCAGGAAAAAAATGCCTGCTGGATGGAAGAACAGGGAGCATCCGTCATGATACTGGAACGGGATTTGACCGGACCGCTGTTGTTTGAACAAATCAAACGGATTCTTCAGGACGATGATTTATGGAACAGGATGAAGACGGCCAGTTTAAAACTTGGACAACCTGAATCTGCCAGCCTGTTTTATCAAGAAATACGGAATCTTCTCGAGCGGCGAAAGAAATAGGCGACCATCACATTTTATGTTGACCGAACATAGAATATTGCTATCCAGGTGCAGTTTATGCAACCGATGTTTTTGCAGGAGGTAAAATTGTGGATCAACTCATCCGGCGTTTAAAAAGTGAAGAGATTGGTACGGTAATGGACAATGAGCCGCTTGCCAACCATACCACCTGGCAAATCGGCGGACCTGCAGATCTTCTGGTGATGCCGAAGGATAAACAATCACTTGTTCGTGCCATGCAACTGGTTAACGATCACGGGGTTCCATGGTTTGTGATCGGCAGGGGCTCCAATCTACTTGTCCGCGACGGCGGGATTCGAGGCGTGGTCTTTAAATTGGCTGAGGGATTCAATCATTTGCGCTTCGAAAGGGAACTCGTTCATGTGGGGGCGGGTTATTCGTTTATTCGCCTTGCGGTGATGGCAGGAAAAGAGGGTTTAAAGGGGCTGGAGTTTGCCGGTGGCATTCCCGGAACCGTGGGAGGAGCCATTTTCATGAATGCGGGAGCCCACGGTTCGGAGGTTTCGCGTATTTTTAAACAGGCTGAGATTTTATCGCCGGAGGGGAAATTGCAGGTACTTACAGGTCATGATCTGCAATTTGCATATCGGACTTCCGTGTTGCAAAAGGAAATGAGCGGAATCGTAACCGATGTGGTTTTTCACCTGAAGCACGGCAATCGCAAAGAGATTGCAGCAGCCATGGCTTCATTCAAAGAACGAAGGAGATACACACAACCTCTCAAACTTCCCTGTGCCGGCAGTGTCTTTCGCAATCCTGACGGCGATCATGCGGGACGGTTGATTGAGGCCGCCGGATTAAAGGGTTTCCGGGTGGGGGATGCACAGATATCCGAAATTCATGCCAACTTTATTGTCAACCGTGGTAACGCAGTGGCACAGGATGTGCTTTCCGTCATCGACCATGTCAAAAGAGTAATTAAAGAAAAATTTGATGTGGAGATGGTTCCGGAGGTTCGTGTTGTAGGAGACGATTAACATGAAGAATCAGATGGGATTGGAGGTTCGGCATGCACCAAATGGAAAAAGTTCCTCAACTGAAAAAAGTAAGAAAGAAAAGGGGGAATAAAAAGCTGTTATGGCTTCTCACCCTTTTCTTTACTATTCTTTTGGTGGTGTTGTTCCTGCGTTCTCCATTGAATCAGATTCATGAGATCATCATCAACGGGAATCACCTCGTCACCGATAACCAGATTCTGCATACTGCCGGGCTTGAATTGGACATGCCTTATCTTGGCGTAGATGAGGATGAAGTGGTTGAGAAAATCCGTCAATTGTCCGCCGTTTCAGAAGTAAAGATTGAAAAACATTTCCCCGGGGTGATTATTTTACAAATTAAAGAACATGAACGTGTTGCTTTTTTGCTGAAGGATAACGGACTGTTGATTCCGGTCCTTGAAAACGGAACGACCTTACCGCTTGATGAGGACTGGTCGGGTATGATAGACAGACCGATTATTCGTGACAACATCAACAGTAATCGTTTGAAACAATTGGCCGCACAGTTATATCAACTGGATGATCGTGTGTTATCCCGAATTTCGGAAATCGGGATCGATGAACAAGAAAACGATCCTGACCGGTTGCAGTTGTTTATGAAAGACGGATTTCAAGTGAAAACATCCATTACTGATTTTGCGGAAAATATGTCGTGGTATCCTTCGTTCGTCCATTATCTCAATCAGGAAGGGAAAAATGCGGGAATAGTGACATTATTGGAAGGAAAATGGTTTGTTCCGTATGAAGATGATCTTGATACAGAAGCGGAGGATCCGGACGATGAAAATCCGTAGTTCCCATGTATATTTGACACTCGTGTTGTTTACACTGGGTCTTCTTTTTTCATATAACATGCAAATGGCAAAAAAAGAAGGAAGACAGGAAATATGGAATGAACAATGGTACAATCAGCATAGTCTTCAGAACCGATTGATCAACGAAAAAGAAATCAACCTGCAGTATGAACAACAATTGCAATCGATTCAAAAAAAGGTGGCAGAACTGGAGAAGCAGATGGCTACCCGGGAAAGTGCAGTTAAACAAACGCTGGAGGAACTGGAACAAATGAGGTTACTGAGCGGGTTGACTCCCGTCAGCGGTCCCGGTGTCATCGTCACGCTGAATGATAGTAAAAACGCTTCCCGTGTTGCTGATGTGAATAATTATATCGTGCATGAACAGGATGTCAGACGTGTGGTCAACGAATTGCTCGCTGCCGGTGCAGAAGCAATCAGTATCAACGGTCAGCGGCTTGTCAGTCATTCGTCCATTCGCTGTGTGGGTCCGACGATCATCGTCAACGGGGTAAAATCTACAATTCCCTTTGAAATTCGTGCCATCGGTGATCCCAATGTTCTGGTTTCAGCTCTGAATATGCCTGGTGGTGTCATAGAAATGTTGAAGGCCTGGACGATTGAAGTGGATATCAGTAAGCAGAGTAAACTGGAGCTTCCGGCCTATATCGGTGATGTTAAATAAATGGAACCGTCGAACGGAAAAGGGGTAGCACAAATGAACAAAAAACGTTATGCTATGTTTATGATTTCCGGGATTAATGTCATGATCGGAATCATCCTGGCCGCACAATTTCAAACCTATTATTCCCCCGATCAGCAGGAATCAAGAGATACGATTCAACTGCGCAGGGATCTGCAAAAAGAGATGGAACGGCATCAACAACTGCTGGCGGATATCTCACGTTATGAGTTGCTGCTCTATCAATATGAAACGACGGCAACCGAACAGGATACCTTATCGATAATGAAAGAAGAATTGGAGCAGATCAAATCGTTCGCAGGCTATGCACCCGTTCGTGGTGAAGGACTGGTGATTCGTATTGCAGAAGATAAACATAGCAACGGTTTTGTTGATGACATTCCTGTAATGATTATCGATGAAGATTTGATGACGCTTGCCAATGAATTGTATTATAACGGAGCTAGAGCGATGTCGATCAACGGTCATCGACTGACCGCGATGACATCGATTCGCAATGTCGGACAGCAGATTCAGATTAATTCATATCCGATTCAATTACCATATGAGATCAAAGTGATCGGAGATCCGCAGGCATTAATGTCGGCCATTCAGATTGCGGGGCTTCACGATTATTTTTACGTCATCAATAAAAAATTGACGGTGGAAGAACGTGAAATCATTGTGATTCCTGCCTATCGGGAATTACAAAATGCACGTTTCCTGCAACCTTTAACGGATGGAAATGGTTCATCTTCTTAACACGATCACAACAGAGCAGTAACTCGGGATGAGGAGGATATTTTTTTATGTGGTTACCCATTATCGGTTTAATACTGGGTGTGTTCGCAGGGTTGTTGCTGGACATTCGCGTACCTCCCGAATATGGAAATTACCTCTCAATTGCTGTTCTGGCATCGCTTGATACGGTTTTCGGAGGAATTCGTGCCAATCTGCAGCAACAATTTGACGTAAAAGTGTTTGTCACCGGTTTCTTCTTTAATACATTATTGGCTGCGGTACTCGCATTTTTGGGAATCTATCTTGGAGTTGATCTTTACCTCGCCGCCATATTTGCTTTTGGGGTGCGCTTATTCAATAATATTGCCATTATTCGTCGAATTTTATTATCAAAATGGACAAGACCTTCGTCATAGAAAAATAAATTTTTTTAAAAAAATGCCTTAAAAAAGAGGGAAAGCAGAAACGATAGCGAATAATTTTAAGGAGCGGGATTTATGCATACATTTCGATATTGTTCTAGTTGGGGAGGTGCCACAGGTTGAGCAGCAATGATTACATTGTTAGTTTAGACATCGGTACATCCAAAGTTCGCGTCATAATTGGTGAAATTAACAATGGAAATATAAATATTATCGGTGTTGGTTCTGCGGATTCCCGCGGAATAAAAAAAGGTGCGATTGTCGATATCGATCAAACGGTTCATTCCATACGTGAAGCTGTTGATCAGGCTGAACGGATGGTTGACGTTACCATCAATGAAGTGGTTGTGGGGATTACCGGCAACCACATTGAGCTTCTGCCGAGTCAGGGAGTTGTGGCGGTTTCCAGCGAAGACCGGGAAATCAGCGATGAGGATATTGATCGCGTCATCCAGGCGTCGAAAGTTGTCGCAATTCCTCCGGAAAGAGAAATCATTGATGTCGTTCCCCGCGAGTTTATCGTGGACGGGTTGGGCGGAATCAATGATCCGCGCGGCATGATCGGTGTCAGGCTGGAAATGAACGGAGTGATTGTGACCGGTTCGAAAACCGTGATACATAATCTGTTACGTTGCATTAACAGGGCCGGATTAACTATCGCAGGGTTGTATCTGCAACCTCTGGCAGCCGGACAGCTTGCACTCTCAAGCGACGAGAAAAATATGGGCGTTGTCCTCGTCGATATCGGCAAAGGGGTTACCACCATTTCCGTTTTTGAGCAGGGGAATTTGACGGTTACCTCCGTATTGCCGATCGGTGGCGAGTATATCACCAACGATATTACCATCGGTTTGAGGACAGAAACCGGCCTGGCCGAACAAATCCAACATAAGTATGGTTGCGCCAGAATAGAGGATGCTTCTCCGGATGATACGTTTAAAGTGAAACGTATCGGCAGTGATCTGGAAAAAGAATTTACTCAAGAAGATCTGGCAAGTATTATTGAACCGCGTGTGGCTGAAATATTTCAGCTTGTGGAAGACGAGGTTTCACGTCTCGGATATCAGGGTGAGATTCCCGGTGGTTACGTGTTAACCGGAGGCGTTGCATCGATACCCGGAATACAGGAATTGGCGAGGGAAGAACTGGGTTCATCTGTAAGGATCGCGATCCCCGATTTTATTGGTGTAAGATCACCGTCCTACACAACCGGTGTCGGACTCATCCAATATGCGGTCGGGAAACTTTCTTTACAACCTGTTCGTTCATCCAGTACCCTTTCATCGAGAACAGGACGCAAATCGGAAAAAGGAAAAAACAACGGGATGCTGGAGCGTGTCAAAAACTGGTTCAGTGAGTTTATTTAATTCATTGTTATGACAAGTGAGGGGGACTATATACTATGTTAGAATTTGATTTAGAAATGGACCAACTCGCCCAGATTAAGGTCATTGGTGTTGGCGGCGGAGGAAGTAATGCCGTAAACAGAATGATAGAAGCCGGTGTACAGGGTGTACAGTTTATTGCGGCTAACACAGATGCTCAGGCCCTTCACCTGTCTAAAGCTGAGCATAAGTTGCAACTGGGCGAAAAATTAACCCGTGGTCTTGGTGCGGGAGCAAATCCGGAAATCGGAAAAAAGGCTGCGGAAGAAAGTCGTGAATCGATTGAAAATGTTTTGCGCGGAGCCGATATGGTGTTCGTCACTGCAGGAATGGGTGGCGGAACCGGAACCGGTGCTGCAGCTGTCATTGCTGAGATCGCCAGGGAATGCGGCGCACTGACGGTGGGAGTGGTCACCCGTCCTTTTACTTTCGAAGGAAGAAAACGTTCCAAACAGGCTGAACAGGGAATTGCGGCCTTGAAGGAAAAGGTGGATACCTTAATCGTCATTCCCAATGATCGTCTGCTGGAGATTGTCGATAAAAACACTCCGATGCTTGAAGCATTCCGTGAAGCAGATAATGTGTTAAGACAGGGTGTACAGGGGATTTCGGATTTAATTGCCGTACCCGGATTGATCAATCTTGATTTTGCCGATGTGAAAACGATCATGACGGAACGCGGTTCCGCACTGATGGGAATCGGAGTCGCTTCCGGAGAGAACCGTGCGGCTGAAGCGGCCAAGAAAGCAATTTGCAGTCCGCTTCTGGAAACATCCATCGATGGTGCTCATGGCGTGCTAATGAATATAACCGGTGGCTCCAATCTCAGCTTATATGAAGTCAATGAAGCGGCCGACATCGTGGCATCGGCTTCGGATGACGAAGTCAATATGATTTTCGGGGCAGTCATCAATGAAGATCTTAAAGATGAAATCATTGTGACGGTGATCGCTACCGGATTCGATGAGCAGGCCAGACCTTCACAGAAGAGTATGACTTCATCAAGGGACCATGAAGAGGGTATTGATATTAGTGATATCCGTCCTTTCAACAACAACGGTGTCAATGACAGTCTTGATGTACCCGCGTTTCTGCGTAACCGCCGCAGAAAAAAATAAGAATAATAATTTGAAATGAATGAACAAAAGGTTTGTCTTTAAAAAGGCAAACTTTTTTTTTGAAGTTTCGACGAAAAAAGTGATAAATATATGGCAAAATTCAACAGACTTTGGAATAGCTATATAATATACTGTTTGCATCGAAAGGAGGTATTTCGATGTAGTGGTCATCTACCTAGATCTCGTGTTCCTGCTCAATTTTGCCATTGATTTTATGTTGTTGAAACTTACCGCAACCCTGTCGAGAAGACGAGTATCTCAATTAAGGATTGCCGCAGGTTCTCTTCTCGGTGCTTGTTATACGGTCCTGCTGTTTTTTCCGCCCTTATCTTTTTTATATACATTCATTGTCAAATTTATGTTTTCTATATCGATGATTTTGATTGTATTTGGATATCATCGCTTGCTGCTACTATTTAAACACCTGGCATTGTTCTATTTTGTTTCTTTTATTGCCGGGGGAGGTGTATTTGCCGCCCACTATTTTTTGCAGAGCGATACGCAGATATTGTCGGGTGTGATGATGACTCAGACCGGAGGACTGTTGCATCCGGTTACACTGGGACTTTTGCTGACTGTTCTCCCGCTTTTATACTGGCTGATTCGATCCAGCGACCGCTGGATTGGCCGTTTTAAAAGGTCAACGCATTATATGGGGAGGGTCACGATTCACCTCAATGGGCAGTCCTTTAGTTGTACTGGACTCGTAGATACAGGAAACAGGCTTTATGAACCGATGACACGCATTCCGGTGATGATTATGGAATACGGGGTGATCGAGAGGTTACTCCCCCGGGTCATTGTTCAGAGGATCAGTAATCCGACCGTACTGTCAGGAGGTGAAGATCTTTTCGATTCCCTTGATGATGAATGGTTGAGACGGATTCGCATGATCCCCTATCGAAGCGTGGGCAATCAACTGGATTTTTTAATTGCCTTTCGTCCTGATTACGTTGAATTAGAGATGAACGAACTAAGGTATGAAACGGATCAGATTTTAATCGGACTCAGTTCAGGTAAATTGGCTTCGGGAGGAGACTATCAGGCGATCATTCATCCTGATATGATACCGGAGAGTCCGGATGATGCCGCAGCTGAAACTTCTGTACATAAACAGGCAAAGGAGGTTTAACAATTTGCTGGTTAAAATACGCTTATTTCTCCAGTTGACCTGGTACCGTTTTTTAATGGCGATTGGAGCCAGGGGAGAAGAGATTTATTATATCGGAGGGAGCGAGGCGCTGCCGCCCCCTCTCAGCCGTGAGGAAGAAGAGTATCTTTTACAAAAGTTACCCGACGGGGATTCCGCTGTTCGAGCCATGTTGATTGAGCGGAATTTACGGCTGGTGGTATATATTGCCCGTAAATTTGAGAATACCGGGATTAATATTGAAGACTTAATCAGTATCGGGACAATCGGACTGATTAAAGCTGTCAACACCTTCGATCCTGATAAAAAAATCAAACTGGCAACTTATGCTTCACGCTGTATCGAAAACGAGATTCTGATGTTTTTGCGCCGTAACAACAAGATTCGCTCGGAAGTATCTTTTGACGAACCGCTCAATGTTGACTGGGATGGGAACGAGTTGCTGCTTTCCGACATCCTCGGTACCGAAAATGATACCATCCATAAAAACATAGAGGAGCAGGTGGATCGCAAACTGTTATCAAAAGCGTTGAGTAAATTATCGGAGCGGGAACGCAATATTATGGAATTACGATTCGGACTGAACGGGGGAGAAGAAAAGACGCAGAAAGATGTTGCCGACATGCTGGGAATCTCCCAGTCGTACATTTCCAGACTGGAAAAACGTATTATCAAAAGGTTGCGTAAAGAGTTTAATAAAATGGTTTAAGCGGGCGGGTCAGCCGTGCATATTTTTCCTCTTACAGGAGATACTTATCATTAACGCTGCTCCTGAGGAGGGAGAACATTGACACGCAACAAAGTGGAGATTTGTGGCGTCGATACCTCCAAACTCCCGGTATTGACCAACAAAGAGATGAGGGAACTGTTTCACCAATTGCAAAACGGAGATTACTCTGCCAGACAAAAACTCGTCAATGGTAATCTGCGTCTGGTGCTCAGTGTCATTCAACGTTTCAACAACCGCGGTGAATTTGTCGATGATTTGTTTCAGGTGGGCTGCATCGGCTTAATGAAGGCGATCGACAATTTTGATCTGAGTCAGAACGTCAAGTTTTCCACCTATGCCGTACCGATGATTATCGGTGAAATTCGCCGTTACCTCAGGGACAATAATCCGATCCGAGTTTCCCGTTCCCTTCGTGATATCGCTTATAAAGCCTTGCAGGTACGCGATAATCTAACCAACAAAAATTCCCGCGAACCCACGGTTTACGAAATTTCAGAAGCATTAAACGTACCGAAAGAAGATGTGGTGTTCGCGCTGGATGCCATCCAGGATCCGGTATCATTATTTGAACCGATCTATCAGGACGGGGGGGATCCCATCTATGTGATGGATCAAATCAGTGATGAAAAAAACAAGGATGTGCAGTGGGTTGAAGAAATCGCTCTTCATGAAGCGATGCGACGGTTAAACGATCGCGAAAAGCTTATTTTATCCATGCGATTTTTTGAAGGGAAAACGCAAATGGAGGTGGCAGAAGAGATCGGAATATCTCAGGCACAGGTATCAAGGCTGGAAAAAGCCGCAATTGCCCAGATGCAAAAACATGTGAAATAATGGAAACGTCAAAATAGAACATGCCGTCCGTCTGTGAAAGCACGGACGGTTTTTTCATGCAAAAGGGAACAAATATTTTCGGGTACACGTACATATAAATTAATAGATCAAATTTATGCACGGCAGTATTTATTGGTTGGGTGGGTTAGCCGATGATGAAAATATCGGAATTTCAAACCAAAGATGTAGTGAATGTCCTTGATGGGAGAAGACTGGGCCACGTAAGTGATCTTGAGTTGAACCTTCATCATGGAAGGGTGGAAGCCATCATTATCCCGGGTCCGGGCAAGTTTTTGGGATTGTTCGGTTCAAAGAATGATATCGTTATTCCCTGGAAAAACATCGTTAAAATTGGAAAAGATGTTGTTCTGGTGAGACTCGATGGCTCGTTGGGATTACATCTGCCCCACAATGACCAGGACGCGGAATTTCCCTACGGATAGTTCAATCAACCAGGTGAAAACCATCGCCGCACACAATAGACCATGGAGTCGAGTTGTGTGCAATTTTTATTTTTGCAAGAAAAATATGATATGATGATCTGAGGGAGAGTGGATGACGTGGAACCTTTTCAGCGTTTCGATGAAAATCAAAATTTGATATATATACGGGCTTGGATGGAACATGATTCGGGACTGGTTGCAGGAATATCCCTGCGTAGCGATGGAGTAAGTTTACCTCCTTATCAGGGGGCAAACATGGGATTGCATGTAGGAGATGATCCCGCTCATGTAAGGGCCAACCGCAGACAACTTGCGGAACGGACGGGATTTTCTTTTGCATCCTGGACATGCGCACGGCAGGTTCACGGCGACCGTATTACCCGGGTGACTGCCGGGGAAGCAGGCAAGGGGCGGGAGAACGATGCTGAAGCGATTGCCGACTCTGACGGCCTGTTTACGGATCAACCCGGAATCTTATTAACCTCGTTTTATGCCGACTGTGTTCCTTTATATTTTTTTGATCCGCAAAACCGGTTGATTGGGCTTGCCCATGCCGGGTGGCGGGGGACTGTTTTGAATATAGCCGGAAAAATGGTACGCGCATGGGAAGAACTGGGTTCAAAACCCGAAGATATACGGACAGCCATCGGACCTTCCATCGGTCCGTGCTGTTATGAAGTGGATGAAAAAGTGGCAGCTCCGATTCGTCAATTATTGCCCGAAAACTGGAATGAAGTGCTCATTCCTGTCAGCAAGGGACATTATCGGGTCAACTTACAGAAAACAAATCAAATCCTGCTCGAGCAGGCAGGAATTTTATCGAAACATATCGAAATAACGGAGTATTGTACGGGATGCCGTACAGATATGTTTTTCTCTCATCGAAAAGAAGGGGGAAGAACAGGAAGGATGGCTTCATTTATCGGATTGATTTCCTAATTTTTATGGGGGTGTGTTTTTTTGGACGAACTTGGGCAAAGGTGGGAACAATTACAGCAGCGTATCGCTGCAGCATGTGAAAGAAGCGGTCGCAGTCCCGATGAAGTGAATGTGGTTGCTGTGACCAAATATGTTTCCACGGATCAGATGAAAAAAGCTTTACAACTCGGAGTGAAACATCTCGGTGAAAACCGGGTTCAACATGCCGTGCAAAAGTGGGAAGAGCTTGGAGACTCCGGGGTATGGCACTTCATCGGTCATCTGCAAACGAACAAAGTAAAAGACATCATCGGTAAGTTTGATTATATACACTCTCTCGATCGTATTTCTTTATTAAAAGAGATTGAAAAAAGGGCGCGTATGCAGGGTATTAAGGTATCCTGTTTTGTTCAGGTCAATGTATCCGGCGAGGAAAGCAAATACGGGATGCCGCCCCATCAACTGTTTGATTTTATGCAGGAAGCGGCAAGGATGGAACATATCAATATATGCGGATTAATGACAATGGCTCCTCTTGTGGATAATCCCGAGGAAGTTCGTTCTGTTTTTCGCGAGTTACGCATGTTGAAAGATAAAGTAAACGCGGCATATATACCCGGGGTTGAGATTCAACACCTTTCCATGGGAATGTCGGGCGACTTTGAGGTGGCGATCGAAGAAGGGGCCACTTTTATCCGTGTGGGATCGTACCTGTTTTCCCAGTAGAAGGAGATGTGTTTTTGACATCATGAGTCTTTATAATCATTTTCGCAGAGATGAACAGCCCTTTGTTGATCGCGTGTTTGAATGGATCGGGCAGGTAAGGGACAGATATCAAACGCGTGTCACCGATTTTCTCGATCCCCGTCAGGTCTTTATTACCCGATCCCTTGTCGGACGCGAGACCGATGTTCATGTCGGTTTTGAAGGAGGATATGAAGAAGCGGAACGTGTACGGGCCGTCATCTGCCCGGAATTCATTCAACCGGAACTACAGGACTTTCAACTTTCCCTCCTGCAAATTTCGGCAATCTCCGCTTTTGATCGTCTTGAGCATCGCGATTTTTTGGGGGCCATTCTTTCCCTTGGCCTGAAAAGAG
The DNA here is from genome assembly GCA_041686735.1 of Bacilli bacterium. GTDB lineage: Bacteria > Bacillota > Bacilli > JACDOE01 > JACDOE01 > JAWLDF01. The sequence goes on from JAWLDF010000001.1 coordinate 100,732, forward strand.
ACAAGTTCGGGGATTTGATCATGATGGATGAGCGGCAGTGTCAGTTGGTCGTCGCCGCAGAGACAGCGGAGTATGTCCGTGTTCATCTCAACCGGGTGGGACGGTCTCCGGTCCATGTGGAAGGTATTGATTTGCAACAGATTCGTCCTCCGCAGCAAAAATTGGAGAAAACGGTCATTACCGTTTCTTCTCCCCGTCTCGATGCCGTTTTGAGTGATGTTTATCATTTATCGAGGGCGAAGGTGCTGACTCCGATTCGCAACGGGAGGGTAAAAGTGAACTGGAAGGTGACGGACCAGCCGGATACTCCCCTGCAACAGGGCGATGTTGTATCTTTTAAAGGATACGGACGATTTCGCATTACAGGGTGGCAAGGTCAAACGAAAAAAGGTCGCCTCATACTGGAAATCGGAAAGTACATGTGAAAATTGTAGATGGAGAAGGATTTATGTCTTTTATGTAGAAATATAAGGGAGAGTAAAGAGGAGGTGGCAGCGGTGCCGTTAACACCATTGGATATTCATAATAAAGAATTCAGCAAAGGGTTTCGGGGATATGATGTCGATGAAGTCAATGAATTTTTGGATCAGATTATCAAAGATTTCGAATTACACTTAAAAGAAAAGAAAGAGCTGGAGGAACAGGTTCAAAAATTAAATGAGAAACTGCAGCATTTTTCAAATATTGAAGAAAGTTTGAGTAAATCAATCGTCGTTGCGCAGGAGACTGCTGAAGAAGTGAAGTCAAATGCCAAAAAAGAAGCACAATTGATTATCAAAGAGGCGGAAAAAAATGCCGACCGTATTGTGAATGAAGCTCTGGCCAAATCCCGTCAAATCACACTGGAAATTGAAGAGATGAGGAAAAAAGCTGCCGTTTACCGCATGCGTTTCCGTTCATTGCTTGAAGTTCAGATGGAGATGCTTGAAAGTGGGGAATGGGAAGATCTGCTCGATGAAAAAGAAATAGAAGACGATCATCATAAGGAAGAGCGGGTAAGCGGTTAAATCCGGAAGAGACACTGCCGGATTATGAATAAATCCTTGACGATATGTCAAAAATGGTTTTATACTTACTAACATAACCTCGATTCTCTGTAATCGCCTTAGATAGGTGCCTTCTCGTCCCTGAAGGGAATGGGGAGGCTTTTTTAACACGTTCATTTTTATATTTTTAAAGGTGATATTATAAAGAAAACTAAGGCTTCGTGCCTGCGTGTGCGTTCTGGAAAGCGCAAGTTTTCTTTACGAATAAAATAGGAGTTGAATGGTATGGACTACGGGAAAACGTTAAATTTGCCGAAAACTGAGTTTCCAATGAGGGGGAACCTTCCCCAGAAGGAACCTGATATTCAGAAATGGTGGAATGACATCAACATTTACGAAAAAGTTCAGCAACGTACGGCCGGTCGCCCGAAATTTATTCTGCATGACGGACCGCCTTATGCAAACGGGGACATTCACATGGGACACGCCCTTAACAAAGTATTAAAGGATATGATTGTGCGTTTTAAGTCCATGAATGGCTTCGATGCTCCTTATGTACCTGGTTGGGATACACACGGTCTGCCTATTGAGCATGCCGTTACTGTCAATAAAAAAATTAACCGTCATGAAATTTCCACATCGGAATTTCGCGATCACTGTACGCAGTATGCTTATACTTATATTGATAAACAACGTGAGCAATTTAAGCGGCTCGGAGTGCGGGGGGACTGGGACAATCCGTATATCACCCTGAAACCGGAATATGAAGCACGCCAGATTCGTGTGTTTGGTGAGATGGCCAAGAAGGGATACATCTATAAAGGACTGAAAACGGTATACTGGTCTCCTTCATCGGAAACCGCACTAGCCGAAGCCGAAATTGAGTATCATGACAAACGCTCACCTTCCATTTATGTGGCATTTGAGGTGCAGGACGGAAAAGGAAAAGTGGAAAACGACGCTTCATTTGTGATCTGGACGACGACCCCCTGGACTATTCCCGCCAACCTGGCAATTGCTTTAAATCCTGATCTGCAGTATGTCGTCGTACAGGCAGCGGACAAAAAATATGTGCTGGCCGAAGGTCTGCTTGAAGAGGTTACTAAAGTCGCAGGTTGGGATGACGTTCAGATTTTGAAAGAATTTAAGGGCAGCGATCTGGAAGGGATCGTTTGTAAACATCCATTCTATGATCGTCCTTCTCCAATCGTACTCGGCGATCATGTTACACTGGATGCCGGTACCGGTTGCGTTCATACTGCTCCGGGACACGGGGAAGAGGACTTCCTCATCGGCCAAAAATATGGTCTGGATGTATTGTGCCCGGTAGATGAAAAAGGGGTATTTACAAAAGAAGCCCCCGGCTTTGAAGGTCTTTTCTATGATGATGCCAATAAAGCAATTACGGAAAAACTGGATGAAGTGGGAGCCCTGCTTAAATTAACGTTTATCACCCACCAGTATCCCCATGACTGGCGCACAAAAAAACCGGTGATCTACCGTGCCACCGAACAGTGGTTTGCTTCCATCGACGGATTCCGCAAGGAAGCTCTTGAGTCGATTAAATATGTAAAGTGGATTCCGTCCTGGGGAGAAATCCGTCTCGGAAATATGATCGCCGACCGCGGTGACTGGTGTATTTCCAGGCAACGGGTGTGGGGCGTGCCGATTCCCATTTTTTATTGTCAGTCCTGTCAGCATGAAATTATTAACGACCGAACGATCGATCATATTGCTTCCTTGTTTGAAAATGAAGGATCTTCGGCCTGGTTTGCGAAAAGTATTGAGGAGCTCATTCCGGAAGGGTTGCAGTGTCCGAAGTGCGGTGCGAACGAGTTCCGTAAAGAAACGGATATCATGGATGTCTGGTTTGATTCTGGTTCCAGCCATGAATCGGTGTTGAGAACACGGGAGGATCTGGCTTGGCCTGCGGATATGTATCTGGAAGGTTCCGACCAGTATCGCGGCTGGTTCAATTCCTCACTGTTAACGAGTGTTGCCATCAACGGACGTGCACCCTATAAATCCGTTCTCAGCCATGGATTTGTGCTTGATGGTGAAGGTCGTAAAATGTCGAAGTCACTCGGTAACGTCATTGTTCCTCAGAAAATCATGGATCAACTGGGAACCGATATCCTTCGTTTATGGGTGGCATCCGTAGATTATCAAGCCGATGTACGTATTTCAGATGCCATCTTAAAGCAGATTGCGGAAGTGTACCGCAAGATCCGTAACACATTCCGCTTTTTACTCGGGAACCTCTATGATTTCGACCCGGCCGTTCACCGGATCGAGCGGGAAAAGATGAGTGAACTGGACCGGTATGTACTGGCCAAATTACAGCATGTCATCAGCCGGGTGAAAAATGCATATAATGAATACCAATTTCATAGCGTTTTTCATACCATCCATAATTTCTGTACGATTGATCTGAGTTCTTTCTATCTGGATATTTGTAAAGATCGTCTTTATACAATGCCTGCCGATGCTGTGGAGCGCAGGGCATCGCAGACGGTAATGTATCAGGTGTTGATTGACCTGGTTAAACTGATCGCCCCGGTAATCCCGCATACCGCAGACGAGGTGTGGAAATATATCCCCGGCGTAACGGAAGAAAGTGTTCAACTGACGGACATGCCGGATGTGGAGGAAGCATATTTTGATACCGTTCTTGAAGAAAAATGGGACCGGTTTATTGAAGTCAGGAATGAAGTGTTAAAAGCTCTTGAAGAAGCCCGGCGAGAGAAGGTAATCGGCAATTCGCTCGGAGCCCACCTGCATCTTTATCCTGCACCTGATACGGAGCAGTTACTGAAATCATTTGATCAACTGGATCAATTATTTATCGTTTCCGATGTTACGCTCCACAGTTCGGAAGAAACGGCTCCCGCCGAGGCGATGAAATTAAAAGGAATCGATGTTCACGTCGCGGTAGCTTCCGGAGAAAAATGTGAACGTTGCTGGATGGTCAAACCGGAGGTCGGTGAAGACCCGCAATTGGCGACATTATGCAAAAGATGTGCTGAAACCGTGAAAAATCACTATACCGATTTTGTTGAAGAAGCAGGTATATAATAAAGTTGGAAATGCCCGCCGTCTCCAAGCGGCGGGTTTTTTATGTAAGGACACATTTTACCTGTGTAGAGCTGTCCGGTTCCGGTCACACTAATCCTAATCTGTGGAAAGGATTGATTGACAATCATGAACCGGATTCAGTTAAAACAATTAAAGAGACAATTGATGCAGGAAAAAGAGGAGATTGAACACCGACTTAAGCATACAGATTATTATGATCTGAGATCATCGATGTCCGATTCCATTCAGGAATTTTCCATGTATGATAATCATCCGGCGGACATCGGCACGGAAATGTTTGAACGTGAAAAAGATATGGCCCTTCTGGAAAATGATGAACATCACCTGACGGAAATCGAGGAAGCATTAGAGCGAATGGAAGATGGGAAATATGGCGTTTGCCTCGAATGTGGCAGGGCAATTCCTTTTGCCCGCCTGCAGGCCGTTCCCACAGCGAAATATTGTATTGATCACGCTCAGGATAACGATGTTTCCAATGACCGTCCGCTCGAAGAGGAGTTTTTGCAGCCTCCTTTTGGGCGTACCAGCCTGGATGAACGAGATGATCAAACCCAGTTTGACGGGGAAGATGCATGGCAGGCAGTGGCCAGATATGGGACTTCTAATCCGTCCGATTTTTTCCGTGAAGGGCTGGATTATAATGATATGTATATCGAAAGTGATGAAGCGGACGGATATGTCGATCAAGTGGAAGGGTTTATAATAACCGACATGGACGGGGGTGCAGGGGAGGATTATGATATTGCCTATAACAAGGCGTATCGTAAATATGTGGAGCGTGATGAAGGAGAGGGGATTGTACGCGGGGATCACGGGAATGAAGACGGATGGGAGGAGTCCTGAGTGAGGATTGTCGCATTGTTGTACTTTTTGTGCTACAATGCTACTGTCTGGTACGATTATTTTGAAGACTGGAGGAGCAAGCTTTGTACGTTTATGTCATTGCCGTGTTTGTCTTTATAGCAGATCAATTATCAAAATTAGCTGTGGTACGGTTTATGAATGAAGGGGAAACCATTCCGCTGTGGGAAGGAGTTTTTCACCTTACATCCCACAGGAATCGGGGAGCGGCTTTCGGAATTTTGCAAGATCAGCGCTGGTTTTTCATTGTGGTTACGATGGTGGTGATCAGCGGGATTATCTACTATTTGCAAACGGTTAAAAACCTGACTGCCCGGATGGCAATTGCTCTGTCTCTGATTCTGGGAGGAGCACTCGGCAATTTTGTCGACCGGCTCATGACGGGGGAAGTTGTTGACTTTCTCCATTTTAGATTGATCAATTACCCGATTTTTAATATTGCAGACTCGGCGATTGTGATTGGCGTCGGCCTTTTTATTCTGGATATGCTTCTTGAGTCCGGAAGACAATCAAAGGTTCAAGTTTAGTATTCTGAAGAAGAATGGACGAGGGATTATGGAGATATTTGAGTGTCATGACTTTTATGTAGAAGAAGACCAGGGGGAACGGATTGATAAGTTTTTGTCACTACAGTCCGATGAGTGGTCACGTTCACAAATTCAACAATGGATCAAGTCGGGCAAAGTCACGGTGAACGGGGAGACGGTTAAATCCAATTATCGTTTGCAGGAAAATGATGAGGTGTGTTTGCGCATCCCGCCTCCACGGGAGATGGAACTGAAACCGGAAATAATGGATTTAGATATTGTATATGAAGACCGGGACCTGCTGGTTGTTAATAAACCACGGGGGCTGGTTGTGCATCCCGCACCGGGTCACTACAGCGGCACTCTTGTTAACGGATTGTTGTTCCACTGCCGTGATTTGTCTGGGATCAACGGGGTACTTCGACCCGGGATCGTTCATCGGATTGACAAAGATACCTCCGGCCTGTTGATGATTGCCAAAAATGATCAGGCACATCAGGGGCTGGCCCGTCAATTGAAGGACCATCAAATTACACGCGTTTATGAAGCCATCGTGCATGGCGTTATTCCTCATGATAAAGGAAAAATCGATGCGCCCATCGGGCGTGATCCCCGAAATCGTCAGCAAATGGCGGTGGTATTTACAAATAGTAAACCTGCCGTCACCCATTTTTCCGTGAAAGAGCGTTTTTCTCAACATACCCAAGTGGAGTGTATGTTAGAAACAGGAAGAACTCACCAGATTCGCGTACATATGAAATATATCGGTCATCCGCTGGTAGGCGACCCCAAGTATGGCCCGGCAAAATCAGGATTTTCCATTTCCGGTCAGGCGCTTCATGCTGCGGTACTGGGGTTTAAACATCCACGTACAGAAGAATATATGGAGTTTCAATCCCCATTACCTGAAGATATGCAAAGCATTATTCAAAAATTGCGCCAATGATCGTAAAAATTAATGTTACATCACTTGACACATTTCGTCATTCATACGAAACTAATTGTAAAGATTTTGCGTCTTATATAGTATCGGGTGATGCATATAATTTTAGAAAAAAAGGGAGAATCGTACATGAAAAAAACCTGGCCTCTTATGTTTATTCTTCTCTTGACCATGTCTCTCATTATATCCGGCTGTAATACTTCAGGCACACCGGTATCCGGCAGTGACGAACAGGTGGATCAATCTTCATCAGAAATAAATCAGGAAGAAAACATGGAAGGAAATGAAAATAACCCGTCGGATGAGGAAGGGGAGGTGTCATCCGATCAAAATAACGATCCTGTCAATACGGAACCTTCTCAGACAGTTGAAGTTGCAGAGCCGGAAGATCCCAGACCCGTTTTTACCTATCCTGATGCTGTACGTGGAATTTATGTGACAGGACATTCTGCCGGTGGTGAGAAATTCTCCACACTGGTTCAATTACTTGATTCATCGGATTTAAATGCGATGGTCATTGATATTAAAGACGACTACGGAAATATCACCTTTAAAATGGACGAGGACTCTCCGCTTTATGATTCTTCCAAACCCATTATCAAAGATCCGAAGGCGATGCTGCAAACTTTGTCGGAACATGAAATTTATCCCATCGCCCGTATCGTAGTATTCAAAGATACTATCCTGGCGCAAAAAAGGCCGGAACTTTCGTTTGTTGCCGGAAGTCAGGTATGGAAAAACAATCGTGGTGAAGCTTTTGTCAATCCGTTTTTAAAAGAAGTGTGGGATTACAATTTACAGGTCGCTAAGGCAGCAGTAGAGCTCGGTTTTCAGGAAATTCAGTTTGACTATGTACGTTTTCCGGAAGGTTTTGAAAAAAAGTCGCTTCAGTATTCTGCCGGGGATTACCAGGAATTAAACGGACAGGATCCCGTTCAGGCACGTATTCAGGCGGTTACCGATTTTGTAGCATACGCCAGGCAGGAACTGAAACAATATGATGTCGACGTATCAGTCGATATTTTTGGCTATACGGTTACACTGGAAGACACACCGGGAATCGGACAAAATTTTAAAAAAATCAGTTCCAACGTGGATGTTATTTCTTCCATGATTTATCCATCTCACTGGGGACCTTATAATTTAGGTGTTCCCAAACCTGATCTGGACCCGTATCAACTGGTTGCGAATTATGTGGTCAAAGAAAAGGAACAACTGTTCCAACTGGAAAACCCGCCGGTTTCCCGTCCGTGGATACAGGATTTTACGGCGAGATGGCTTGGCTCGGGGAATTACAGGGTTTACGGTAAAGCAGAGGTGGAAGCTCAGATTCAGGCACTGAATGAAGCGGGAATTTCGGAGTTTTTAGTGTGGAATGCAGCCAACAATTATACTCCTGGTGTGGATTATACCCCGCCTCTGAATCAGGCAAGGATAGATGAAATCAAGCTGGCTGATGAAGCGTTAAGGCAACAGATCCTGCAGGAAAAAGAGGCTCAGGAAGCAGCCGAACAACAGGCGACAGAAGGCGGTACCCTTAATGAAGGTGATCCGGAAGCGGAACAGAATCAGAATCAGGAGCAGGAACCGGATCAAAATGAAACACCTGAATCCAATTCCGTGAATTGATTCCTATTTCATTATCATCTCGCTCCTCTTTTGATGTAGAAAAATAATAAGCTGGATTTGATGCTGACCGGCCGAACGAAGTGAGGGAAAGGCAAATCAAATCCAGCTTATTATTTTTCTTGTATGACAGGCCTGCAAGCGACGGATAATAAACTTGTCGTTCTATATAAAATTTTTGATAAGGAGATGATTTTGTGGCGAGATGTTTGCCGAGAGTTGAGAGCACGAATGCATCCGAACAGAAACCGGCACATGTTCGGGAGGAGGGTAACGGAGTAGCTGCAATCCCGTTTCAGGTGTCGATGCCCAAAGCACGACTGGACAAAGAGGCACCGGATTTTGTTGCAGAAGGTTTTTACCGCAATGAGTTCAGAGAATTCAAGCTTTCCGATTATCGGGGGAGATGGGTTGTCCTCTGCTTTTATCCGGCGGATTTTACCTTTGTCTGACCGACGGAATTGGAAGCAGTTGCTTCCCAATATGAAGAATTACAAAATCTTGGTGTTGATGTCCTTGCGATGAGTACGGACACGGTGTTTTCCCATAAAGTCTGGAAGGACATTTCTCCGGCTATTCAGAAAGTGGAATATCCGATGTTATCAGATCCAACGGGTGAAGTATCCCGGGCTTACGGAGTATATAATGAAGAAGAGGGTCTGGCACAGCGCGGAAGGTTTGTGATTGATCCCGACGGAGTCATCAAAGCAATTGAAATTCTCGTTGACCCGGTTGGGCGAAACACAAAGGAACTTCTTCGCCAGATCAAAGCTCTGCAGCATAATCGTGAGACCGGTGAAGCGGCACCTGCAGGATGGGAGCCCGGTGGAAAAACACTGAAACCGGGAATTGAATTAGTGGGAAAAATATAAGCGATAAAAGGCCGTTCGAAGGAATCGGCCTTTTATTTGCTATCGTTATTGGACAGAATCCTGTTCTCTCAGATACCGCAGGATCCCCTTTGCGATTCCTTCGCCGGCCCTTTTTTGGTAATCCTGATCAATCAATTTTTCTTCTTCCTGTTTATGGGAGACAAAACCGGTTTCTATCAATACGGCAGGAACTTTGTTTTCACGGAGAACAATGTAATCTTCATTGTGAACCCCCAGAGATTTAGACTGAAGATGAGCGGTCAATTCTTCTAAAACAAGTTGAGCGAGGCGCTCACTTTCCTCTATATGTGGATTGAGTCCGCTATAGAAAACTTTGCTTCCATGTACCGTTTCATCAAACTGGTCAGCATGAATGCTGACAAATAATCTGGCATTCGTTTTTTCGGCGAGACGGGCGCGAGCATGCAGATCCACTTTTGTATCGGAGGGATTATACATACGGTCCGTTTCCCTGGTCATCACCACTTGTATACCTTCATCTTCCAGCACCTTTTTTACATGCAGGGCGATGTTGAGGACGATTTCCTTTTCCGGAACCCCTGTATTCCATCCGATGGCGCCCGTTTCCTCACCGCCGTGACCGGGGTCAATGATCACTGGTGGAGGGGACGTATTATCATTTGTTCGGACTGAGTGTTGCTGCAGAGTTTGATGAGCGGCGGATTTTGTAACTGTTGAGGAATCTGTGTCACATCCTGTTGAAATCAGAGCTATAATAACGAAACAGAGGATGAACAAGAAATGCTGTCGATGCAACCTGATACACCTCAAATCCAATTTTTAAAAAAGAATGATTGTGCCTATGCAACCATCATAATACATTTGCCCGATTAAATGAAAGTTGAAAAATTTTGTTGACTTTTGCTAAGCGGGTATGGGATAATTTTAAAGAAAAGTGAATAGAACCTTTAAATCAGTCCGGAGAGACTGGCAAGGTTAGCGTGATACAACAAGATTGTTGGCAGGATATACAGGTATCGTATATCCTCCGGCATCGCGTGAGTTTTTCGTGGAAAATGCTTCCTGTCGGTCGGGCAGGAAGTTTTTTTGTGCCATTGCAGGTTTGCCAGACAACAAAATTCTTAATACAATCCGGTTTTTAACGGAGAGGGGGGCAATCTTTCATGAAGAAAAGACAGGGTTTGATCGAAAAGAGTGTGATTATGGATCAGGCGGCGATCCGCCGGGCTTTAACCCGCATTGCCCACGAGATTATTGAGAATAATAAAGGAATTGACGACTGTATTATTGTCGGCATTAAAACGAGAGGAATTTATCTCGCACACCGGCTGGCGGAACGAATCGAACAGATTGAGGGGAAACGGCCTCCGGTTGGTGAACTGGATATCACGCTGTATCGCGATGATCTCTCGGAAAAAAATGAACAGGCGATGGTCAAAGGACATCATTTACCGCAGGATATTACGGGTAAAAAAGTCATCCTCACCGATGACGTTTTATATACAGGCCGCACGGTGCGAGCTGCGCTGGATGCGTTGATCGATGCCGGCAGGCCGCAGATGATTCAGCTTGCCGTCCTCGTTGATCGGGGGCATCGGGAGTTGCCGATACGTCCCGATTATGTGGGCAAAAATGTACCGACATCCAAGAAGGAAATTGTTGTCGTTCAGTTGAGCGAGCTAGATGAGCAGGATAAAGTATCCATCCATAAGACAGCCGAGCCTTCAGCATAAAGAAATCAAAGGAGGAACCTGGATGAAACCTTATGTAGATGTACACGAAACACCTGCAATTCAAAGAATCATTCCGTTAAGTTTACAGCACTTATTTGCGATGTTCGGTGCAACCGTACTTGTACCGATTTTGACCGGGCTGGATGTTTCTGTAGCCCTGTTGACAAGTGGATTGGGAACGATTTTGTTCCTGTTGTTGACTAAAGGAGCTGTTCCCAACTATCTGGGATCTTCCTTCGCCTTTATCGGTCCGATCCTGACTGTGGCTGCAACGGAAGGACTGGGAGCGGCCATGCTGGGATGTTTGCTTGCCGGCCTGGTTTACGTCATCGTAGCCGGAATTGTTTCCGTAGCCGGTGTCGCCTGGCTGGATCGGCTTTTACCGCCGGTGGTGATTGCATCTGTTATTGTGGTCATCGGGTTGAGCTTATCAGGTGTCGCCGTGAACTGGGCGCTGATGAACCCGAATGCACCTGACCAATACTCATTGAACTCGGTTGAGGTTGCGTTTGTGACTCTGATCGTCACAGTGGTTGCCATGATTTTCTTCCGCGGATTTTTCTCGGTCATTCCAATACTAACCGGTATGATTGTCGGTTATCTTTATGCCTGGGTACGTTACCCGGAGATGATCGACTTCCAGACGATCAGCGAGGCTGCCTGGGTGATCGGACTATCGGATATGTGGGATAAACATATGTTAACACAGCAATTATTCACGGCCATGGCTTCTCCTTCAGCGTGGATAGCCGCCCTGATCATCGTTCCTGTGGCCTTTGTCACACTGGCGGAACACATCGGCCACCTGCTGGTTACCGGGAAGATCATGGAACGGGACTTGATGAAAAATCCGGGATTGCACCGTACACTGCTCGGTGACGGGTTGGCCACATCCCTAGCAGCATTCATCGGAGGTCCTCCCAATACGACATATGGGGAGAATATCGGAGTACTGGCGATCACACGGGTGTATAGCCGGGCTGTTCTGGCTGTGGCGGCAGTGTTTGCCATCCTCTTCGCCTTCCTTGGAAAAGTGGCGGCGCTGCTGATGACCATACCGAAGCCTGTACTGGGCGGAGTGACCATCATCCTGTTCGGAATCATCGCGGCACAGGGTCTGCGTATGCTGGTGGAACACCGGGTGGATCTCTCCAATAAACGTAACATGGTGATTGCCGCCATCATTATGGTAACAGGGATCGGTGGATTTAAACTGGATTTCCACTCCATCACATGGAGCAGCTTTATTGCTAACTTGACCATTGATAATATCGCCATGGCCACTTTCCTCGGCATGATCCTGCATGCGGTACTGCCGGGCAAAGAAAGTGCACATGGTGAAAAAGCGGCAACAGAAGAGAATCAGGCCCAATCGTTAAGTGCTTAAATCATTGAGAACAGCATAGGCGAAATCCTTTAAATCAGTCCTGTGAGACTGGTAAGGAGTACAACAGGTGAACGTAATGATTAAGGGCTACTCCGGTTATCTCCCTCGATCAACAGGGGAGATAACGAGGCTGACCCTTGTTCACTGAAAGAACACCATGAATTGAAGTGTTCAAATGTTGGTTGAACTCCCGACCGGAACTCCAAGGTCGGGAGTTTTTTTCATACAGGAAAATGAAACTATACAGGGGGCGATGGACATGACGGAAACCGCTTCTTCCCGTCATCTGCTGGGGATTAAAGACTTGACTGCTGAAGAAATTGGACAGATTTTAGAACGTGCACAATTCTGGTCGGACCATGAGTTCAATCCTGAAAATATGATCCCGTTGACCAATCAGGGAAAGTTTGTCGCAAACCTTTTTTTTGAGCCGAGTACGCGTACACGTTTTTCATTTGAAGTGGCGCAGAAAAAGCTGGGTCTTCATGTTCTTCCTTTTACCGCCGAGTCTTCCAGCGTTACCAAAGGGGAAACATTGTATGACACGATTAAAACCCTGGAAAATCTGGGTGTCGAGGCCGTCGTGGTTCGTCACCGTGAAGACCGGATCTTAGAACCGCTTATCGACCGTGTAAATGTCGGACTGGTTAACGCCGGAGACGGTGTAACGGAGCATCCTACCCAATTTTTACTGGATGTTCTCACCATGAAACAGCACTTTGGCAGGGTTGAGGGGTTAAAGGTGGCGATCATCGGAGATCTCCGACACAGCCGTGTCGCCCGTTCCCATCTGTGGGGACTTCCCCTTCTGGGAGCGCAGGTGATATTGAGCGGACCTGAGGAAATGACGATCGATCTGAATCAAGGACCTTATGATCGTAATAAGATCGTAACCATGCCGATTGATCAAGCGATAAGTGAAGCGGATGTAGTGATGATGTTACGCGTTCAGTTGGAACGACATCAATCCTCACTTTTTTCAAGTGCAGAAGCTTATCATCAACAGTATGGGCTGACTCTGGAGCGGGCAGGCCGGATGAAAAAAGGAGCGGTGATCATGCACCCCGCCCCGGTCAATCGCGGTGTAGAAATAGACAGCCGGTTGGTAGAAGCGGATAACTCGTTGATTTTCAGACAGGTGAAGAACGGTGTGTATGTACGGATGGCGGTTATGGAAAGAGCTCTTGGAGGGATGGAAACATGGCAATCCTGTTTACAAACGGCAAAATAAGAGAAAACGGTGCATGGACGAAGGCTCATCTTCTAATACGTGAAGGAGTCATTGAAAAAATATGGCGGGACACCCCCGTTCCTCCGATTTCAGAAGAAGAGTCATGGCAGGTGATTGATCTCGAGGGAAAATGGATTTCGCCGGGATTCATCGATATGCACGTCCATCTGCGTGATCCCGGTTTTGAAGCAAAGGAAGACATTGTGAGCGGAACTCTGGCGGCAGCACGGGGAGGGTTTACCACCGTGGCCTGTATGCCCAATACGCGCCCTGTGATCGATACGCCGGAAACGGTGGAATATATTCTGCAAAAAGCGGAACGGGAAGGGGCGGCCCGCATATTGCCGATGGGTGCCATCACCGTCAGGGAAGCGGGTAAGGAATTGACGGATATGGAGGCTCTCAAGGAGGCGGGGGTTGTTGCTGTTTCCGATGACGGAGTGGGCGTACAGGAAAGCAGCATGATGCTGGAAGCGATGAAGAAGGCTGCTCAACTCGGGTTACCCCTGGTTGCCCACTGTGAGGACAATACCCTCGCTCACGGTGGAGCGGTTCATCAAGGGAGCTATGCCGAACGTCATGGTATTCCCGGAATCCCCAATGAAGCGGAGTCGGTACACATTGCCCGCGATATTTTACTGGCGGAAGCTGCCGGTGTTCATTACCACGTTTGTCATATCTCCACCGAGCAATCGGTCTGGCTGGTAAGAGAAGCTAAGGCACGGGGCATAAGGGTCAGTGCGGAAGTCTGCCCCCATCATTTGCTGCTTACCGACGAGGATATCCCTGCCCCCGATGCAAACGGAAATGTAGACGCCAACTATAAAATGAATCCGCCGCTTCGATCGGAGCGGGATCGTCAGGCACTTCTCGAGGGGTTGAAGGACGGAACCATCGATATCATTGTTACCGACCACGCCCCTCACACTGAAGAAGAGAAAGAAAAAGATGTGAGGCTTGCTCCTTTTGGGATCGTCGGACTGGAAACGGCATTCCCCCTGTTATACACTCATCTGGTGGAGAGCGGCATGTTTACCCTGGATGAGATCTGGGAGCGGATGACGGTGAAACCGGCTGAGTTGTTCGGACTTCCCTGGGGAAAATTAGAAGAAGGAATTCCGGCGGATCTGACGGTCATTGATCTGGAACAGGAAAAACCCGTTGATCGCAATCAATTTTTAAGCAAGGGAAAAAACACCCCTTTTCATGGCTGGAAATTAAAAGGATGGCCGATGATGACTGTGTGTGGCGGTCGTATCGTCTGGCAGGAACAGGACACCATTAGAGGAGAGGAGTGAAGTATGATGGAAAGAAAACCCGCAAGACTTATTCTTGAAAACGGAGAAGTATTACACGGGATCTCTTTCGGAGCTGACAAAGATTCTTTTGGAGAAGTGGTTTTTAATACGGGAATGACCGGTTATCAGGAAGTGTTGACTGATCCTTCTTACTGCGGACAAATCGTCACCATGACCTATCCGCTGATCGGGAACTACGGGATCAACCGGGATGATTTTGAATCGATCCGTCCATATGTTCACGGATTTGTTGTAAGGGAATTTGCCGATTACCCCAGTAACTGGCGCAACTCTTCCGATCTGGAGGATTTTCTCAAAAAATATGATATTCCCGGAATCGCCGGTGTCGATACCCGTAAATTGACTCGCATGATTCGCATGCATGGAACCCTGAAAGGAATCATCACCACCTCGCAGGAAGCGGATGAGGTTTTGATTGAAAAAGTGAGACAGTCAGAACTGATGCATGATCAGGTGGCAAGGGTTTCAACCATGCGATCTTATCGCTGTCCGGCAGACGGACCGAACATCGTGCTGATCGACTACGGTAGCAAACAGGGAATATTGCGTGAATTATTACAGCGAAAATGTGACGTCACCGTGGTTCCTTACAACGTGACCGCAGAAGAAATTCGCCGCATCAATCCGGATGGCATCATGCTTTCCAATGGACCGGGAGATCCCAAAGATGTACCGGAAGCAGTGGAAACCATCCGTGAATTAATGGGAGAGATTCCTTTGTTCGGTATCTGTCTGGGACACCAATTATTCGCCCTTGCATCGGGAGCCGATACGGAGAAAATGAAATTCGGCCATCGCGGCAGCAACCATCCGGTTAAGGATCTGGCTGACGGTCGGGTTTATATCACATCACAAAATCACGGCTATTCTGTTAGCGAAGCCTCCCTTGCGGGAACAGAACTGGAACTGACCCATGTGGCTTTAAATGACGGGACGGTGGAAGGGCTCAAGCACAGTAAGTATCCCGCTTTCTCTGTTCAATATCATCCAGAAGCCTCTCCCGGTCCGGAAGATTCCGGATATCTGTTCGATCGTTTCGTGGAAATGATGGTGAAAAACAAAGGGGTGAAACAGCATGCCTAAAAGAAAAGACATCAAAAAAATTCTGGTTATCGGATCAGGTCCGATTGTGATCGGCCAGGCGGCTGAGTTTGATTATGCCGGAACCCAGGCCTGCCAGGCTTTAAAAGAAGAAGGAATGGAAGTCATCCTGGTGAACAGCAACCCCGCCACCATCATGACGGATACGGCCATGGCGGATCGTGTTTATATCGAACCGCTGACTGCGGAATTTGTGTCCCGCATCATCCGTCAGGAACAACCGGATGGTCTCCTGCCGACACTTGGCGGGCAAACGGGACTTAATCTGGCAGTGGAACTGGCGGAACAGGGAGTACTTGAGCAGGAGGGAGTGGAACTCCTGGGAACCAACCTGAGCTCGATTCAAAAAGCGGAAGACCGTGAATTGTTCCGTGCTTTGATGAAAGAAATCGGAGAACCGGTCCCGGAAAGTGAAATTATTCATACCGTTGATGAAGCCATTGAATTTGCGGAATCGATCGGATACCCCGTCATCGTGCGCCCCGCCTATACGCTTGGAGGAACCGGCGGAGGAATTGCCGACGATCGCGAATCATTGATTGAGATTGTGAGCAACGGGTTAAAATACAGCCCTATTAACCAGTGTTTGATTGAAAAAAGTCTGCTGGGTTACAAAGAGATTGAATATGAAGTGATGCGGGACAGTTCCGGGAACTGCATCGTGGTCTGTAATATGGAAAACATCGACCCGGTGGGGGTTCATACCGGAGACAGTATTGTCGTCGCCCCCAGCCAGACATTGAGTGATGTGGAGTATCAAATGTTACGATCCGCTTCCTTGAAGATCATCCGCTCTCTGGAGATTGAAGGGGGATGTAACGTCCAGTTTGCCCTCGATCCGAACAGCTACCAGTACTACGTGATCGAGGTGAATCCGCGGGTGAGCCGCTCCAGTGCGCTGGCTTCCAAGGCCACCGGTTATCCGATTGCCAAGATGGCAGCCAAAATCGCGATCGGTTATACCATGGATGAATTAAAAAATCCGATTACCGGTCAGACCTATGCCTGCTTCGAGCCGGCGCTGGACTATGTCGTCACCAAAATTCCGCGCTGGCCCTTCGATAAGTTTACCGGAGCCAACCGCAAACTGGGGACACAGATGAAAGCGACCGGAGAAGTGATGGCGATCGGCCGCTCCCTGGAAGAATCATTGTTAAAAGCTGTTCGTTCCCTGGAAATCGGCGCTTATCATCTGGAACTGGAAGATGTGGAACAAATCACTGCTGAAGAACTGGATCAACGCCTCACTGCTGCCGATGACGAACGGATTTTTCTTGTAGCGGAAGCATTTCGGCGGGGATATGACCTGGATCGGATTCATAATCTCACCGGAATCGATCCCTTCTTCCTGTACAAAATCGAAGGGATTATCAAACTGGAGCAAACGATCAAAGCGGGAAGAAACAATGATCAGATCATTTTACCCGCCCTGTTGAAACAGGCCAAGCAGTTCGGATTTACCGATCGAAAGATTGCCGAACTGACCTCCTCAAGTGAAGAAGAGATTAAAACTTTGCGCAAACAGTGGCAGATCATCCCGGTGTTCAAAATGGTGGATACCTGTGCCGCGGAGTTTCCGGCACAAACGCCATATTATTACTCTTCCTATGATGAGGAAAATGAACATGAATCCAGTGATAAGAAAAAGATTGTTGTGCTCGGATCCGGTCCGATCCGTATCGGTCAGGGGATCGAGTTCGACTATGCCACTGTCCATGCGGTGTGGGCCATTAAAGAAGCCGGCTACGAAGCGGTAATCATCAATAACAACCCGGAAACCGTATCGACGGATTTCAATACGTCCGATCGCCTCTACTTTGAGCCCCTTTATCTGGAAGATGTCCTGCATGTGATCGAAGCGGAACAACCGGAAGGGGTGATCGTGCAGTTCGGTGGTCAGACTGCGATTAATCTGGCAGACGGGCTGGCCCGTGCAGGAGTAAAAATTCTCGGTACCGATCTGGCTCACATTGATGCCGCGGAAGACCGGGAAAAATTCGAACAACTGCTGGAAAGTTTAAATATCGATCGTCCCCCGGGAAAAACGGTCACATCCGTGAATGAAGCGGTGAAGGCAGCGAACGATCTTGGCTATCCGGTGCTGGTACGTCCGTCTTACGTCCTTGGAGGACGGGCGATGGAGATCGTCTATAATGAAGAGGAACTGTTGCACTACATGGAGCAGGCGGTACGAGTCAACCCTCAGCACCCCGTATTGATCGACCGCTACCTGCTGGGAACGGAAGTGGAAGTGGATGCCATCGCCGACGGGGAAAATGTACTAATCCCGGGGATCATGGAACACATTGAACGTGCCGGGGTCCATTCCGGTGATTCCATTGCCGTGTATCCGCCTCAGTCACTGAGCGATGAGATGCGTGAGCAATTGGTGAATATGACGGAAAAAATTGCACGGTCCCTTGAAATCAAAGGTCTTGTCAATATCCAGTATGTCATTTATCACAATAAGGTCTATGTACTTGAGGTGAATCCGCGTTCCTCCCGTACCGTACCTTTTCTCAGTAAGGTGACGGGCATTCCCATGGCAAACGTCGCTACAAAAGCGGTTCTCGGGGTCACATTGCCGGAACAGGGTTATGAAAACGGACTATATCCGGAAGACCGGTATGTGTCGGTGAAAGTACCGGTATTCTCCTTTGCCAAACTGCGCCGGGTTGATACCACACTCGGTCCGGAAATGAAATCAACCGGTGAAGTAATGGGAAGGGATCGTAATCTGGCCAAAGCACTCTATAAGGGCCTGATTGCTTCCGGAATGAAAATTCCAATGCTGGGTACGATGCTGGTCACGGTTGCCGACAAGGACAAAGAAGAAGCAACCTCGATTATCCGCGGATTCTATGACCTTGGATTCAAACTGCTGGCTACGGAAGGAACGGCCGCCTTCTTACAGGAAAAAGGGATGCACGTAACAAGAGTGAACAAACTGCGTGAAGGTTCCCCCAATATCCTGGATGTGATCCGCACCGGTGAAGCTCAGGTGGTCATCAATACCCTTACAAAAGGGAAGAAACCAGAACGTGACGGGTTCCGGATCCGGCGAGAGGCCGTGGAAAATGAAGTGGTTTGCCTCACTTCCCTTGATACGGCCAGAGCCCTGTTACATGTGCTTGAAACCATCAGTTTTGCCGCTGAAGCTCTGCCTGATCGTCAAAGCAAGGAGCGGAAGGAGATGGCCCAGTATGTCTGATCACACACAGGAGAAACGGGCTGCAAAAACGGAAGAGATGACGGTCATCAGCAACACCCCTGTTGCTGATGGCGTATTCCGCATGCAATTGGAAGGGACACTTGCGGAAAATATGGTGTGGCCGGGACAATTTGTACACGTTCAATGCGGTCCCGGCACCGTTCCTCTTTTACGTCGTCCCATCAGCATCTGCGATGTGGATGATCAAGGCCGCCATTTTACTATGATTTATCGGGTAGAAGGAGAGGGAACCCGCCTGTTGTCGCAAAAGATCCCTGGAGATACGGTCAATGTCCTTGGCCCCCTTGGTCATGGATTCCCTATAGAACATCGCCAGGCCGGTGAACATGTTGTTCTGGTCGGAGGTGGTGTGGGTGTACCTCCTCTGTACTATCTGGCCCGTAAACTGGTGCAAAAAGGGGTAAACGTCACCAGCATCATTGGTTTTGCTTCGGAAGCGCAGGTTTTTCTCGATAAAGAATTGTCGCAACTGGGCCCGGTCTATGTGACCACGATGGATGGCAGTGCCGGAAGCAAAGGGCTTGTTACCGATGTCCTGACTTCCGGAGAAATGGATAGCTGGGACGCGTTATACAGCTGCGGTCCCCTGCCGATGCTCAAGGCACTGCAACAGTTGTACGAATCAGGAACACAGGAAGCATACATTTCCGTTGAACAACGGATGGGTTGCGGGGTTGGGGCCTGTCTCGCCTGTGTATGTCAACCTTCTCCTGATGCTAAGGAAAAAACAGGACGTTCCTATTTTAAAATATGTTCGGATGGTCCCGTATTTGATTTGAGGGAGGTGGTCCTATGACCGGTTTAAATCGGACAGAAACAGTTGACCGTCTCCGTGTGCGGCTGGGAGATATCGAAATGAAAAATCCGGTGATGCCCGCATCAGGGTGTTTTGGTTATGGCAGGGAATACGCGCAATTTTACGATCTCAGCAAACTGGGAGGGATTGCGGTAAAAGCGACCACCGTCGAAGAACGTCTCGGCAACCCGACTCCGCGGGTGGCGGAGACGCCTTCAGGAATGTTGAATTCAATCGGGCTTCAAAATCCGGGGATGGATCGGGTAATCAACGAGGAACTGCCATGGTTAAAACAATTTGATATCCCTGTGTTTGTCAATATTGCCGGTACCACGGTGGAAGATTATGTGGAAGTTGCAGAGAAAATTTCTCAGAGACCCGAAGTGGCGGCGCTGGAACTAAACATTTCCTGTCCCAATGTGAAATGCGGAGGAATTTCCTTTGGTACCGATCCCAATGTGGCCGCAGATCTGACAAGGGAAGTAAAGCGTGTCAGCAGGGTGCCTGTATTCGTCAAACTATCACCCAACGTAACAGATATCATTTCCATCGCTGAAAAAGTGGAACAGGCAGGGGCTGACGGTCTCAGCATGATCAATACCCTGCTGGGAATGCGCATCGATCTCAAAACACGTCGTCCAGTGCTGGCCAATCAGTCGGGGGGTTTGTCCGGTCCGGCGATCAAGCCGGTGGCCATTCGTATGATCTGGGAAGTGAGTCATTCGGTAAAAATTCCGATCATCGGCATGGGCGGAATTCAATCGCCGGAAGATGTGGTGGAATTTTTCCTCGCCGGTGCTTCTGCCGTGGCCATTGGAACGGCTAATTTTGTCAATCCCTATATTTGTCCGGAGGTCATCAACGGTTTGCCCCGTCTACTGGACAAACTGGGTGTTAACGAGATCAGTGAATTAACAGGAAAGGGGTTAATGCGATGAGCCTTTCATTAACACCGGCTGACAGGGTCATTGTCGCCCTTGATTTTGCAGAGGTTGAACAGGCACGGGCGATGATGCGGCGACTGAAAGGTACGGCCCGTTACGTCAAAGTGGGAATGCAGTTATTTTACCTGGCCGGACCGTCGATCATTGAAGAGTGCAAGCAAAACGGATATCAAGTTTTTGTTGATCTCAAGGTCCATGATATCCCCAATACGGCTCGGGGGGCAATGCGATCCCTGGCCGCCCTGGGAGCGGACATGGTCAACTTGCATGCCGCCGGGGGAAAAGCGATGATGGAAGCAGCCGGAGAAGGACTGGAAATGGGAACTCCGGCCGGACAATCCCGTCCTCTGTTACTCGGTGTAACACAACTGACCAGCACCAGCCGTGAAATGATGAATCAGGAGATCGGTATCCCCGGAACGGTTGAAGAAACGGTGGAACGTTATGCCGTGATGACGAAAGAGGCCGGACTCGACGGTGTGGTGGCATCTCCGATGGAGGTAGAATTGATTAAAAGAGCCTGCGGTTCCTCATATATCACAGTCACCCCGGGTGTTCGACCGGCAGGAAGTGAAAAAGGAGACCAGCAACGGATAACTACACCGGCTGATGCTTTTCGAAAAGGAACGGATTACATTGTAGTCGGCCGGCCGGTTACTCAGAGTGAGGATCCGGCAGAGGCATTGAAAAATATCATAGATGAGATCACTTTATAACCAATTCACCGTCTTAAAGATTTTTATTTAAAGGAGGCGTGGGTCCATGCTATCACGAGAAGAAATTTTGCAAATCTTTGGAAAGACTCAGGTATTAAAAGAGGGACACTTTTTACTTACATCCGGACGTCACAGCGCACAATATATGCAGTGTGCCCAATTGTTACAATATCCGCAGGAGGCTGAAAAAATCTGCCGCGATCTGGCGGCTCATTATCAGGATCAAAAGATCGATGTTGTGGTCGGTCCGGCAATGGGCGGGGTTATCGTTGCCTATGAAACGGCGAGGCAATTAAAGGCCAAAAGTATTTTTACCGAGCGGGAAAACGGCAAAATGACGCTGCGACGCGGATTCACCATTGAACCGGGTCAACGCGTGCTTGTCGTGGAGGACGTTATCACCACCGGCGGTTCTGTAAAAGAAGTGATTGAAGTGGTTGAAGGAACAGGAGCCACCATCTTCGGGGTGGCAGTGATGGTCGACAGAAGTAACGGAAAGGTTGATTTCGGTTATCCTCTTCATGCCCTGTTGCCGATTGAAATCGAAACCTATTCTCCAGACGAATGCCCGCTCTGTAAAAGTGGTGCAGAGCCCGCAGTCAAACCGGGAAGCAGACAAATCACAAAATAGATGCAGGAATTTCACGGCATCGTCACGAATCCATTCATGAGTGAAATCAGTTGTATCATAATCGGAGTGATGGTGCATGTTCAAAATAACGTATCTGCTTCAACAAAAATACAAGTCGAGGATTACCGGCGATATCCTTTCCTGGCAATACGGAACACTGGAAGTACGCGACCGTGAAAAACGGATTTTTACATTGAAAGAGGATCAGATTGTATCGATTCTGCCCGTACAAAAACCGAAAGCGGGTGAAGGTCCAGGGGAGTCGCGGGATAAAGACCTCTGGTCACAGCCTGAATTATTTTAGATAAAAGAAAGCACCCCGGTTATGAATAAACCGGGGCTTTTTTTATTTATGTTTGAGACGGGATATCGACGCTTCATCCGGTGTGATAAACAACGTTTTTTGATTTTCATAGATCACATATCCGGGCTTGGTTCCTGCCGGCTTTTTTACATGTTTGATCAACGTATAATCCACGGGAACCTGTGAGGACTGCCGTGCTTTGCTGTAATAGGCGGCCAGCATGGCAGCTTCCTTAAGGGTTTCCTCCCCGAAATTGCTGGAACGGATGACCACGTGGGAGCCGGGAATATCCTTTGTGTGTAACCACGTGTCCTGACTTGATGCAAGGCGGTTGGTCAGATAGTCATTCTGTCGGTTATTTTTCCCCACGAGAATTTCGATACCCTCAGAAGAGATGAATTTTTCCGGTTCCGGTTTCTCTTTTCTCCTGCGGCGATCCTTTTTGTCTTTCATTTTTCTTTCCTTGATGTATCCCTGTTCCGTCAGTTCTTCTCGTACATCCTCCACTTCTTTTAAGGAAGCATACTCAAGCTGAATCAGAATCCCCTCGAGATACTCGATTTCCCTTTGGCTGATCTCGAGTTGTTCCCGCGCTGCAAGAACGGCTGTCTTTGCTTTGTTATATTTCTTGAAAAATAGCTGTGCATTTTCTGCCGGGGTTTTTACCGGGTCAAGCGGAATTTCAATTTCGGGGGACGACTCATCGTAATAATTGATCACACGTACCGAAGAATCACCGCGCTTAATCTGGTGCATATAGGCCGTCACCAGTTCCCCGTATAATTTCCACTGTTCCGCATTTTCCGCCTCTTTTTCCGTCTGTTGCAACTTCTTTATTTTCTTCAGGTTCTTATTGATTTCATTCTGCACCAGACGAGAGAGATCGTGAACCCTTTGCCTCACCTGATCACGAACTGATTTTTCACGGTAGAAGGATTCCAGCATGTCACTTACTGAAGTGAATTCCTCAACCGCAGCCGATCCGTCGCTGAGATGAGTTAGGGCTATCACGGAAAAATAGGATCGCTCATCAAGCGTCACGATGGTGGGTTGATACTGGTGTTCCCGGATCCTCTCCATCACCTGCTGAAATTGATTCCACACGTTTTCGCGGGTGGGCAGACCGGCCCGGTGCAAAATTTCTCTGGCCACGAGCGGACTGATTCCGGAAAAATGATTCACCAGCTGTTGATCAAGCTTCCCCGCATTTAACTGCAACAGGGATTCAAATTTGTCCCTTGTCACCGTGAGCGGATCCGTCTTGTTTTGTTCGGGAGGGGCCACATAAGGTCTGCCCGGCAAAACGGTACGATAGCGGCTGACGGAAGGTGTTACATGATGGATGCCGTCCAGGATCGTGTTTTTTTCCGGGTCGATCAAAATCAGATTACTGTGTCTGCCCATGATTTCAAAAATGAGACGTACCGGTTTCCAGTCGCCC
Organism: Bacilli bacterium; assembly: GCA_041686735.1. GTDB lineage: Bacteria > Bacillota > Bacilli > JACDOE01 > JACDOE01 > JAWLDF01. The sequence continues at coordinate 124,460 of JAWLDF010000001.1, forward strand.
AGTTCATCCCGGCTTTTGATGTCTATATGGATGATCCGTTCCATTCCGACCTGACGGACGGACTCGATCACACCGCCTTCGCAGTATTTTCTAAGCAACATACAAAACATGGGAGGATTCAGGGGATTTTCGTAGGACTGTGTCGTCAAGTGCAAACGCGGCAGGGACGGACTGGCTGATATCAACAGTTTCAAATTTCCGTTCCGTGCACGTAAATTCCAGACTGTGTCGGTCTCCGTGGGCTGATATATTTTGGACACCCGGGCATCAGGTAAACTCCGGGTCAGTTCTTCTACGATCGCTCTCGTTACGATTCCGTCAAAAGACATGTTGTTTCACCTCGCTCAATCATCATAACATTTATCCATTGTGCCAGGAAAGATCAATTGAGAGGAAACGTACTCCCGTAGCATGTTTCGCGGCTTGTCTGAATAGAGTGAGTGTAGGACATAGTTGACAGGCTGATAAAGGAGTGGATCAGTGTGAAAATGCAGCTACAAACATCCTGGTACAACATGGACAAAACAGAATTGATCGACAGGCTGGATACCCATCCGGGAAAAGGTTTGTCCTGGAAAGAGGCGGACAAACGTCTGCAGCGATTCGGTGAAAACCGGCTGGAGGAACAGAGGCAGGTTTCTCCCTTTACGTTGTTGCTTCACCAGTTCAAGGATTTTATGGTTCTCGTTTTACTGGCGGCCACCTTGATTTCCGGATTACTTGGCGAATACACGGATGCGATTACGATCATCGCGATTGTGATTTTAAATGGAATACTCGGATTTGTACAGGAATATCGAGCAGAGAAATCACTTAAGGCTTTGAAAGAATTGACGGCTCCTACAGCTCAGGTGATTCGAAACGGAAACCGGGAAGAAATCCCCGCCACCCGACTAGTCCCGGGAGATATCGTCTATTTTGAGTCCGGAGACAGGATTCCGGCCGATATCCGTATCCTCGAAGCGCATGGTCTTCATATCGATGAGTCCCCATTAACCGGTGAATCCGTTCCGGTTCATAAAGAAGCCGCCACCATTGACGAGCTTGAACTCCCTGTGGCGGATCAATACAATATGCTTTTCATGGGAACAATGGTTACGGCAGGATCGGGAAGGGGTGTCGTGGTGGAAACGGGAATGACAACGGAGATGGGGAAAATCGCCGATCTTCTTCAAACGACGGAAACGCTGGCTACACCGTTGCAAAAAAGACTGGAACAATTGGGAAAAGTTCTGGTGGGGGTGGCAATTGCACTGACTTTTCTCGTTGTGTTTGCAGGAATCTGGCACGGTCACGAGCCTTATGACATGTTTCTCGCCGGAGTAAGTCTTGCCGTAGCAGCCATTCCGGAAGGACTTCCCGCCATCGTAACGATCTCCCTTGCCCTCGGTGTGCAAAGGATGATCAAGAGGAAAGCGATTGTAAGAAAACTTCCCTCGGTGGAAACGCTGGGTTGTGCCACCGTGATTTGTTCAGATAAAACCGGTACACTGACACAGAACAAAATGACGGTAACCCATATGTGGACCGATGGAAAGGTGATCGAGGTTACGGGAAACGGTTATCAGCCGTCGGGTGAATTTTTGATGAATGGAAGGCGGATATCGGTTTCTCCGGCCACTGCCGCCTATCGATTGTTACAGTATGGTGTTTTGTGCAATAATAGTGAACTGGAGAAAGAGAAGAATCGGGGTTCATTTTTAAAAAGAAAACCTTCGATGGATTGGACAATAATCGGTGATCCGACCGATGGTTCTCTGCTTGTGGCTGCGGCAAAAGCGGGCATTTGGAAGAACAGTGAACAAAAGAACTGGATTCGCCTGAACGAATTTCCCTTTGACTCTTCAAGAAAAATGATGTCGGTTTTGGTCAAACACCAAAAAGGGGAGCGCAAACTGATTACCAAAGGTGCCCCCGATGTTTTAATCGACAGATGCAGCTACATCCTTGAAAATGGGAAGTTAGTTCCCTTTTCTCCCTCTAAAAAACAACAAATCCTGAAAATAAACGATCAACTTGCCGGTAAAGCCTTGCGCAATCTGGCCGTTGCTTACCGGGATGTAAAACCTTCAGAATCTTTGCAGGATTCAAGTGAAGCGGAAAGAGGAATGATTCTGATCGGGCTGATGGGTATAATTGATCCTCCCCGGGTTGAAGTAAAGCAGGCGATCCGGGAATGTCAGGCCGCAGGAATCAAGACGGTGATGATCACGGGAGACCATCAATTGACCGCGGAAGCAATCGGGCGAGAACTGGGAATTCTGCATCCCGGCGGCTTGACTGTAAATGGAAAAGATATATATAATATGTCAGGCACTGAATGGATGGAAAAGGTCAATCAAATCGATGTGTACGCCCGTGTTTCTCCGGAACATAAATTACGAATTGTCAAAGCTTTGCAGGCAAAGGGGCATGTGGTGGCGATGACCGGAGACGGAGTGAATGACGCACCGGCCATCAAAGCTGCCGATATAGGAATTGCCATGGGAATCACGGGCACGGATGTGACAAAAGAAGCTTCTTCTCTCGTGCTTTCTGACGACAACTTTGCCACCATTAAGGCTGCTATAGAAGAGGGTCGTACGATTTATGATAACATCCGAAAGTTTATTCGTTATCTGCTGGCCTCAAACGTAGGAGAAATTTTGGTCATGTTCCTCGCCATGATGGCAGGGATGCCGTTACCGCTGGTACCGATTCAAATTTTGTGGGTCAATCTGGTGACGGACGGGCTGCCGGCCATGGCTCTCGGGGTGGACTCCGCCGAAGAGGATACGATGAAAAGGCCACCGCGGCCAACAAAAGAAGGGATTTTTGCCAGAGGGCTCGGTTGGAAAATCATCAGCCGCGGATTCCTGATCGGAATTTCTACGCTGGGTGCGTTCTGGATTTCGTTGCAACAGGAACCGGAAAACCTGATGCGCGCACAAACAATGGCTTTTACGACGCTGGTCATGGCACAATTGTTGCACGTATTTGATTGCCGCAGTGAAAAATCGATTTTTCACCGCAATCCCTTTGGAAACCTCTGGCTTGTACTTTCCGTCATCATATCAGTGATTCTCATGGTGGGCGTGATTTACCTTGAACCTTTGCAACCGGTCTTTCACACCGTTTCACTCGATGGGGCGGAATGGATCGTCGTGATGATTTTTGCCTCCATTCCAACATTCCTGATTGCCGGATTCCGTTTGATGATCGATCAATTTCTTTTTCGAAAAAATGTGAAGTGGGCTAACAATTTATAACGATTTTTTGTACAATAGAAAATGTGATAAGAAGGTCGTTCCTAAAGCACATCGAGGACGATAGAAAGCAGGGAGATTGATGCAATTTACAAAGATGCACGGGCTTGGCAACGACTTTGTAATCGTTTCCGAATTTGAACAATTACCGGAGAATGTTGAGGATCTGGCCAGACGGGTATGTGACCGTCATTTCGGCATCGGTGCAGACGGTCTCGTATTCATTCTTCCGTCGCAAAAGGCCGATGTGAGAATGCGAATTATGAATGCCGACGGCACGGAGGCGGAACAGTGTGGTAATGCCATTCGTTGTGTGGCCAAATATGCTTATGAGCGTCAGATTGTAAATATGAGAGAACTGGCAGTGGAAACCGGGGCCGGAATTCAGCATGTCTGGCTTGAGGTCAATGATAGAAGCAACATGGTATCAAGGGTAAAAGTAGATATGGGTGTACCCCGTTTTGATCGGGAAAATATGAATGAGTTCTCAGCGGTGGATGGAGCATCACTTTCTGTTTTAGACCAGATTTTTCCTTACACATATGTATCGATGGGAAACCCTCACGCCGTTACTTTTGTGGAAAATGCCACGGAATTCGATGTCGACCGGTGGGGTCCTTTGATTGAGACCCATGAACATTTTCCCAATAAAACCAACGTGGAGTTCGTGACAGTGCAATCACCCGAACTGATCGATATGCGTGTATGGGAAAGAGGCGTCGGGCAGACTCTGGCCTGTGGTACCGGTGCATGTGCCGTAGCCGTAGCCGGGGTTTTAAATAATAAAACCGGACGCCGGGTTACCGTACGCCTTAAGGGAGGCGACCTGTTGATCGAATGGAATGAACAGGATGGCCATGTTTATATGACGGGGGCAGCAGAGGAAGTTTTTCGCGGTGAATGGTTAAGATGAATTTTAGGAAGTGATGCTGTATGATCAAAAGTATGACAGGCTTCGGACAGGCAGAATATACAGATGGTGACCGCAAATTTTTGGTTGAGATGCGCTCAGTAAATCATCGATTTTGTGAAATTTCCGTGCGCATGCCGCGGCAACTCAATATTCTTGAAGAGGCGGTCAGGAAGAAGATCCAGGAGAACGTAAAGAGAGGGCGCATCGATGTATACATAGCGATCGAACATGAGGGAGAAACGCCTCAATCCCTCGAAGTCAACTGGTCACTGGCTGATGAATATGTGCAGATCAACAAGGAGATGAATCAACGATATCAATGGAAGTCAGTTCTTGATTCCCGAGATCTTATCACTCTACCGGAAGTGGTTCAGATAAAAGAGGAAGCAGATAATGCCGAATCCCTGCGCCAACCTCTGATTATGGCAGTTTCCCTGGCCTGTCGACGATTGCTTGAGATGCGGGAAACTGAAGGAGAACAGTTAAAGGCTGATCTGATTTCACGTGTCAACCACCTCAACAATCTGCTGCATGAAATTAAGCAACAGGCGCCGGCAGTGGTGGAGAATTATCGGGAAAGGGTTCTCCGCAGATTGAACGAGTTCCTGGGAAATCAACTGGATATTGATGAGGGGAGATTACTGACCGAAGTGGCACTTTTTGCGGACCGTTCCGACATCGATGAGGAAATCACCCGCCTTGAAAGCCATTGCATGCAATTTTTAAAGAACCTTGAGGGACATGAACCGGTCGGAAGAAAACTGGATTTCATCTTGCAGGAGATGAACCGTGAAGCCAACACGATCGGCTCGAAGGCGAATGATTTGTTGATCGGTCAAAAAGTAGTAGAGTTGAAGGCAGAGCTGGAAAAAATGAAGGAACAGGTTCAAAATATTGAATAGTCTTTTTCTGGCCATCCCCATTATGATAAAGTAGGAGTAATTAGGATTCACGTTTACTGAACTGGTCGTTCCCGTGTTCAGTACGCGGGACCCGTTACTATTCGGGTGATGTTGTGCAGGAGGTATTGAAAAATGTCTATTAAATTAATTAATATTGGGTTTGGTAACATTGTAGCGGCCAACCGCATCATCTCGATCGTCAGCCCGGAATCGGCACCGATCAAGCGAATCATCCAGGAAGCACGGGAACGAAGTATGCTTATTGATGCTACTTATGGACGCAGGACACGAGCAGTTATCATTATGGACAGCGATCACGTCATTCTTTCCGCCGTTCAACCGGAGACTGTCGCTCAACGGCTCGGATCCAAAGAAGTTGAACCCGAGGAATAAGAGGAGGTAACTGATGGAATCTCAACGGGGAATATTGCTGGTCCTTTCCGGTCCTTCCGGTGTGGGGAAAGGGACAGTCTGTGCTGCTCTGAGGAAAGAAAAACCCGATATCATATATTCCGTTTCGGCCACCACACGTTTGCCCCGTGAAGGAGAGGTGGACGGAGTCAATTATTTTTTTAAAACGAGACAGCAGTTTGAAGAGATGATTGCCGCGGATGAGTTGCTTGAATGGGCGGAATATGTGGGGAATTTCTACGGTACTCCGCGAAAATTTGTGGAGAACATGCTGCAACAGGGGAAGGATGTCATTCTGGAAATTGAAGTTCAGGGTGCACTGCAGGTGAAAAACAAGTTTCCCGACGGGGTGTTTATTTTTCTCGTCCCCCCTGACCTGGAAGAATTGCGACAACGCATTGAAGGAAGGGGAACGGAAACGGAAGAAACAATCAACAACCGCATGGCAACCGCGGTAAAAGAAATTGAATTAATGGATCAGTATGATTATGTTGTCATCAATGATAAAATAGATAAAACGGTGAAGGAAATTGAATCGATTATAACGGCGGAACATCTGAAAAAGGAAAGGCAAATTCTTCGGTTTCGCCACTGGTTATAATCATCCGGCCAACCATAAACAAGGAGGAGATTGAATCGTGCTTTACCCTTCTATTGACGAACTGGTTAGAAAAGTGGACAGCAAGTATACACTGGTGACCATCGCAGCAAAAAGAGCGAGACAATTGCGTGACGGTGTAAAGGTTCTCGTTGACGAACCGAAATCTAAAAAGTTTGTAGGGATCGCTCTTGAAGAGATTGTTCTAGATCAGGTAAGATATGAATCGTTGAATAAATAATCGCAAGAAGACTTTTTGAAGCTGTCCCACAGGGGTGGTGTACACCACGGGGGCAGCTTTTGTATCATAAGGAGACAGGATCATTTCAGGTATTACAGGCTGTAACGGAGTCAACTTCATATATTGAAAGGAAGTGTCTTCATGTCAAACGTGTTTGAAGGCAAAACTGTCATCCTTGGAGTAACCGGGGGAATCGCCTGTTATAAAGCGGCTTATCTTACCAGTGAACTGGTACGCTCAGGAGCGGATGTTCATGTCATCATGACTGAGTCTGCCTGTCAATTTGTACAACCCCTTACTTTTCAAACTTTATCCCGCAATTATGTGTTTACCGATACTTTTGATGAAAGAGATCCCCAGGTCGTATCACATATTGACCTGGCCGACCGTGCCGATCTTGTCATTCTAGCACCGGCAACGGCGAATATTATCGGAAAACTGAGCAGCGGTATCGCAGACGATATGCTGTCGACCACACTTTTGGCAACGACGGCGCCGGTTTTTATCGCACCGGCGATGAACGGTCATATGTACGAGCACCCCGCTGTCAAACGAAACCTTCAAACCCTTGAATCATGGGGATACCATATCATCGAACCTGCTGAAGGAATGTTGGCCTGCGGATATGTGGGAAAAGGGAGACTTGAAGAACCCCACCTCATTTTAGAGTCCGTTAAACGCATCCTTTCATCCGGTATCAAAGGAAATCGGGATATGAAGGGGATCAAAGTGCTGGTAACAGCAGGTGCAACCCGGGAAAAAGTGGACCCGGTTCGCTTTTTTACCAATCGCTCAACCGGGAAAATGGGCTATGCCTTCGCAGAAGCTGCGAGGGATCGTGGCGCCGAAGTCATTCTAGTATCCGGCAAAACGAGTCTTGAAGCACCGGAGGGAGTTGAATTGATTTCGGTAGAATCGGCTCAGGAAATGTATGATGCGGTAATGTCCCGTTTTGATGAAATGGACGTCGTCGTCAAGGCGGCTGCAGTCGCTGACTACCGTCCCGCTCAAGTTTACGGGCATAAATTGAAAAAGGGTGACGGTCCGCTTACGATTGAAATGGCCAGAACAAAGGACATTTTAAAAACATTGGGTGAGAGGAAAAAACATCAATTTCTCATCGGTTTTGCCGCGGAATCGGAGAATGTTGAGGAAAATGCACGGCGTAAAATTGAGAGCAAAAATGCGGATATGATCGTTGCCAACCATATCCTGCAGGACGGCGCCGGGTTTGAAGGAGACACCAATATTGTTACGCTGTTTGACCGCAACGGGAAAATTTGTGATCTTCCGATGTTGTCGAAGAGGGCGGTGGCTGATCGTATTTGGGATGAAGCTCTGTCAAAGGGATTGGGTGAAGGAAGATTATGATTGCAAAAGTAGTGGTGGATGTTCCGGTAATGGATACCGACCGCACTTATGATTACTTGATTCCGCCCAATCTGTCGGGAAAAGTAAAGGTCGGCAGCAGGGTGGTAGTTCCGTTCGGCCCCCGTTCCATTCAGGGATTTGTAGTCGAACTCGTGCAACAACCTGCCCCCGATGCGGAACAACGAAATCTGAAGGAGATTACGTCCGTCCCCGATGAAGAACCGCCATTAACCGGGGAACTGGTGGAGCTTGCCCTCTGGATGAGCCGGCGCTATATCTGTTACCTGTTTACCGCTTTACAGAGCATGGTCCCGGCAGCCATGCGTTCTACATATAAAAGATGGGTGAGTATACCTGATGACCCTTCCGTGGGGGAGCAACTGAAACGGCACGTATTACTCACCGGTGAAGGAGAAGATCTATATTATGATTTACACCGGGGAAGGATGGAATGGGAGCAAATTATAAGGAAATATCCCGATTCGGAAGCATTCCTGCAGCGATGGGTAAAAGAAGGCTGGGTCCATCTTGACCGGGAAGTAGGGGACCGAATCACCCGTAAAAAGGTAACAGTGGTCAAATTGCTGACGGATGAAGCGGAATTAAAGCATGTAATTGAAGAGTTACCGGCACAGGCAATGAAACAGCGTGATGTATTAAATTACTTTCTGCACCGTCCGGGAATGGGCGGCGTAGCGTTGAAACAACTACTACAGGAAACGTCCACCGTTCGTGGTACAGTGCAGCGTCTGGTAGAGCGGGGAGTGTTGGTTTTCGAGGAGGTGGATGCTTATCGTGATCCCTATGAGCATTCCCAATTTCAAAAGGAGACCCCGCCGGTTCTCACAAGGCAGCAACAAAGGGCACTGGCTCCTATATTGTCAGCAATTGAAAATGAAACATTTGAGGCCTTTCTGCTGCACGGTGTGACGGGAAGCGGAAAAACGGAAATTTACCTTCAGGCTATTGCCGAAGTGTTGAAAAAAGGAAAAGAGGCGATTGTACTGGTACCGGAAATCTCTCTCACTCCACAGATGGTGAGAAGATTTAAAGGCCGGTTCGGTGACCGGGTCGCTGTTTTGCACAGCCGGCTTTCCACGGGTGAACGTTATGATGAATGGAGAAGAATAAAAGATGGAAGAGCAAAGGTTGCTGTAGGTGCACGTTCAGCTATTTTTGCACCTTTTCGTCATCTTGGACTGATCATTATTGATGAGGAACATGAATCATCCTATAAGCAGGAAGAAAATCCCCGTTATCATGCAAGGGATATCGCATGGTACCGGGGACGGAAGAATCATGCAGCGGTGATCTACGGGAGTGCAACCCCGTCGCTAGAAACATATGATACAGCAAAAAAGGGGAAAATCACATACCTTTCGTTACAGGAACGAATCGGAAATCGTCCATTGCCGCAGGTGGAGCTTATCGACATGCGGGAAGAATTACGTAACGGCAATCGTTCAATGTTCAGCAACCTGTTAAAAGATGAAATTGATCAGCGTCTCAAGCGGAAGGAACAAATGGTTCTCTTTCTCAATCGGCGTGGTTTTTCCACTTTTGTGATGTGTCGTTCCTGCGGAGCCGTATCCCGTTGTCCCCACTGTGATATTTCTTTAACTTATCATCGCTATAATAAGGCATTACGTTGTCACTACTGCGGTTATGCTGAGCGGGAGCCGCAGTCCTGTTCACAGTGCGGCAGTACCCACATCCGCTATTTTGGAACAGGAACACAGCGTGTGGAAGAAGAATTGTCGCAACTGTTTCCCGGAATCCGCATCATTCGAATGGATGTGGATACCACATCCCGCAAGGGAGCACACGAACAGTTGCTCAACCGCTTTCAAAAAGGACAGGGAGATGTGCTTCTCGGAACACAAATGATTGCCAAAGGTCTGGATTTTGAGAGGGTATCACTCGTCGGGGTGATTGCGGCGGATACGGTACTTCACCTGCCGGACTTTCGCTCGGCGGAAAAGACATTTCAGCTTTTGACTCAGGTGGGAGGTCGTGCCGGTCGTCATCAACTGGAGGGAAAAGTGGTGATCCAGACCTACACCCCGGAACATTACAGCATTCAGTTCGCCCGCAACCATGACTATCGCGGATTTTATGAGAAAGAAATCCTCGAACGGGAGAAAAAAGGATATCCGCCTTTTACCAGGATCATTCTGTTTACACTTTCCCATGAAGAAGCGACGCAGGTAGTGAAAACAGCGGATCAGTTATGTAAGATTCTCAAGGACAGACTGCCGCCAACGGTAACAATATTGGGGCCAGTTCCCTCGCCGGTGGCCAGGATAAAAAATAGATATCGATTCCAGTGTATGTTAAAATACGGAACGGAACGACAAATTCCACAGCAGGTTGCAGAAGTAATCCGACAATTCGAACTGGAACGAAAAAAAGATAAGGTGCAGATTGTGGTGGATGTGGATCCACAGGTCATGATGTAAAATATGGAGGCGATTTTTTAATGGCAATTCGTAATATTGTTAAACATCCTGAACCCGTTTTACGTGAAAAGAGCAGGGAAGTGACCAAATTTAACGAACACCTGCATAAATTGCTGGATGATATGGCTGAAACCATGTATCATGCCAATGGCGCCGGATTTGCTGCTCCTCAGGTCGGCATTTTAAAAAGGGTATTCGTGGTGGACTGCGGTGACGGACTGGTCGAGTTCGTCAATCCGGAGATCATTTCTAAGGAAGGCGAACAATTCGGCGCGGAAGGATGCCTAAGCATTCCCGGACTTGTGGGGGATGTTATGCGTGCCAAAAAAGTGAAGATGAAGGCGCAGAACCGTCATGGTGAAGAATTCATCATTGAAGGGGAAGATTTGTTTGCCCGTGCCATGCAACATGAACTTGATCATCTCAACGGAGTATTATTCATCGATCTTGCTGTTCGCACATACACCGAGGAAGAATTGGAAGAGAGAAGGAAACAATAGGGATCGTTGCAAAAAGGAGTGAAAGGTGTGCGTATCGTTTTTATGGGAACACCCGATTTTTCCGTGCCCTGCCTCGAAAAATTAATCGAAGAGAATTATGATGTGGCGGGAGTGGTCACCCAACCGGATCGCCCGAAGGGGAGAAAAAGGGAGATGACCCCTCCTCCCGTGAAAATAGCCGCTCAAAAACACGGAATCGAAGTATTTCAACCGGAAAAAATAAAAGATGCCGATGCGGTTTCCCGGGTACTGGCATGGCAACCGGATTTGATTGTTACGGCTGCTTACGGACAGGTCATTCCTTCAGCGATTCTGGATGCTCCCCGTTACGGTTGTATTAACGTACATGCATCCCTTTTACCGAAATATCGCGGCGGGGCTCCCATCCACCGGGCGATTATTGAGGGAGAGGCGGAAACGGGTATCACGATTATGTACATGGTGGAAAAATTGGATGCCGGAGATATATTGACACAGGAAAAAGTAAGAATTGAGGAAACGGACACGGTCGGTACATTACATGATAAACTGAGCCGGGTCGGAGCAGACTTACTGATCCGTACCATTCCGCCCCTTGTTCGCGGCGAGCTGACTCCAATTCCTCAAAACGAGGAGGAGTCCACGTTTGCTCCCAATATTCGTCGTGAGGATGAAAAGATTAACTGGAATCGTTCGGCAACGGAAATATATAACCAGATCAGGGGGCTCAATCCTTGGCCCGTCGCTTTTACAAGCTGGCAGGGAAAAGTGTTGAAAATTTGGGAGGCGGAGTTGACGCCTTCTGATGTTTTAGCAAACCTTTCAGTTTCAGGATCCAAACCGGGGGAGATCCTGTCCGTTTCTGAAGAGGGGATTATTGTCAAAACCGGTGAAGGTGCGATTACCCTGAAGGAATTGCAACCGGAGGGAAAGCGTCGTATGACGGTCAGCGATTTTGTAAGGGGATCGGGAGCTCAACTTACGGAAAACAGCAAACTGGGTGAGTAAGGTGGAATCAAACTGATGAATCAAAACGACAGGAACGGATCGAAAAAAGTTTTTCATGAGCGGCGTGGTCGCAACCTCCCCGTCGGAGCGCGGGATACGGCCCTCGACATTCTCATCCGTGTAGAACAAAATCAGTCATACAGCAATCTGGAATTGAACAGGACTCTGAAACAATCTGATCTGGACAGAAAAGATAAAGGATTGGTTACCGAATTGGTCTACGGGACTTTGACCCGGCAGAATACACTGGACTGGATGATCAGTCGTTTTGTTCAGAAAGACCTTCATAAATTGGATCGCTGGGTTCATCAGTTGATCCGCCTTTCTTTTTATCAGATTTATTATCTCGATAAAATACCTGCACGGGCAGCTGTCCATGAAGCGGTTGAGATCGCCAAAAAAAGGGGAAACCGGGGGATAGCCGGATTTGTTAACGGTGTACTGAGAAACTTCCTGCGACATCCGGAAAAAATAACTATCCCACAGTCCTGGCCCCTTTCCCGCAGGCTGTCCATTGAATTGTCCCATCCGGAGTGGATGATTTCCCGCTGGCTTCGCCATTATGGTGAGGAGACAACCCGGAAGATGGCAGAGGCCAATAATAACCCGCCTTCTTTGAGTGTGCGGGTCAATCGATTGAAAGCCGACCCCGCTCAGATATATGAGTTATGGGTGGAACAGTTCGGGGATTCCCAGGTGAGGCGTTCCCCCCTGGTACCGGAATGCATACTGCTATCGCGCTCCGGACAGGTATTGGAATCTGATGAATTTAAGCAAGGGATTTTCACAGTACAGGATGAAAGTTCCGCCCTAGTCGGCCGGATTGTTAATCCCCGTGAAGGGTCAGAGGTGCTGGATGCTTGTGCGGCACCCGGAGGAAAAACAACACATATGGCGGAACTGATGAATAATCGGGGTCAAATTATTGCCGCAGACATTCATGAACATAAAAAAGCGTTGATTTCACAGCAAGCGGAACGACTCGGGATATCGATCATCGAACCGATTACCGCCGATGCATTACAGTTAACCGAAGTTTTAGCTGGTAAAACCTTCGATTATGTTCTTCTGGACGCTCCATGTACAGGTTTTGGTGTAATCAGGAGAAAACCTGATCTAAAGTGGCGTAAGCAGAAACAGGACATTGATACGATTGCCGATATCCAGCGTCGTATGATTCGGGAAGCAGCGCAACTGGTTAAACCGGGCGGTATTCTGGTATATAGTACATGTACTGTGGAACCTGAAGAAAACGAGTGGCTGGTCAGGCAGTTTATTGATGAAAATCCTGCTTATAAATTAGATCCTGAAGGACTGTCACATTTGCCTGAATCCGTCCGACTGTTTGAAGACGCCGGGCAGGGAATCATTCAGATCTTACCGCATCATTTTGAAAGCGACGGTTTCTTTATTGCCCGCATGAAACGTATCGAGTAACTTGCTTATCTCTTTTTCCCTTTAAGCCTTAGCTGTGTTACAATATGATAGAAGTTTGATGATATGGATTGAACGTATCAGGGAAACATAATATCAGAAAAATGACAAGAAAATCTGGTGAGACATTATGAGTCAATTTTCAACTGAGGTCAATCAGGATCGTGTGCGGAGGAATGCAATCTCCCGTGAAAAACCCCTGATTTATGATCTTACATTTGAAGAATTACAACAATGGTTGAAGGATAACGGAGAAAAGGCGTTCAGGGCAGGTCAAATTTATGACTGGTTGTATGTGAAGCGGGTGGCTTCTTTTGTCGATATGACCAACCTGTCCAAAGAATTGCGGGAAAAACTGGACGGGTCCTTTTCCCTCAATGCCGTCGGGGAAATCACCCGTCAGGTATCAAAGGACGGCACTGTTAAATTTTTATTGCAACTGTTTGACGGGCATGCCATTGAAACGGTGATTATGCGGCATTCTTACGGAAACAGTGTCTGCGTAACCACTCAGGTGGGCTGTCGGATCGGATGCACTTTTTGTGCATCAACCCTTGGCGGATTAAAGAGAAATTTAACCCCGGGTGAAATCGTGGCCCAGATGGTAATGGCACAGCGCTTTTTGGATGAAGAACAGGAAAGAGCCAGTCATGTCGTTGTGATGGGGATCGGAGAACCCTTCGAAAATTACGATGCACTCATCGCCTTTATCCGCATTATAAATCACGAAAAAGGCCTGAATATCGGACAGCGTCATATTACGGTGTCTACAAGCGGAATTATCCCGCGCATTTATACGTTTGCAGATTTAAAGTGGCAGGTAAGTCTTGCCATATCATTGCACGCACCCAACAACGAACTGCGTTCGAGACTGATGCCGATCAACCGAGCATATTCAATGGACGAGTTAATGGAAGCATGCCGGTATTATATCAAAACCACCGGTCGCCGCATTACCTTTGAATACGGGCTGTTCGGCGGAGTCAACGACCAGCCCCATCATGCGAAGGAACTGGCCGGTCTGGTAAAAAATCTAAAATGTCACGTCAATTTAATTCCCGTTAACTATGTTCCGGAACGGGATTATACACGTACGCCCAGGAAGGATATCTTACAGTTCCAGCGTATTTTAAGCAATGAAGGAATCAATGTTACTGTACGACGAGAACACGGAAGTGACATTGCTGCAGCCTGCGGCCAATTGAGAGCCCAGCATACGGCAACTGAAGCGGAGAGGTGAAACAAACGGATGGAAACCGTTTTACGTTCTCATGTGGGGTATGCACGTCAATTGAATGAGGATCACGGTGATTACCTCCATTACGACAGCGGCTGGGTACTGGCCGTTGTTGCGGATGGCATGGGAGGACACCGGGCCGGAGATGTAGCCAGTAAAATGGCTGTACAGGTTGTCAAGAGGGAAATGGCAGAGATTGAGAGTACGCTTTCACAGGAGGACGTATGTGAAAAACTCAAACAGGCGATTTCCTCAGCCAACGAAGAAGTTTTTCTTTATTCACTGGAGAATGAAGAATGTCGTGGCATGGGGACGACAATTGTCACGGCACTGGCCACTCCGGAATGGGTGGTTATTGCTCATATCGGGGACAGCAGAATCTATAAAAAGTCGTCGCACCAACTGCTCCTGCTTACACAGGATCATTCACTGGTAAATGAATTACAGCGTAAAGGACAGTTGACGGAGGAAGAAGCGAATGTTCATCCCCAGCGCAATGTTTTAATGCGTGCACTTGGTACGGACCGTCATGTCGATGTTGATGTAAGCGTCATTTGTTGGGAAGAGCAGGATATGCTCCTTCTCTGTTCGGACGGGCTTTCCAACATGGTCGTCCATGAAGAACTGAACAAAATATTGCACGATAATTTTAATATTGAGTCACAGGCGGATGCATTAATTGAAAAAGCATTGGAAGCCGGTGGGGATGATAATGTTACCGTGATCCTTGTGCGAAATCAGGGTTCATCGGAGAGGCAGGGGGGTGCGAATCATTGATCGGAAAACTCCTTGGGGATCGATATGAAGTGCAACAACGGATCGGTGGCGGAGGAATGGCGATCGTATATAAGGCCCAGGATCGTCTCCTGAATCGACCTGTTGCCGTAAAAGTTTTACGTGCTCAGTTTGGTCAGGATGAAGATTTTATTCATCGTTTTCGCAGGGAAGCCCAGTCTGCTGCAAGGCTGTCACACCCCAACATCGTCAATGTCTATGATGTAGGGGAAGAAGATGATACTTACTACATTGTGATGGAATACGTAGATGGCGTCACCCTAAAACAACTCATCAGCGAAAAAGGTCCCCTTGATGTTAGGGAAGCGGTTGATTATGCCATCCAAATCTGTGACGGACTGGATCATGCCCATCAAAATCAAATCGTACACAGGGATATCAAGCCGCACAACATTCTCATCAGCCGGAACGGAAGGGTTAAAGTTACCGATTTTGGTATCGCCAGGGCTGTTACATCATCGACGATTACTCATACCGGATCCGTCATCGGTTCTGTACATTATTTTTCACCCGAACAGGCAAAGGGCGGGATGATCGGAGAAAAATCAGATATTTATTCCCTTGGAATTGTGTTGTATGAAATGCTGACGGGGAAATTACCCTTTTCAGGGGACAGCCCGATTACCGTGGCTCTCAAACATTTACAGGAAGATTTCCCCCGTCCGCGTGAACTATATTCCAGTATCCCTCAGAGCCTCGAGAATGTAATCATGCGGGCACTGGCTAAGGATCCGAAGGAAAGATATGATTCGGTGAGGGAAATGGAACAGGATTTAAAAACGGTATTGTCTCCCGAGCGGTTGGATGAAGCACCGCTGGCCAGTTGGTCGCAAAAAGTAAATGATGACGAGGAACCGACCAGAATCGTGCCGTCTCTTTCGCTTGATATGATGGATACCATTGTGGCAAAAGACGACAGAGAGCCGGAAAAGAAGAATATCGGAAAATTTTCTCGTACCATCCCTCAAATGAAAATATGGATGAAACCGGCACTGTGGATTGTCGCTCTCCTGGTTATGGTAGGGATCGGGGTACTCGGCTTTAATTATGCCCGGGGGATTTTGTATGTCCCCGATGTTTCCACCCCTTCCGTCGAAAATAAAACGGTGGAAGCAGCTATCGCTGAATTGAAATCCAAAGGGTTGACCCCGGTGGTTAAAGAGAGTTACGACAGCGTGGTAAAAAAGGGATTTGTGATTAAACAGAACCCGGTCCCTGGAATGGTTGTCAAAGAAAAGGCCGAGGTCACCATTTTTGTGAGTAAAGGAAAAAAAGAAGTTTCCATGCCGGATTTACGAGGTCTTTCTCAGTCCACTGTGGAAAAACAACTGGTCAATACATTTGCTGAAATCAAAATAAAGACAGAAAAAAGTGATACCGTTGCTCCGGGCAGGGTGATCGATCAAGAGCCGGCTCCCGATAAAATGGTGGTGCCGGAGGATACAACTGTCACACTTATCATCAGTGAAGGTGCAAAAACAATTCAAATGCCGAACTTGATCGGGATGAACAGGGATGAGGCGGAGTCTGTCCTGCTGGCTAACGACCTTAAACTTGGCGAAATTGATGAGGAAAAGGGATATCAGGATCCCGGCCGCATTTTTTGGCAGTTTCCTTATAATCCAGGAGACGAAGTTCCCACCGGTTCTGAGATATCAGTAAAAATCAGTACCGGTTATCCCGATGAAGCGCGTGAGGTATATTATCCCGTTCAATACACCAAGACGGGAGACGATCCGGTTGATGTTACCATTTTGGTTACCGATGCCCGGGGAGAAGAACAAATGCAGGTTAATGAAACGATTCGCAAAGATCGTATTTTTCAGGTTCATCTTGTTCTATCACCGGATCAGGACGGGTACATTATGATTTATGAAAACGGAAGTCTGTGGGAGAAGAAGAAGATCTCGTATCGTGATCAATAAATGATCGGCATGTCGGAGGTTGGTGTATGGCAAAAGGTCGGATAATTAAAGCGTTGAGCGGTTACTATTATGTTCTGCAGGAGGGGGAGGCACCCATCATTCAATGCAGGGCACGGGGGCTGTTTAAGAAAAAGGGTGTACAACCCCTGGTCGGAGACTGGGTTGAATTTGATCCGACACAGGATAATGAAGGATATATCACAAAAATTTATAACCGTCGCAATGAATTGATTCGCCCCCCGATCGCCAACGTAGATCAAGCCGTACTTGTCTTTTCCGTGCAGGATCCGCCGTTGCACCAGCGTTTACTTGACAAATTACTTGTCCATACCGAGTTTGCGGGAATCTCTTCGTTGATCTGTTTTAACAAAACCGATCTGCTTTCCGATCTGCTTTCCGAACAAGAAAAAAAACAGTTGCATTCTCTTACTGGTCTGTACCGGAAAATCGGTTATCCCGTCATGACAACCAGTATTCCTGATCAATTCGATACCGGAGCATTCATACATTATCTGAAGGGGAAAACGTCCGTATTTGCCGGTCAGTCGGGTGTGGGAAAATCATCTATTTTAAAAAAGATCTTTCCCGACAGGGAGATTGAAGTGGGCAAGATAAGCGACAAACTTGGGAGAGGGAAGCATACCACCCGTCACGTGGAATTACTTTCGCTTCAAATCCCCGAAGGTGGCCTGGTCGCCGATACGCCCGGATTCAGTCAGCTTGACTTTCATCAAATGACAAAAGAAGATTTAAGTTACGGATTCCTAGAGATGCGGGATGTGGCGGTCAACTGTAAATTTCGCGGATGTCTTCATTTATCCGAACCTTCCTGTGCCGTACGCGAGGCTGTGGAAAAGGGAGAAATTCATGCTGCCCGTTATGCTCATTACAAATCATTTTTACAGGAAATAGAAGATAGAAAACGGAGGTATTAACAGATGAAAATCGCACCCTCAATTCTGTCAGCGGATTTTGCCCGGCTGGCGGACGAAATTAAAGATGTGGAACGGGGTGGAGCCGACTGGATTCATGTTGATGTTATGGACGGTCATTTTGTACCCAATATTACAATCGGCCCATTGATCGTTGAGGCAATCCGTCCTCATACCGACCTTCCTTTAGACGTACATCTGATGATTGAGAACCCCGATCAATATATCCCGGTATTTGCCAAAAAGGGAGCGGATGTGATTACGGTTCATCAGGAAGCTGCTGTGCATTTGCATCGGACCATCTATCATATTAAAGATCAAGGGGTTAAGGCGGGAGTGGCAATCAATCCGGCCACACCCATTTCGGTTCTTGAAGATACGCTGGTGGACGTGGATATGGTTTTGATTATGACAGTCAATCCCGGGTTCGGCGGACAATCTTTTATTCCACAGATGACGGACAAAATCAGACGACTGAAAAAGATGCTGGAGCAACAGGGACATCAGAATGATGTCATCATCGAAGTGGATGGCGGAATCAGCGCACAAACGGCAGCTCAGGTAGTTGAGGCAGGAGCTTCCGTACTTGTCGCCGGCTCGGCCATATTCAATGAAAAAGATCGAGCAATGGCGATTGAAAACATTCGAAAAAGTGCTGTAATTAGATGACATCAACGTTTTTGCCACGATAACAGATCCGGTCACGATAAAAAGTGAACCGGATTTTTTCATTCATAGGCACATATCATAAAAAAAGTGAATATAATGAATTAACCAATCATGTCAATTCGGGCCCTAAGGGGGTGCCGGACAAATGAATTTTCGCATGTATAGGATGTACCGCGGAAGGAACATATTCCTGTTGCGTAAAGGACTGGGTGTTGCCCTGGCTGCAACCGGTCTCACCATTCTGGTCAATACATTGCCCGGATGGATCTGGCTGGCATTTTTGGGTGTAGTGATGACGGCGGTGGGCTGGTACTTATTTGTATCCCATAACATATGGAGGTAAGGAGGGTTTGTTCATGCGCTTTTATACGATCAAGCTTCCCCGCTTCATCGGGGGGATGATTCAGGGGCTGATGGGTTTGTTTCGAAAAAACAAATGAGCGGATTCAAGTAAGAAAGCACCCCCGGAAGGTGCTTTTTTTGTTATGAATCCACTCATGTTTACCGATAATGTTCATTCCTAAGCACGTTGTACTTTACCGGATTTGAGCGCTTTCGTGCTTACATACACGCGCATCGGTTTTCCATCCACTAAAATACGAACCTTTTGCACATTAGCCCCCCAGCGGCGCTTACTTGCTCGATTGGAGTGACTTCTTTTATTTCCGGTTCCCGGACCTTTTCCGGTAACGAAGCATTTGCGGGCCATATTTTCCACCTCCACATACACAGTCTCGCAACAAACTTTTCCTATAATATCATATGAATGCTTAATTTGCAAGGGAGGCTGCGGATCAATCGCATCGGGGTTAATTGCTTTAAATCTTGTGGTGAATATAGTAAAATTGATTCATGTTATGTCAAAAAATTTTTCCTCACCAGGGGGTTATGAGATGGTGGTAAAATTATCAACATCCCTCGGACAGATCGATGTATCTTCCGATGTGGTGGCTACATTGGCCGGTGCTGCAGCAATGGATTGCTACGGGCTGGTGGGAATGGCCTCGCGTAAAGGGTTAAAAGACGGTATTATTGAACTGTTAGGTAGAGAGAATATGGGTAGAGGTGTAGAAGTGCGCAATCATGACGGAAAAACCGTTATTGATCTCTATATCATCGTGAGTTACGGAACGAAAATTTCTGAAGTAGCACACAATGTTCAAGAAAAAGTAAAATATCAATTGCAAACCTATCTGGGTGTAGAGATTGATGAAGTCAATGTATATGTTCAGGGAGTACAGAATATTTAACTAACTCGTTTCTTAGAACAAATCAGCTAGAATTTGCTTTTGCTGGCTACTGGTTAGGAGGATGTTTGTGGAGCGTGTCGTAATGGATGGTGCATTATTTCAACAAATGATTGTTTCCGGGGCCAATCGCTTGAAAAAACATGTGGAACAGGTGAATGCCCTTAATGTTTTTCCCGTACCCGATGGAGATACGGGAACCAATATGAATCTTTCGTTTCAGTCAGGAGCAGAGGAATTGAAAAAATCATCATCTTCACATATCGGACAGGCTGCCTCTGCCCTGTCACGCGGGGTATTAATGGGAGCACGCGGGAACTCCGGTGTCATCTTATCCCAGTTGTTTCGCGGATTTAGTGTTGCTGTCAAGGAGAAACAGGAAATCAATGCGCGCGAGTTTAGTGATGCTCTTGCAGGCGGTGTGGAAACCGCTTACAAAGCGGTGATGAAACCTGTTGAGGGAACAATTTTAACCGTGGCCCGTGAAGCGGCTGAAGCGGCAAAAAAAGCGGCAAAACAAAGTAACGATCTGGTGGAAGTCATGGACCGGACGCTGGAGGCAGCCCGTCATTCCCTGAAGAAAACTCCCGAATTGCTTGCAATTCTCAAAGAGGTCGGAGTCGTTGATTCAGGCGGGCAGGGTCTGGTTTATATATACGAGGGTTTTTTATCTGCCCTTAAAGGGGAAGAAGTGGTTGAAGAATTTGCTCGTGACAATCAGGACAGGGAATCCTTATCGGATCTGGCAGAGCAGGTTCATGCCCAGACAAAGCTGGAGATGAATGCGGAAGATATCGAGTATGGTTACTGCACAGAATTTATGATTCGACTGGGTGATCGTCCGACTGCTGCAGAGGAGCCTTTTGAGGAAAACCATTTTCGCCGTTTAATGGAGGAATGGGGAGATTCCCTATTGGTGGTATCGGATGACGAACTTGTCAAGGTACATATTCATGCCGAACATCCGGGAGAAGTTTTAAATATTGCCCAAAAGTACGGCAGTTTGCAACGGATCAAGATTGAAAATATGCGTCAACAGTTTGAGACAATCGTAGAAACCCGACAACCGGGTCAAACGGTGAAAAGGGCTGGCGAAGCTGTATCTCCTTACGGGATTATTGCCATAGCCGCAGGGGATGGCATCGCTGACATTTTTAAAAGTCTCGGTGTAGATACGATTGTGGAGGGCGGCCAGACCATGAATCCGAGCACGGAAGATATTTTAAAGGTTGCTCAAAAACTTGATGCGGAAACAATCATTATTTTACCCAACAACAGCAATATTGTGATGGCTGCCGAACAGGCAGGGAAACTGCTTGAGAAACCCGTACTGGTGATTCCGTCAAAAACAATTCCTCAAGGAATTTCGGCGATGCTGGCTTATAAAGCGGATGTGACACCGGATGAGAACAAAAAGTCGATGACGGAGGCCTTGCAGTTGGTTAAAAGCGGTCAGGTTACCCATGCGGTTCGTGATACAAAAATGGACAACCTGGAGATTCGCGAGGGTGATTTTATCGGGATTTCAGAGGGTATGATCCGGTCGGCTTCCTCTGATCTTAACGATACAACCCGTCGATTACTTCAAGAGATGGTTGATGAAGATGACGAGGTCCTTACCGTGATCACGGGCGAAGATGCGGATCCCGGGCATGTGCGGGAATTGATGGACTGGATTTCCAGTGAATTCCCGGAAATTGAAGCGGAAGAACAATATGGAGGGCAACCTCTTTACCCCTATATTATTTCAATTGAATAGATCGATACAAATGAGGTGAAAGATATTGGCGAAATTGTGTGTTGTAACCGACAGTACGGCGGATATTCCTTCTCACATGCTTAAACAAACGGATGTGACGGTCGTTCCCTTGAAAGTTCACATCGGAGATGAGACTTATCTGGACGGGGAAACGATCACACCGTCCCAATTTTACAAAAAACTAAAGGAAATGGATGGAATACCGACAACGTCCCAACCTTCACCTATGGATTTTGTCCATACTTACAAAAAACTTAAAGAAAAATATGGTGATGATGTGCAGATCATTTCCGTCCATTTATCCGCCGCACTCAGCGGAACTTTCCAGTCAGCCAATCTGGCTAAATCGATGCTGGAGGATCTGGATATCACGGTGATCGATTCGAAAAAAGCTTCTTACGCACTGGGACATATTGTGGTTAAGTTGCTACGGGCTGTTGATCAGGGAAAAAAACGTGATGAATGTGTGGAACTGGTGGAACGCTGGATAGAAAGTCAGCAGGTATATTTTGTGGTCGACACACTTGAATATTTGCAAAAGGGAGGCCGCATCGGAAAAGCGTCAGCCGTGCTGGGTACCCTGTTAAATGTCAAACCCATTCTCTCCCTGGATTCTGACGGGGAAGTATATCCTTTTGACCGGGTGAGAGGGAGTAAACGGGCCATCCAGCGTATCCTGGATCTGGCGGAACAGTTCGTGGGAAAAGGAGATGCCGAGATTGCCGTCATCCATTCCGATAATCTAGAGGGTGCGGAACGCTTTAAAATGATGATCAGCGAACGTCTGCCCCATATCAGGGAAGAAGAGATCGTCATGTCCGAACTGGGTCCGGTCATCGGCAGTCATACCGGTTCCGGAGTCCTTGCCATTTTAATGGATAAAAAAGATTGATATTGATTATGATCCCTGAGTGTCCATGCAGGGTGCACAGTATGAAATTATGTTAATATAATATTACAAAAACAAAAACATTCCTATCGGAACGATAGGGATGTTTTTGTAAGGGGGACAGAAGAATGAAATACCGTTCTGTATTTGATATCATCGGTCCGGTCATGATTGGCCCTTCAAGTTCTCATACGGCAGGTGCCGTTCGAATCGGACGGGCAGCCCGCACTTTGTTTCAAAGAAAACCTGCAATCGCTGAGATTCAACTGTACGGTTCCTTTGCCAAAACTTTTAAAGGGCATGGAACGGATGTTGCGATCGTGGGAGGCATTCTTGATTTTGATACCCATGATAAGCGAATCGTTCAATCCCTGCAGATAGCAGAGGAGCAGGGAATAAAAATCACCATTATTCCACTTGAGGAAGACGGGGATCACCCCAATATGGCTAAAATTAAACTTATAGACGATGAGGGCATGATCGAACTCACCGGAATCTCCATTGGCGGCGGGAAAATAGAGATTACCAATATCAGCGGTTTTCCCATTTCACTGTCGGGAAATTCCCCTGCCTTGATCGTGCTCCATGAAGACAGGTTCGGAATGATAGCAGCTGTCGCCAATATTCTTGCCAGACATGAAATAAATATTGGAAAAATGGAGATGTCCCGCAAGTCCAAAGGTTTGCAGGCACTCATGGTAATTGAGACGGACCAATCCGTACCTGAATCTGTTTTGAATGAAATGAAAGCGCTGGAACATGTTCACAATGTGTCCGTAATTTTTCCATAACCAGGAAAGGTGGAATGAATGATGAGGTTTCAAACCGTCAAGCAATTGATCGAACTGGCGGAATCCGAAGAGAAACCGATTTCGGAAATCATGATTGAGGAAGAAATGGTGCAGTCCGGACGGTCGCGTCAGGATATTGTCGAAGAAATGGAGCGCAATCTGCAGGTTATGGAAGAAGCCGCACGCAGAGGGCTTCATGAAAATATCCGGTCACACAGCGGTTTAACGGGCGGGGATGCGAAAAAATTACAAGAATATATGCGACAAAACCGTTTTCTGTCCGGAGAAACAATTTTACATGCGGTCAGTCATGCGATGGCTACCAACGAAGTGAATGCGGCAATGGGCACGATCTGTGCGACTCCCACGGCTGGATCCGCAGGTGTCGTCCCGGGGTGTTTGTTTGCCGTGTCCTCGAGACTGAACGCAACCCGGGAGCAAATGCTCCGCTTTCTATTTACTGCAGGAGCGATCGGTTTTGTCATCGCCAACAATTCTTTCATTGCCGGGGCAACGGGAGGCTGTCAGGCGGAGATCGGATCGGCTACCGCCATGGCTGCCGCTGCAATCGTGGAAATGTCAGGAGGAACACCGCGTCAGTGTGGAGAAGCGGTGGCTATTTCTTTGAAAAATCTGCTCGGTCTGGTTTGCGATCCGGTTGCCGGATTGGTGGAAGTACCCTGTGTAAAAAGAAATGCGCTGGGGGCTTCTACCGCGATGATTTCTGCAGATATGGCCCTCGCCGGAATTGAAAGTGTCATTCCGGTGGATGAAGTGATTGCAGCAATGTATCGAGTGGGCTCGATGATGCCGACTGCCCTTAAAGAAACGGCTATGGGCGGCCTTGCCGACACCCCCACAGGCAGGGAGTTAAAAGAGAAAATCTCCGGTTCTTCCTCTTAAGTGACGATGAGTGAAAACGGGATACATCGTCCTGTAACGGCAGTGCGCGGAGTGGGGGAGAAGCAGGCCGAATATCTGCAAGAGTTGGGGATTGTCACCGTGGAAGATCTGATGGAATACTTTCCCCAGCGCTACGAAGATTATCGCATACGCCGGATTCAAGATGTTGAAGATGGAGAAAAGATCACGGTAAAAGGTGTGATTTACGGACCACCTCAGGTACGCTTTTACGGGAAGAATAAATCACGCCTGGCTGTTAAAGTGATTATCGACAATGTCAATATAACAGCGGTATGGTTTAATCGCCATTTTTTAAAAAAACAATTGCAACCGGGAAAAGAGATCATGTTGACCGGAAAATGGGATCGGCAACGGTTGCAGCTGACGGTTCAGGAGCATCATCTTGCAACTTCATCGAGAAAGGCGCTGGAAGAGACGATTCAACCGGTGTACTACGGGGGAGGTCAGCTTTCTTCATCACAGATAAGGACATGGATATCACGGGCATTTGACCAATTTTTTGATGAGATTAAGGAAAACATTCCTCACGAGATCCTTGATCGTTATCGATTGATGCCAAGGGCACAGGCATTAAAAGAAATGCATTTTCCTGCTGACTCAGAAATGGGAAGGCAGGCCCGCCGTCGTCTGTCTTTTGAAGAATTATTTTTATTTCAATTAAAGATGCAGACCTACCGCTATGTTAATAAGAGACAGACCAGCGGGACAGCGCAGGAAATTCCGCTGGAAGAGATACGTTCATTCATCGGTTCGCTTCCGTTCCCGCTGACGAATGCCCAGAACCGCGTGATCGATGAGATATTAAAGGATATGGCGTCTCCTTTTTCTATGTATAGATTACTACAGGGAGATGTAGGTTCGGGAAAAACCGTGGTGGCGGCTATTGCCCTTTTGGCTACGGTAAAAGCGGGTTTTCAGGGGGCGATGATGGTGCCGACGGAAATCCTGGCAGAGCAACATGTTCAGTCAATGAAGGAGTGGCTGAACCCCCTGGGAATTGAGGTCGCACTGCTTTCCGGAAGTGCAACAACGCGACAGCGCCGTGATATCCTGGGGCAATTACAAATGGGATTAATCGATGTCGTAATCGGTACCCACGCGTTAATTCAGGAGGATGTCTACTTCCACCGTCTGGGGCTGGTGATTACAGATGAACAACATCGCTTCGGTGTTCAACAGCGCAGGATCCTGCGTGAAAAGGGTCTCAATCCAGATGTCCTGTTTATGACGGCAACTCCGATCCCACGGACCCTGGCAATTACGGCATTCGGGGATATGGATGTGTCAACATTGGACGAGCTTCCGGCGGGACGAAAACCGGTAGAAACTTACTGGGTCCGTCATGATAAAATGGAACGAGTGATGCGTTTTACGGCAAAAGAGATCTGTCAGGGAAGACAGGCTTACGTCATTTGTCCGTTAATCGAAGAGTCTGAGAAACTGGATGTGCAAAATGCGATCGATGTTCATGCACAGTTTGCAAATTTTTTTCCGCCGGAACAGGTCGGGTTGCTACATGGTCGCATGCCGGCGGCCGAGAAGGATGAAGTAATGAAACGGTTTTCCGAGAATCAGATCAAAATTCTGGTTTCGACGACGGTGGTGGAGGTAGGGGTGAATGTTCCCAACGCTACCCTCATGATCATCTATGATGCGGAAAGATTCGGACTGGCTCAGCTCCACCAGCTTCGCGGCAGGGTGGGAAGGGGTGAACACCAGGCCTACTGCATTTTGATTGCAGATCCGAAAACGGAAGTGGGAAA
Organism: Bacilli bacterium; assembly: GCA_041686735.1. Taxonomy (GTDB): domain Bacteria; phylum Bacillota; class Bacilli; order JACDOE01; family JACDOE01; genus JAWLDF01. The sequence continues at coordinate 150,452 of JAWLDF010000001.1, forward strand.
AGAACGGATGACGGTGATGACCGAAACCAATGATGGTTTTGAAGTATCTCGGCGCGATCTTGAATTGCGGGGTCCCGGAGACTTTTTTGGTACCAAACAGAGCGGAATTCCCGATTTTAAGGTGGCGGACATCACCCGCGATTATAAAGCACTGGAGGTAGCGCGGGATGAGGCGTCACGCATTGTGAATGATCCTCGATTCTGGGATGGAGATCAATGGACGGTCCTTCGCGAATACCTTCGTCGGCAAGGGATTTTTGACAGGCAGATCTGGGACTAGGTTTATATTTCCCTTATTAATATTTCCCGGGTTATCGCAATACCTGACAGGAATGAGCAAAACTAAACAAAAAACCGCAGGGTTTTATCCCTGCGGTGTGAGCCCATCTTCGGGACGGACTCACTTTAAAATGGGAGAGGAGAAACCGGAGGAAGAGCTTATGGGGAAACGTAAGTCTTCTCCGCGGTTGTCCACAGCGCCTCATCAGCGCTGTTACTACTATTCTTTTCCCGTCATCAGAAATTTATACATCGGTTTGTTATGATTTTTTTTGCATTTTATGATACGATGAAATAGGTTTTGACATGATAAGAACATCGAAAGAGTATGATGAACCGGGTGATATAAGGTGAGAGTCATTGCCGGGGAACGAAAAGGATTTCGGCTGGAATCGGTCAGAGGGCAGGATACTCGGCCGACTTCCGATAAAGTAAAAGAAGCGGTTTTTCATGCGATCGGCCCCTTTTTTGACGGAGGATGGGTCCTTGATCTCTATGCAGGAACGGGAAATCTGGGAATTGAGGCATTGAGCCGGGGAATGGAGCATGCCGTATTTGTCGATCAGAGTAAAAATGCCATCCGCGTGATTCAAAATAATCTGGTGCATACCGGGTATGCTTCCTGTTCCGAGGTTTACTTGAACCATGCCGATCGTGCACTACGGGCTCTGGTCAAACGAGGGAAATCATTTCGGCTGATATTACTTGACCCGCCCTATGCCAGAGCGGGACAGGCTCTCCCTTCACACATTCAATTTATTGATGAATATTCTCTGCTGGAGCAGGGAGGGACGATTGTTGCCGAACACGCTGAATCCCTGACACTACCGGAAAGTATCGGGAGACTGACTGTTGTAAAGACGATGGTTTTTGGTGATACCGCCGTCACCAATTATAAATATTTAAAAGTGTAAGGTATAGACAGACAAAAACATTCAGAGGGGGATCATGATGGCTATTGCAGTTTGCCCTGGAAGTTTTGATCCGATTACATACGGGCACCTTGATATCATTCAACGGGGTGCGGAAGTTTTTGATAAGGTGATTTGTTGTGTGATGATCAACCGAAAAAAAGACCCCCTGTTTACAGTGGAAGAAAGGGTGGCTCTGATTAAAGAAGCGACAAAACATATTCCCAATGTGGAAGTGGACTATTATCACGGGTTATTGATCGATTACATGCATAAAAGGAAAGCGAACACCATCATTAAAGGATTGCGCGCGGTATCCGATTTTGAATATGAAATGCAGATGGCTTCGATAAACCGCAAGTTAGATCCCGGAGTGGAAACGTTTTTTATGATGACCAACAACAAGTATTCCTTTTTAAGTTCAAGCATCGTAAAAGAGGTTGCCAAATATGGGGCCAGTGTCAGTGACCTGGTGCCGCCACATGTGGAAAAAGCATTTCGCAGCAAATTTTCCTCCGATAATTAATCGGGGGATTTAATTTTTTGTATGTATTTTCCGGTGAAGTAAATGAACAGGGAACAGATGAAAATAAACAGCAACATTACCAGAGCACGCATCCCGAGAAAACTGAACCGGCTCCACATTTCTTCTACCCCGAAAGAGGGGGTCTGCTGAAAAAAAGCATTGATATCGGCGCTCAGGAAGTGCTTTTCAACCGGTTCCCAGACAAGGTAAGTGATCAAACCGGCAAGACAGGCATGAATGATTCGGGCAAATAAATAAGGTTTGTAACGAATATCGGTTGAACTTAATATACTGGCAACCTGGGCGTGAACGGACATCCCGCTCCAGGCCACGACTGCTCCTGTAACGGCGATTTTATGAACGAGCGGGATCGCAGAAGAAGTTTCGCTGGCTACCTGTGCCCCCAGTGTAATTTCAAAGAATCCGGCGATCACGGCATGTGAGAGTTCAATCGGAATCGCCAGGGGAATAAAAATCAGTCCGATTGCCGAAGCAATGAGCTGGTTTAGTCCGACAATGTCCATCACACGGATGATTACGGAAAAAATGATGATGAAGCCTCCGATCATCAGCAATGTATTCACTGAAGAGGTGATGGCATCGCCCATCAATTTGCCGAAGCTTCGTCCGTCCTTTAAACGGGCATGGTGCATCTCATAAAACGCCCTGATCAGCAAAGGAGCGTTTTTCTTTGCCGAATGAGATGTCTTTTGGCCGTGCGCATCATGGAAGCGCATGATCAATCCCACTATGAGGCTCGATGAATAATGGGCAATGGCAAAGGCGACTCCGAGGGAAACATTGTGAAAAAAACCGACAGCGACCGCTCCAAACATAAACAGGGGATCGGCGGTGTTGGTAAACGACACAAGCCGCTCGCCTTCGGATCTCGAGATCATTTCCTGTTCCCGCAAACGGGCGGTCAGTTTGGCACCTATCGGGTATCCCGATGCCAGTCCCATACTCATCACAAATGCGCCGGTTCCCGGAACGTTAAAAACAGGACGCATGAACGGCTCAAGCAAAACGCCGAGAAAATGGACCACTCCAAATCCCATCAGGATTTCCGCCGTAATAAAGAAAGGAAGCAGAGCGGGAAATACAACATCCCACCATATTTTCAGTCCTCTCAGAGCGGATTGAAAGGCAGCTTCAGGATATAAAATGAGTGTGAGCACAAGAAAAAATGAAATTGCCCCCAGCGTGGCCGTCATATAATAGGATTTTTGAGACATAAGAAACCTCCAAATGAAAAACATTCATGACTAACGATTTGTATCATCATACGTAGCTTTGTCCCAAATTAGACCAACCCGGTCCATGAACGTTTTTCTATGAATGTTGAAAATCATATATAATAAAATGGAGGAGAGGAGTGAATGGGTGATGAGCAAGGAAAAAAGAAAAACCGTCGGACTTGCACTCGGGTCGGGGGGTGCGCGCGGGCTTGCCCATATCGGTGTATTGAAAGTGTTCGAACGCCATCAAATCCCGGTTGATTATATTGCCGGAAGCAGTATGGGCAGCCTGATCGGTTCATTATTTGCCAGTGGAATCGAGCCCGCTATGCTAGAGAAACTGGCTCTTAATTTAAAACGGAAATACTGGCTTGATTTTACAGTTCCCGGCATGGGATTTGTTAACGGGGAAAAAATAAAAGAAATCATCCGGCTTTTGACAAAAAATCAATGTATCGAAGACCTTAACATTCCACTGGCGATTGTGGCCACGGATATAGAAGCCAGAGAGAGGGTCATTTTTAAAAAAGATTCAATTGCGGATGCGGTCCGTGCGAGCATTTCCATTCCGGGGATATTTGTACCCGAAAGATTGGACGGAAAGTTATTAATCGACGGGGGAGTAATTGAGCGTGTTCCCATTTCAGTTGTAAAAGAGATGGGTGCCGATGTCGTGATTGCAGTCGATGTGGTCCAATCCAATCAATATAATGTGCGGATATCTACGATTTTTGATGTGATCGCCCAGACGATTGATGTGATGGAACAGGAAATTTTTCGTCACCGTAAATCCCATGCGGATATCATGATCTGTCCCAACGTGGGGAAATACAGCGTTACCTCTTTTACGAACATTGACGAGATTATCCTTGAAGGGGAACGGGCTGCGGAAGAACAAATTGAACATATTAAAAAATGGCTGGGTTAATGAAAGGAGAACGGCATGGGAGTACGTAACAGTCAATCTCGAATCTGGAAACTTCAGAGAAACGGCTTCATCTTTTTTTTGATTATATTCATTCTTGCTGCTACTTTTATCCCCCTTCCCGTGTATATAACATCACCGGGTTCTGTGTTCGAACTGGCACCGATTGTTGAAGTAGAGGAAGGGTACCGGGGGGAACAGGGAACATTCATGTTGACGACGATCAGCATGGTTCCTGGAACGATCGGTTCCTATCTGTATGCAGCATTTATCCCTTATGCTGAAACGGTCCCGCGCGAACAGATACATAGTCCACATGAAAGTGATGAACAATATTCGAAACGACAGCTGGAAGTGATGAATTCTTCACAGGAAACGGCAACGATTGTTGCCTTTCAAAAAGCCGGCTATGATGTTAAAGTTGAAAATCGCGGAGTAAAAGTCATGATGGTGATCAGCGGAATGCCGGCGGAAAAAGAACTGGATATCGGAGATGTGATCGCTGCCGTCGATGGACGGGATATCAAAACCTCTGAACAGTTGCTCGATTACTTGAAAGAAAAAGAGGCCGGCGACAGGGTGGCTTTTACTATTTTACGCAATGATCAGAAACTGGAAAAGACGATTGAACTGGTCCCGTTGAAAGAAGAGAACGAAAAAGGAGAGATAGTTGATTCTTCACGAGCAGGCATCGGAATCTACCCGGTAACCAACCGCTATGTCGAATTACCGAAGGAGGTCGAATTTGACACTCAAAAAATAGGAGGCCCGTCTGCAGGTTTAATGTTTACTCTGGAAATTTTAAATCAGTTACTTGAAGAAGATTTGACGAAAGGATATCAGATTGCGGGAACGGGAACGATCTCCGAAGACGGAAAAGTCGGCCCGATCGGCGGTGTGGAACAAAAGATCGTCGCCGCTCACGAAGCGGATACCGAAATATTTTTTGTCCCGTCAGTTACTTTCGGCTCAGATCCTTCAAACTATGAACTTGCTGTCCGGACAGGAGAGGAATTGGGGACAGATATGAAAATCATCCCCGTAGAAACCGTGGACGATGCCCTTCAGTTTTTAACCAACTTACCTCCTAAATGACAGGACTAGAGCCGTACGGGAGGCTGTTCGAATTCACGTAAAATTTCTTGATGTTTCAATGGATCAGGATAACCGAGAGCGTAGATCGCACCGGCCCGGATATCCAGTTCCAGCATTTGCTGGCGCTCACGCGTTAAATTTGTGATGATCGGCAGACGGCTACGTTGTTTAATTTGTTTTAACAGATTCTGTCCCTTTTTCGTGAAACCGAGAACCCGGATGTACTGTGGCCCTTCCTCATTGCCGCTGCTTTGATATTGTTCGGCCGTAAGGTTTAACAGTGTATAAAGGGCAAGCCGTTGCAGGCGGTTCCAGGTATAACGTTTTGTTTTCGCCTTTTTCATAAATTCCTCAAATGAACCTGAGGTTACGGCGCAGGATTGCAGACGATGTTCCAGTCCTTCATTCATTTCATGGATGTGCTGTAATTCCTGCGGAGTGTACTGTAAAAGTTGATGGAGCAAATATGGATAATAATTATTCCATGTTATCGGGCATCGGCCTGTTTTCATTTCCCGACGAAGGATATGATACGTGGTGGAAGGAACATATGATTTAATATCAGCAAGCGAGTTTTTCTGTATTAAAATTCTTCGTATGGCTGTAGCACTGGCGATCTGCTGATCCGTAAATTCCTCCTGATGATAGCCCGCCTTTTGCCGGGTGATGGTGAGCGGTATTATTTTACTCTTTCGCCTTTCAAGAGAAAGCAAATAGTTTAATCCGAGGATGTTATTGGGCTGTTCCACCGGAAGGTCTTCATAACCGTATTCCTTCATCAGTATGGATGCAGCCTTTCCGTAGGCCTGCGGATAGGGCAGTCCCTCATCGAGGTAACGATGCAGTTGTTCAACGAATATGGGAGGTTCTTCGGCCAGAAGGCGGGCAAGTTCTTTCATCCACGATAAATCTCCGCTTTCACTGCCGAAACAAAGGTAATCCACTACACCCAGTTCATCGAGCAGGGAGACGGCACCGCGGGCAAAGGTTTCCGCGTTCTGGGCAGCATAGACAAGGGGGAGTTCAATCACAAGATCCACTCCCAATTCCAACGCCATTTCCGCCCTCGCCCATTTATTGACGAGTGCCGGTTCTCCGCGTTGCAAAAAATGTCCGCTCATTACGGCGATCACATTTTCGGCGCCGCTTACCTGTATTGATTGTTGCAAATGGTAGAGATGTCCGTTGTGAAAAGGGTTATATTCCACAATAATTCCGACGGTCGACATTTGCCTCCTCCTTCCAGTGAGGTTATTATATCAGGAGGAACAGAATGTTGACAAACCCTTACAGCAAAGCTATAATTACTCTTGTTGCCTTTGAGGTGAAGCCGTTTATGTCAATTTCCTTGAAAACTTTAAAACAACAACATGGGAAGGCTCTGGTGATCGAAGAAGAGATCGATTTTAGTTCCCTCGTTAAGAACCATGCCGATATCGCAAAGGTTTTTCCGTTTCATTTTCGGGGAGAAGCTTATCAACTGACAGATTTTTATGTTGTGGAGGGCATGATACGGGGGGAAATCATACTGAAATGTTCAAGGTGTCTCACCGAATTTTCTTATCCGGTCCAACTTCCGTTGAAACTGACATTCTTTGAGAAAAATCAGGGTGCGATTGAGGGACTTGATGAGATGAAAGAAGCCGGAGACATACACGAAGCAGAAGACAACATTGATTTACTTCCCTACGTAGCAGAAGAAGTTTTATTACAGATTGATCCTGTGCCTTTGTGCCATAAAGAGTGCAAAGGTTTATGTCCGCGGTGCGGGAAGGATCTGAATCTTGAATCCTGTGAATGTGTAACAGAAAACATTGATCCCCGTCTGGCTGACCTTGCAAAGTTTTTTGATGATGATCATGAGGGCGGCCAGTCACGATAAACAGGGAGAGTCATGAAAATTCTAAAGGGGGTGGAAGCAGTGGCAGTACCTTTTCGGAGAACATCTAAAACACGGAAGAGAATGCGTAGAACCCATTATAAATTGCAAGTGCCGGGTATGGTTAAATGCCCGAATTGCGGTGAATTGAAACTGGCTCACCGGGTTTGTAAAGAATGCGGGTATTACAAAGGAAACAGTGTGGTTGAAAAGTAAATCAACGTTCCCGTGGCAGAATCCGTCGGATTCTGCTTTTTTTCTTCTTCAATTTTCAACTTGTCATTTTCACTGATTTTGCATATACTGAATTAGTACCTGGTACCAAAACCTGATCATATGTTGGTTTTCAATTTGAACACAATATTGCAACGGTGGTGATCATCATATCGCGATTGGCTAAACGTGAGCGACACGCCGCTCTGGAACGCATTCTGAAACAAAACCCGTTCTTAACGGATGATGAACTGGCAAAACATTTTTCTGTAAGCATTCAGACGATTCGTCTGGATCGCCTTGAGATGGGAATACCGGAATTGAGGGAGCGAATCAAGGATGTTGCCCGCAATAATCTCGATTCTGTCCGATCGTTGACAGAAGGAGAGATCATCGGGGAAATCATCGACCTGCAGCTGGATCAATCGGCCATTTCCATTTTTGAGGTTACAGAAGAACACGTTTTTCGCAGAACAAAAATTGCCCGCGGGCATTACATTTTTGCACAGGCGAATTCTCTGGCCGTCGCTGTTATTGATGGAGAAGTGGTACTGACTGCCGCAGCACGTATACGTTACATTCGACCGGTTAAATTAGGAGAAAAACTGATTTCAAAAGCTGTTGTTACAGGTACACAGGGAAATGATAGCAAAGTTCGCGTAGAAACCCGTGTCGAAGATGAACTCGTCTTTAAAGGAACATTTCGAGTCACGCGTATTAACGATCTTAGGGAGGGAACAGATTGAAAATTGCGATAGATGCTATGGGAGGTGACCATGCTCCCGCAGCAACAGTTAAAGGAATTCTGGAAGCTGCTCAGGAGTGGCCGGAGCTAAAGTTTATTCTCGTCGGTGATTCCCGGCATATTCAGAAATATTTTCCTGAACAAAAAACGGGTGGAGATGTGATCCGAAGGATTGATATTCTCGAGGCAAGTGAGATGATTACCAACGATGAAGAGCCGGTAAAAGCCGTAAGAAAAAAGAAAGATTCTTCGCTCGTCAGGTCAGTGGAACTGGTTAAACAGGGAGAGGCGGATGCCGTCATCTCCGCAGGGAATACCGGCGCTTTTATGACTGCAGGCTTGCTCGGACTGGGAAGAATTAAAGGAATTGACCGACCTGCACTGGCCCCCATAATTCCTACGATAGACGGTAGAGGCACACTAATCCTTGATGTGGGGGCCAACATGGATGCCCGTCCGCAACATCTCCTTCAATATGCAGTGATGGGTAGTATTTATGCCGGGAAGGTGATGGGTATCGATCAACCCCGTGTGGGATTGCTTAATGTGGGTGCAGAAGGTGGAAAAGGAAATGAACTGACGAAAGAAGCCTATGGCCGTCTGCAGGAATTGCCAATCCATTTTATCGGAAATGTTGAAGCAAGAGAAGTTCCTTATGGATCATGTGATGTCCTTGTCTGTGACGGGTTTACGGGGAATATTCTGCTTAAATCTCTTGAGGGAATGGCTGCAGGAGTTTTTGAAGTTCTTAAAACGGAACTTACCCGAAATATCTTGTCAAAGCTGGCCGCCTCGATGTTACGACCTGCTTTCAGGCGCATAAAAAACAGAATGGATTACGCGGAATACGGAGGGGCTCCGTTAATGGGACTTCAAGGTGTATGTATAAAGGCCCACGGTTCTTCCGATGCACGGGCCATCAAAAATGCAGTGACACAAACGAAAAAGTTTATCGAGCATGGTGTGATTGATCAAATTTCAAGGGAAATCAAGAAAGTGAGTGATGAAAATGGGGAATAACAGGGAGCAGATACCGGTCAGCATTTTGGGAACAGGCTCTTACGTGCCGGATAAGGTCCTGACCAATCAGGATCTTGAGAAAATGGTGGACACATCAGATGAATGGATTGTATCACGTACGGGTATTCGTGAAAGAAGAATCGCCGCACCGGATCAGGCGGCGTCTGATCTGGCCTATGAGGCAGCGTTGAGGGCTCTGGAATCATCGGGTGTAAAAGCGGAAGATCTTGACTTGATCATTGTGGCCACGGTAACTGAAGATATGGCTTTTCCGTCAACCGCATGTCTTTTGCAGGAAAGACTGGGTGCAAAAAAGGCGGCTGCATTTGACTTATCCGCGGCCTGTTCGGGATTTTTATACGGTCTGGCGACGGGAACCCAGTTTATACAGAACGGAATGTACCGGCATGTACTGGTGATCGGGGTAGAGGTCTTATCCAAAATTGTCAACTGGGAAGATCGGAATACCTGCGTTCTGTTCGGAGACGGAGCAGGAGCAGCTGTTCTCGGACCGGTGGATGAAGGAGGTTTCCTGGCTTTTGAACTGGGGGCAGATGGCTCCGGAGGAGAATTGTTGAAACAGGAAGCGGGCGGATCGCGCAGACCTTTCGATGCTCAGGTGCTGGAGGATAAAAGTCACTGTATTTATATGAACGGACGTGAAGTGTTTAAGTTTGCCGTCCGTGTCATGGACAGTGCCTCGGAAAGGGCCCTTGAAAAAGCGGGACTGAACAAAGAAGACATCGATTTTCTCGTTCCTCATCAGGCCAATATCCGCATTATTGATGCTGCGGTGGAGCGACTCGGTCTAACGTCCGACAAAGTCGTCATCAATGTGGACCGTTTTGGTAATATGTCATCGGCTTCCATTCCGGTTGCACTGGATGAAGCGGTAAGAGAAGAACGGATCAAACAGGGAGACACTTTGGTTCTCGTAGGTTTTGGAGGCGGTCTTACCTGGGGTGCCGGTGTGATGAAGTGGAATTCCAATCACAAAAAATGAGGTGAGTGACATGGGTAAAATTGCTTTTCTTTTTCCCGGACAGGGATCACAGGTTGTCGGAATGGGAAAGGATGCAGCCGATCAATCACCGCATTCCCGCCTCATTTTCGAACAGGCGGACCGTGCACTGGGGTTCTCTCTTTCATCGTTATGTTTTGAAGGTCCGGAAGATCAGTTAACCCGCACGGAAAACACACAACCGGCTATTTTGACGACCAGTATAGCATTGTTGAGCGAGTTGCAAAACAAATTGAAATTAAAGCCTGACTTTGTCGCCGGGCACAGTCTGGGAGAATATACCGCTCTGGTGGCTGCAGGGGCTGTATCATTTGAAGATGCAGTGAACATCGTGAGATATCGGGGTAAATTTATGGAGGAGGCAGTCCCTGCCGGTCAGGGCGCCATGGCTGCTGTCATGGGTGTCGAGCGTGATGTATTGCAGGAAGTGTGTGAAACGGTGAGCGGACAGGGAGATTCCGTGCAACTGGCTAATCTCAACAGTCCCGGTCAAATTGTGATCTCGGGAAGTGCTGAAGGAGTTTTGAAGGCAAGTGAAGAAGTGAAAAGCCGGGGAGCACGCAGAGTCATTCCTTTAAAAGTGAGCGGTCCTTTCCACTCCCGCTTGATGGAACCTGCCGCGGCGAAACTGAAGGAAGTCCTTGACAGGGTGGACTTCAATGATGCTGATATCCCGGTGGTCAGTAATGTTACGGCACAATCCGTACAAAGAAAAGAAGAGATTGTCGATCTGTTGATCCGTCAGGTTTTTTCGCCCGTATTATGGGAAGACTCTGTTCGTTACATGCTGGATCGGGGAGTGGATACTTTTATTGAGATCGGACCCGGTAATGTTCTCAGTGGTCTGGTCAAAAAAGTGGACCGTCAGGTGAAAATCGTTGCCATTCAGGATCTAGAAACGATGGAGCAGTTTTTACAGGAGTGGAAAGAGTAATTATTACTATTTCCGTAAAAAATGTTAGTGAAAAGGAGGAAGCCATGTTACAGGAGAGAGTAGCTATTGTTACCGGAGGATCACGTGGTATCGGACGACAGACCGCTCTGTCGTTGGCAAGTGCAGGAGCAGATGTCGTCGTTAATTATGCGGGTAACAGAACTGCTGCCGAAGAGGTGGCCGGTATGATCCAGTCTCTCGGCAGAAAAGCTCTGACAATCCGGGCAGATGTTTCTTCAGCAGATGAAGTGAATGAGATGGTGAAGCAGACTCTCGACACTTTCGGAAAGATCGATATTCTCGTAAACAATGCCGGAATTACACGTGATAATCTATTAATGCGCATGAAAGAAGAGGAATGGGATGAAGTGATCAATACCAATTTAAAAGGGGTATTCAACTGCATTAAAGCAGTGACTCGTCCCATGATGAAACAGCGCAGCGGCCGCATTATCAATGTGGCTTCGGTCGTGGCTGTTCTGGGAAATCCCGGACAGGCCAACTATGTAGCAGCAAAAGCAGGTGTGATCGGAATGACCAAATCCGTAGCACGTGAACTGGCTTCCCGTGGAATTACGGTAAATGCCGTTGCTCCCGGATTTATCGATACGGACATGACTAAAGAACTGCAGGAAAATGCGAAAGAACAATTGATGGCACAGATTCCGCTTGGGCGGCTGGGGAAGCCGGAAGATGTGGCCGGAGTGATTACGTTTCTGGCTTCAGATGCTGCATCTTATATTACCGGTCAAACCATACATGTTGACGGCGGGATGTACATGTAAGAGATTGTATAACGGTGCCGGTCCCAAAAAGATTTTTTTAGATATGGAGTTTTGTATACACTTTTCGTATAATACGTGAGAGGGGGTGAAGGTAAAATGGCAGATACTTTTGAAAGAGTAAAAAAGATTGTTGTAGATCGCCTTGGAGTTGAAGAATCCGAGGTGACTCTTGAAGCTTCCTTTAAAGATAATCTGGGTGCAGATTCACTTGACATTGTGGAGCTTGTAATGGAACTTGAAGATGAATTCGATTTGGAAATTTCCGATGAAGATGCTGAAAAAATTAATACCGTAGGTGAGGTAGTCGAATACATAAACGCTCACCTGTAATGTAAATGTTCATTAGGAATTTTCATTATCCGTTCAATGGGAGAAGGCCTCTCCTGAGGCCTTTCTTCACATCATTATTTTTTAACAAGAACCAAACCTCTTGCAGGATTTATCATAAAATTATAAGATGAAACGGTTCGTGAATATCAAAAATTACCGTTTTTTATTTGAGGTGAGAATATGAACCGTCGCGTAGTAATTACGGGCATGGGAGTCGTTTCCCCTGTCGGAAATAAAGTAGAACAATTCTGGGAAAGCTTGCTGGCCGGTAAATCCGGGGTTGACCGGATCACCGCTTTTGATGCCAGTGAATATCCGACTCAAATCGCCGCAGAAGTAAAAGATTTTAATCCGGAAGAATTTATGGATAAAAAAGAGATTCGCCGGACGGACCGTTTCGTTCAGTTTGGTGTTGCTGCCTCCATTATGGCACTGGACAATGCCGGCATCGATATGGAAAAGGTAAATGCTGAACGGGTGGGTGTAAATGTCGGTTCCGGAATTGGCGGGTTGTCTACCTGGGAAGAGCAGCACAGGACGTTGCTTGAAAAAGGTCCGCGCCGGGTCAGTCCATTTTTTATCCCGATGATGATTGCCAATATGGCATCCGGACAGATTTCAATTTCTACCGGTGCAAAAGGTCCGAACAGTGCAGCCATCTCAGCCTGTGCAACCGGAACCCATTCCATCGGGGATGCTTTTAAGGTTATTCAACGCGGTCATGCCGATGTGATGATCGCAGGGGGAACGGAAGCGACGATTACCCCGATGGCCCTTGCCGGTTTTTGTGCCGCGCGTGCCCTGTCAACCCGAAATGATGAGCCGCAAAAGGCCAGTCGTCCGTTTGATAAAGACAGGGATGGGTTCGTCATGGGAGAAGGTGCGGGTGTCGTTATTCTGGAATCACTTGAACATGCAAAACAGCGGGGAGCCAACATCATCGCCGAGGTTGTCGGATACGGAATGAGCGGCGACGCATATCACCTGACCCAGCCTGCTCCGGAAGGGGAAGGGGCTGCCCGTTCCATGAAGGAAGCGATCATGGATGCGGGATTAGAACCGCAGCAGGTCGATTATATTAATGCACACGGTACTTCTACGGATTTTAATGATAAATACGAAACGATGGCGATCAAGAAGGTGTTTGGCGAGTATGCTTATCGTCTCCCTGTAAGTTCCACCAAGTCGATGACCGGACATCTTCTCGGAGCGGCAGGTGGAATCGAAACGATTGTGTGTGCACTTACCCTTCGTGATCAAGTGATCGCCCCGACGATCAATTATGAGACTCCCGATCCGGAGTGTGACCTTGACTATGTACCCAACCAACCGAGAAAAGCAAAGGTGAACGTTGCCATGTCCAATTCCCTCGGGTTCGGCGGTCATAATGCTACCATTGTTTTAAAGAAGTATGAAGAATAAGACAAGGGCTTTTTGGTGGTGAAACCTGTGGACTTTCAAGTGCTGGAAAAACAGATCGGGGTGCAATTTTCTGACAATGAGCTGATTCGTCAGGCTTTTACCCATTCATCCTATGTGAATGAACACAGGAGAAGCCCGAACGGCGATAATGAACGACTGGAATTTCTCGGTGATGCCGTACTTGAACTGGCCGTTTCCCATTATCTTTTCCACACCTATCCCCAAATGAGTGAAGGGGAAATGACCAAATTACGTGCCGCCATCGTCTGTGAAAGATCTCTGGTGAAGCTAGCGGAAGAACTTCGATTTGGTGATCTCGTTCTTCTGGGAAAGGGTGAAGAACTGACGGGAGGACGTCGTCGCCCGGCTTTGCTGGCTGATGTTTTTGAGGCATTTATCGGTGCGTGCTACCTTGACCAGGGATTTGACAGGGTATATCAATTTCTGGAACGGTTTGTTTTCTCCAGGGTGGATCAGGGAGAATACGACCAGATGAATGACTATAAGAGTCATTTGCAGGAAGTGGTACAGAACCGCAACATGGGGGATATTCATTATCGAATCGTTGAGGAAAAGGGGCCGGCCCATAATCGGGAATTTGTCTCTGAAGTCGTTTTGAAAGACACCCCGATGGGAAAAGGGGTGGGTCGCTCGAAGAAAGAAGCCGAACAACGGGCGGCAAAAGAAGCGCTGATTAAACTGAATGAGATTCATGTCTGACAATTGAATTTGCGGATATTAAAAAACCGGTGATCTATTGATCATCGGTTTTTTTGTGCCCAAGTTGATGCGGTATAGGCTGATGAACATACATAAACGACGCCGTTTACATAGTGTAAGAGTGAACATGGTGAAAGGGGGAAGGTTTTATGAGCAGCAGCTTTTTCGGCGGGGACGAAATGTTCCTGATTATTCTTGTTCTGTTCATCCTGCTCGTTATTGTCGGCGCAGGAGAAGACTAATATTTTTGAAGGAAAGGAGCGATAAACCATGGGTTTTCTCGGATTAGATGATGAACAATTCTTAATCATACTCGTGCTTTTTATTTTGCTGGTGATTGTTGGTGCCGGCGACCACTAATCAATTGAGCTCAAGTCCCCCACAGGGGGCTTGCTCTTTTTCCGGTATGATCCCCCTCTGCAGAGAAAGGGAGTGAATCAGATGGTAGATCGAAAAAAGGCAGGAGATTTACTTAATAAAATCAACAAAAAAAGTAAGAAAAAGTGGACCCTGCAGGATATGAAAAAAATGACTCAGGGATATTCGAGTGTGGATGTTTATGACGATAAAAGAATGGAAGAGTTGATCAAAAAGGTCGCGAATGCGGCCGGGGTGAAAATGAATGAGCAAAAATTGGATCAGGTGAAAAAGCAGGTGCTAAACAAAGTATCACAGATGAAAAAATAAAAGGTGCTTTAATGCCGTCTTTCCGTTTCAAAGCGGGGAAGACGGCTGTTACTATTTATCCCTTAATTATGATACAATAATACAGTTAATAGTTTGTTGGGGAGGAAGAGAAATGCGTCTGAAACGACTCGAATTGACCGGATTTAAATCATTTGCCGATCGTACAGAATTGGAATTTGTTCCCGGAATCACAGCAGTGGTCGGTCCCAACGGCAGCGGAAAAAGCAACATCTCTGATGCCATCCGCTGGGTACTGGGGGAACAAAGTGCCAAATCGTTACGCGGGGCAAAAATGGAAGATATTATTTTTTCCGGTAGTGATTCAAGGAAACCGGTCAATTATTGTGAAGTCTCTTTGACCCTTGACAATAACGATCGCACACTGGATATTGATTACTCGGAAGTGACGATAACCCGACGTGTTTATCGTTCCGGCGAGAGTGAATATTTTATCAACAGGCAAAATTGCCGTATGAAAGATATCGTAGAGTTATTTATGGATACCGGAGTGGGTAAAGAAGCCTATTCCATCATCGGTCAGGGTAGGATAGACGAGATATTAAGCAGCAAGTCTGAAGACCGCCGTGCCATTTTTGAAGAAGCGGCGGGAATCGTAAAATACAAGACGAGAAAAAAAGAAGCGGAAAAGAAACTGGAAGATACCAAATTAAATTTGACCCGCGTCAGTGACGTCATTGCGGAAATCGAGGAGCAAATCGGTCCGCTGGAACAGCAGGCGGATAAAGCGAAAAAATACCGGGAATTAAAGGAATCTTTGAAGAAACATGAAGTCAGTTACTATGTCCATCAAATAGAAACTCTGCATCAGCAATGGAACGAGGCAAAGGAACGGGTCGCGAAATTACAGGATGAGCAGATGTCGTTATCATCCGAAGTGAACCGGAGAGATGCTCAGGCAGAACAATTGCGCTGGAATTTGAATGAACTGGACAAGCAACTGGAGGAGGCACAACAAAGACTGCTGCAGATCAGTGAAGAGGTGGAGAAGAAAGAAGGGCAGCGGGAAGTTCTCCGAGAACGAAAAAGAAATTATACTCAAAACCGGTCTCAATTCTGTGAGTCCATCGATAAATTAAAACAAAAGGAAAACGCCCTTTTTGAGCAACTCGAACAGGAAAAAAAGGCACTTACGGAGATCACCGCACGCCTGCGGGAAGCAGAACAACTTTTGCGCGATGAAGAAGCCCGATACGAAGGGATCATGAACGACCCGGCCACCGACGTAGAAGGGTTAAAAGATGCATATAACCAGATGGTTCAAGAATTACATACTGCGCGTCACGATGTGGGCCACTATGAGCAATTAACGGCGACCAACCGCGAAAAAAAAGAACGGTTGCAACAGGAAAACCGGCGCTTTATTGATGAACGTGATCATATTGAAAAGCGGCGTGATCACCTGCATGAACAATTGGAGCAGGTCAATCAGGATCTGGAAACCTGCGTTATGGATTTTAAGAAGAAAGCGTCACAGCATAAGGAAAAGGTAAGCATGTTGCAGCAGTTACAGAGTGAATTGCGTCAATGGGAACAAAAATGGGACACGGTCACTTCCCGCAGAGATCTTTTAAAAGAAATGCAGTCCGATTTCAGCGGATTTTTCCAGGGAGTTAAAGAGGTGCTGAAGCATCGGGACAAAATGTTACAGGGTATTCATGGAGCGGTGGCCGAATTGGTCCAGGTTCCGGGAAAATATGAAATTGCGGTTGAAACGGCACTGGGCGGCAGTCTGCAGCATGTGGTCGTCGAAAATGAACAGAGCGGTCGTGAAGCCATCCGCTTTCTGAAGGAGCGAAAGTTGGGCAGAGCGACATTCTTACCCCTGGACGTCATTAAACCGAGGGAATTGACTTCTCAGGATGAGCAAATCCTGCAGGCTTCCGGCGGTGTTGTCGGAATTGCATCCCGGCTGGTTCAATATGAAAATACTTACGACAACATTGTCCGAAATTTGCTTGGCTCCGTCATCATTTGCGAAAGACTGGAAGATGCCAACAAAGTCGCACGCCAGTTGCACTACCGCTATCGCATCGTCACTCTCGAGGGAGATGTGGTCAATCCGGGAGGTTCGATGACCGGAGGAACGGTCAAACAGAAGAATGCCAATCTTCTCGGAAGACAAAGACAGATTGAGCAACACGAGGCGGAAATCAAACAAATTGCCGATCGTAAGGAACAACTTCAACAGGAACTTAAAAAGGTCGAGCAGGAAATCAGTCTTTTTCAGGAAGAACAAGAACAGCTTCGCAGCCGCGGTGAAAACCTGCGCATACGTGAACAGGAGTTAAAGGGTCAATTTAATCAAGTTGAAGTTGAGAAGAAAAATGTTGACGAACGACTGGCGCTGTATGATCAGGAAAAAGCAGGGTATGACCGGGAAATTGAATATGCAGAATCCCAGCTTAAGAAATTGAATGAACGGATCGTGGAACTGGAACAGCAGATAGAACAAAAGAAAGAAGAAATCACCCGCGCCGAACAACTGCAACGGGAGAAAGATTCTTCACGTGAACAGTTGAATACGCGCATCACAGATTTAAAGGTGAAGGTGGCTGAAGTTCGACAGCAATATGAAGCGCGCGAGCAAAATCATGCACGTGTGCTAGCCGATTATAACCAGGCAAAAGAAGAACGCGAGCATACAGAACGGCAATTGGCATTACTCGATGAACAAATGGAAGGCAGTGATGATGCCGAACAAAAAGCCAATGAGGAGATTGAAACCTATCGCAGGGAAAAGGAAGAATTGAGCGGAACCATCCGGGAACTACGCGAAAAACGACAGCAGTCTCATCATCAACTGGAGCACATGGATATTGAGAACAAACAATTCCGTAAACAATTAAAGGATACGGAAGATGCATTGCATAAAGAAGAAGTGAAAGTGAATCGTTTTGATGTGGAACTGGATAATTTATTAAATAAATTACGAGAAGACTATGAAATGAGTTTTGAGCGGGCAAGGGAAGAGTTTCCACCGCCGCAGGATGTGGAAGCAGCCAGACAAAAAGTGCAGCAGCTTAAACAGGAAATTATCATGCTGGGAACGGTCAATCTGGGTGCTATTGAGGAATACGAGCGCGTATCAGAACGCATGCAATTTTTAACGGAACAAAAAGAAGATTTACAACAGGCAATGGACACGTTATACCGGGTTATAGAGGAAATGAATGAAGAAATGTCCCGTCGATTCCATGAAACCTTCCAGGAAATTCGCAGCCATTTTGATGAGGTGTTTTCGCGGTTGTTCGGCGGAGGAAGAGCAGATCTTCAACTGTCCGAACCCGATCAACTGTTGCATACCGGTGTGGATATCGTGGCCCAGCCCCCCGGAAAGAAATTGCAACACCTCACCCTGCTCTCGGGTGGAGAAAAGGCGCTGACAGCGATAGCCCTGTTGTTCTCCATTCTGCGGGTAAAACCGGTTCCGTTCTGTGTACTGGATGAGGTGGAAGCTGCACTCGATGAAGCCAACGTAGCCCGTTTTGCCCAGTATTTGAGGGAGTTTTCCGAGCAAACGCAATTTATCGTTGTCACTCACCGCAAAGGGACGATGGAAGGGTCCGATGTATTGTATGGAATCACCATGCAGGAGTCGGGTGTGTCCAAATTGGTATCCGTACGTCTTGAAGAACAGGACAAGTTTTTGAATGAATCTGCATAATCAACAAAAGGAGGATGCAACGGACATGAATTTTTTTCAAAAATTAAAGCAGAAAATATCGGGTAAAACTGATGAAGTGACGGCAAAGTTTAAAGACGGACTCAGCAAGACACGTGATTCCTTTGTAGGCAAAGTCGAACAACTCGTTCGTCGTTATAAAAAAGTTGACGAATCTTTTTTTGAAGAACTGGAAGAGATCCTGATCGCTTCCGACGTGGGTGTATCCACCGTGATGGAGCTGGTGGATGAGGTCAGAGAAGAAGCGAAGAAGCATGATATTCAGGATACGGCTGACCTGCAGCCCATTTTATCTGAAAAACTGGTTCAATTATTAAAGAATGATGAGGATCTGCCGGTTGATCTCAATGTACAGCAAGGACGTTTGAACGTGATTTTGTTTGTCGGTGTCAATGGAGTAGGGAAAACAACAACCATCGGAAAAATGGCACACATGTTCAAACAACAGGGAAAAAAAGTTTTGCTGGCTGCGGGGGATACTTTTCGAGCCGGCGCCATTGAACAACTGGAAGTCTGGGGAGAACGAGTCGGGGTTGAGGTGGTCAAGCATCAGGCCGGTGCGGACCCTGCCGCTGTAGTGTTTGATGCTATTCAGGCGGCCCGTTCCCGTGAAGCGGATATCCTGTTGTGTGATACGGCGGGACGTTTGCAGAATAAGGTGAACTTGATGAATGAGTTGAATAAAGTGTACCGGGTTATTCAACGTGAAATTCCCGAAGCTCCCCATGAGGTGTTGCTGGTGCTCGATGCCACCACCGGTCAAAATGCGTTGAATCAGGCACGTCAGTTCAGTGAAGTAGCCGATGTCAGCGGGATTGTGCTGACAAAACTGGACGGTACGGCAAAAGGAGGGATTGTGATCGCAATCCGCAACGAGTTGAATATCCCGGTAAAATATGTGGGACTGGGAGAAAAGATGGATGATTTACAACCCTTTGATGCCGAGCAATTTGTCCATGCCCTTTTTGCAGATGTCATGGAAGAAAGTCAGGCAGGATAAAGTTTTTCTTTAAGAGCGTCAATTTGGTCAATGATGATTTCCCTCCGGTTCATCCGGAGGATTTCCTGTTTTTTGAGCTGATTGAATAGACGGTTCACCGTCTCCCTTGATGTTCCCGCCATGTTGGCGATATCCTGATGGGTGATGGGCAATTTCAGGTGAATCGTTTCCTTATTTTCACAGTCTGTTCGTTGGCCATGCTCTTCCACCAGACGGACTAAAATGGAGATGATCCGCCGGTTCACATCCATTGCGATAAATTCCTGTACCTTTCTTTGTAAATGTTCGATTTTTTGACTCATGTTTTTCATGACGGCGATGGCGATTGAGGGATGTGCAAGTAAGAGTTGCTCAAAATCACCGGTGGGGATAAAAATCAATTCTGCTTCCTCCGCCACTTCAGCTGTGGCAGGATAAGGCGTATTTTCAAAAAATCCGGCATGGGGAAAGAGATCTCCTTCATGCAGGTAAAAGATAACCTGCTCGGCACCGTCTTCATTCACTTTATAAATCTTGATGACGCCCCGTTTGATGAAATAGATGCCTTCCCTTGCCTGCCCTTGAACGAAGACGTTGGATCGTTTGCTGTAGTGCCGGTTGAAAGTGATGGATTTTAACTTCCGTAATTCATCGTCATTCAAATTTTGAAACATAGAGAACTGTTGCAGAGAATCGGTCGACTGTAGCACGGTTTTCACCCCATGTACTGTAACGTGATGTGCAAAAATGATTTCTACAATAACCATACTCTATTCTGCTAAAAAAGAAAACAGCTGACAGAAACGGTTCCCGGGAAAAACGCCTGTCAAGAAAAAAACTTGACACCTTTTCCTGCTCGCGCTACAATAGATGATGATATGCGGTACAGGCGTGAACCATTAACGATCGCCGTACAAAAGGAAGTGGACCGCTCATGCTTGAAAAAACAACAACGGTCAACCTTTTATTCGACTATTATCATTCATTGTTGAAAGAAAGGCAAAAAATTTTTTTGCAGATGTATTATCACGAAGATCTCTCTTTGAGTGAAATCGCTGAATTGCAGCAGATCAGCCGTCAGGCTGTATACGAACAGATTAAGAAGGCGGAACAAACCCTGTATGACTGGGAAAATAAGCTCCAACTCCTTGCCAGAGACCGGAAAAGAGAACAGGTACTGGATGAACTCCAGTCATGCATTCAGCAATTGGAAGAACAGCAGACGTTGAACGATGAGAACGCGATCCCGTCTCTAAATAAGATGAGATCCATGGTGGAAAAATTACGGGCCATCGATGAAGGAGGCTGAACCAACACATGGCATTTGAAGGTTTATCCAGTCGCTTACAGGAAACGTTCGCTAAATTACGGGGAAAAGGGAAAGTAACGGAAGATGATGTCAACAAAGCCATGCGTGAAGTGCGGCTGGCTTTACTTGAGGCAGACGTTAACTTTAAAGTCGTCAAAGATTTTATCAATAAAGTAAAAGAACGTGCCGTGGGGCAGGAAGTTTTGAAAAGCCTAACACCCGGTCAGCAGGTGATTAAAGTGGTCAACGATGAATTGACCGAGTTGATGGGCGGGGAACAGAGCAAAATCGCCGTGGCTGCAAAACCGCCGACCGTTGTGATGATGGTCGGATTGCAGGGGGCCGGTAAAACGACCACCACCGGAAAACTGGCCAATTATCTTCATTCAAAACAAAATCGTCGTCCATTACTGGTTGCCTGTGATATATACCGTCCTGCTGCGATTAAGCAGTTGCAGGTGATCGGGGAACAACTGAATCTTCCCGTTTTTTCCATGGGAGATCAGGTCAGCCCTGTGGAAATTGCAAGAAAAGCAATTGAGCATGCAAAGCAGGAACACTACGATTATGTGCTGATCGATACAGCGGGTCGTCTCCATATCGATGAAGCATTAATGAATGAATTACAGGATATTCGAGCAACCGTAAAACCCGATGAAATTTTGCTGGTCGTCGATGCCATGACCGGACAGGATGCCGTCAATGTGGCGGAGAGTTTTAATGAACAACTGGAATTATCCGGAGTGGTCCTGACCAAGCTGGACGGGGACACCCGCGGAGGAGCGGCACTGTCTGTCAAAGCCGTCACCGGCTGTCCCATCAAATTTGCCGGTATGGGGGAAAAAATGGATGCCCTCGAGCCTTTTCATCCTGACCGCATGGCCTCCCGTATTCTGGGGATGGGGGATGTGTTATCCCTAATCGAAAAGGCCCAGGCCAGTGTGGATGAAGAAAAGGCAAAGGAAATGGAACGCAAGCTTCGCAAAGCCGAGTTTACCTTTGAGGACTTTCTCGAGCAGATGGAACAGGTACGTAATATGGGACCGCTTGAAGATTTGCTCGGCATGCTCCCCGGGATGAACAAGATCAAGGGTATGAAAAATCTGCAGTTTGATGAAAAAGCCCTGGCTCGTGTGGAAGCGATCATCAAGTCGATGACAACAGAAGAAAAAAGGAATCCCGGCATCATCAATGCCAGCCGGCGCAAGCGCATCGCCGGAGGCAGCGGGACATCCCTGCAGGAAGTCAATCGTCTGATTAAACAGTTTAATGATATGAAAAAAATGATGAAGCAATTCGGCAATATGAAAGGCAAGAAGAAAAAAGGCATGGGCGGTTTTAAATTCCCGTTTATGTCTTGACGATCCATTTATTTAATCCTGTGAAGGAGGTGACATCATGGCTGTTAAGATTCGTTTGAAACGTATGGGAGCGAAGAAAAAACCGTTTTACCGCCTTGTGGTGGCCGATTCCCGTTCACCCCGTGACGGACGGTTCATCGAAGAAATCGGTTATTATAACCCGGTATCCCAACCTGCTCAGGTGAACATCGATGAGGAAAAAGCTTTGAAATGGCTTCTTACCGGAGCTCAACCGACGGATACCGTTCGCAATTTGCTCAGCAAAGCCGGCATCATGCAAAAAGTACATGAAGCCAAGCAGAAAGCTTAATTTCTGCTGGATTTAGGAGGAAAGCATGAAAGAACTTATTGAAATCATCGCCAGAGCCCTGGTTGATCACCCGGAAGACGTTAAAGTCGTTGAAAACGCCGGGGAACGAACCATTGTCTATGAACTTTCCGTTCATCCCGATGACATGGGTAAAGTCATCGGCAGACAGGGAAGGATCGCCAGAGCGTTGCGTGTTGTCGTCAATGCGGCAGCGGTGAAAGAAAAGAAAAAAGTGATTGTGGAAATTGTCTGACATAACTTTCATACTTACCTTCACATCAAATGCAGAAGCTGGGGAATCGACCCAGCTTTTTGATTCGCTATAAGGGAAACTACAACCACGGAGGACTTGAGCAATGGGCAAGCGTTTATTACGCGTGGGAAAAATAGTGAATACACATGGAATCCGGGGTGAGGTCCGGGTCATTTCCGTCACGGATGAACCGGAAAAGCGTTTCCAGCCGGGGAATGAACTAATTTTAGATCATCCCGATCTGGAACATCCGATTTCACTCACCGTTTCCTCATATCGACAACATAAGCAGTTTCACCTCCTCACTTTTGAAGGATTCGACAACATTAATCAGGTGGAAGCGTGGAAGGGCGGTTTATTAAAAGTGGCGGTCGATGAGCAGGAAAAACGGGCAGAAGGAGAATTTTATTTTTATCAGATCATCGGTTGCAGGGTCGTGACTACAGATGGTGAAACCCTGGGAGAGATCAAAGAGATTCTGCAGACGGGTGCCAATGATGTATGGGTGATTAAACCGAAGGCAGGCGGAAAGGATATTTTAATTCCTTACATTGAAGAGTGTGTCAGAGAGATTGATCTTCAAAATAAAACCGTGACTGTGCAGTTGCTTGAAGGTCTTTTGCCATAACGGAGGTTACTGATGAGAATTGATATACTCACTTTGTTTCCGGAAATGTTTACCGGCTTTCTTACGACCAGTATTTTGGGAAAAGCTCAGGAAAAAGGAATCGTTCAATATCATCTTACTGACTTCCGTCAGTTCAGTGGGAACAAACATGGTCAGGTTGATGATACGCCGTACGGGGGCGGCGGGGGAATGGTGTTGAAACCCGAACCCATTTTTGCTGCCGTCGAAGATATTTTATCGTCAACGTCGGGTACGGCCAATTCTCCGACAGTTGATGAAAACGAAAAAGAACAGGTCCCGCGTATCATCATGTTGACACCGCAGGGGGAACCTTATCATCAGGGAAAGGCGCTGGAACTGGCTCAAGCCGGCCATCTCATTTTTATATGCGGACATTATGAGGGGTTTGATGAGCGCATTCGTCAACACCTTGTTACCGATGAAATTTCCATTGGAGATTATGTGTTGACGGGGGGCGAATTACCGGCACTGGTTGTGATCGACAGCGTGGTACGTCTTCTTCCCGATGTTCTCGGAAATGAATCTTCTGCCGAAACGGATTCTTTTCGAAACGGACTGCTCGAACATCCGCATTATACACGTCCCGCGGAATTCCGCGGCTGGAAAGTTCCCGACGTACTATTGTCCGGACACCATGAAAACATTGAAAGATGGCGATTGAAAGAATCGCTGCGCCGCACGTACCTGCGACGTCCCGATCTATTGCAAAAAATTGAGTTGACGGCAGAATTAAGCGAACTCCTGGAGGAAATACGTCAAGAGGAATGCCGTTGAAATTTTATTGTATTTACCGGTTAATTGTGTTAAAATCTTCTTTGTGGCGTTATTCGTCTTATTACCACGTTCCGCTGCTTATCAAGAGAGGGATTGAACACCTCCCGGCTGATATGGCATGAACGTTCGGTCAGGAAGGAGGGAATTTCGTTGAACGAAATTATCCGTAAAATCCAGCAGGATTACATGAAGGATGATATACCTGAGTTTCGTGCCGGTGATACCGTGCGGGTTCACGTTAAGGTTGTCGAAGGTCAGCGTGAGCGGATTCAGGTATACGAAGGTGTCGTGATCAAGCGTCGCGGTTCCGGAGTCAATGCGACCTATACGGTACGCAAAATCTCCTATGGTGTGGGTGTTGAACGTACGTTCCCGTTGCATTCACCGAAGGTGGAGAAAATTGAACTTGTGCGCCGCGGTAAAGTTCGCCGCTCCAAGTTGTACTATCTTCGCGATCGCGTGGGTAAAGCGGCAAGAATTAAAGAAAGACGCAGTTAATCGGGAGGGGCTTGATTATCAAGTCCCTTTTCTATTCACAATAAAGATACCGCGAGGAGTAAGCCGTATGAATTCTGGTGATACGCATTATCGATCCGAATCATTTTCCCCTGCTCCCGACAAAAAAAATGAATGGTGGGAATGGTTAAAAGCCCTGGTCATCGCACTCGGACTGGCTTTGATCATTCGAACATTTTTGTTTGCTCCCTTTGTTGTAGATGGGACATCGATGTTTCCAAATCTGCTTGACGGAGAACGATTAATCGTTAATGAAGTGATTTATTATATCAAACAACCGCAGCGGGGGGATATCATCGTTTTCCATCATGAGTCGGGAGCCAGATATATCAAACGTGTAATCGGGATTCCGGGAGATCATGTGGAATTCCGTAATGATCAATTATATATCAATGGAGAAGAGCAGGATGAACCTTACATCCGTGAGGAGATTAAACGATATCAGCTCGATGGAAACCAGTGGACGGAAGATTTTGAGGAGGTCGTCGTGCCCGAAGGCGAATTATTTGTATTGGGAGACCACCGTCCTGTCAGCGACGACAGCCGACAATTCGGAACGATATCCGTTGAATCCGTGATTGGACGAGCCGATGTCGTGTTCTGGCCGTTGACTTCTTTTCGCTGGTTAGATTGATGTTGTCCAGAGCAAGATTATAGCTTACGATACCTTTAAAAATGAGGGTGATCGAAATGAACCAGATCCAATGGTTTCCGGGCCATATGGCAAAAGCCAGACGGCAAATTACTGAAAAATTAAAGCTTGTCGATGTGATCATAGAATTGCTTGATGCACGTCTCCCTCTGTCCAGCAGAAATCCGATGATCGATGAAATCGTCAAAGATAAACCTCGATTGATTCTGCTCAATAAAAGCGATCTGGCCGATGGTGAAGTGAGCGGGCAATGGATCGGTTATTTTGCAAAACAGGGTCTTAAAGCCATCCCGATCGATTCACTTAACGGAAAAGGGGTGGGTTCGATTCCCGGGCACTGCCGCCAACTGGTGGAAGAGAAAACGGAACGCATACATAAAAAGGGGATTCAGGGCCGGCCGGTGCGAACGATGGTACTGGGTATTCCCAATGTCGGGAAATCCTCATTGATCAATCGAATGGCACGCCGCAAAGTGGCTAAAACGGGAGGTCGTCCCGCTGTGACACGCCAGCAGCAGTGGGTCAAACTTGGCGAGTTGGATCTGCTGGATACTCCGGGCGTATTGTGGCCCAAGTTTGACGATCCTCTGGTAGGATTGCGCCTGGCTGCAAGCGGAGCGATCAAAGATGAAATCCTTGATTTTCAGGAAGTGGCTCATTTTTTAATCGATTACGTTCGTTATCACTATCCTCTAGCCATCAAGGAAAGATATCGCATAGACGAGCTTGCTTCAGATACGTTTGAAATTATGGATCAAATCGGCAGTAAAAGAGGGTTTTTACGCAGTGGCGGGGTAGTCGACCGGGATAAGGCTGCCGAAGTTGTCTTGCGGGAATATCGTTCGGGAAAATGGGGATTGATTTCACTCGAACGCCCCGATGATCCTTTCACTTATCAATTCCCGCATCTACATGATGATGAAATGGGGCCGTTGCGATGAAGTTTACAGATATGTCCATCCGTCAGATCGAAGAGTGGTTACAACAACAAACAACGGATAATGAAAGAGAAGTGATCAAACAGTTGTATCAGGATTCGAGAAGCGGCGTACATAAACTTGCGCAAAAATGGCAGAGGGAAATTGAGCGGCAACGCAAACTCCGGGAGCAATGGATGAGAATGAGCCGGCTTGAAGACAATCTTCGGCAACAGGGGATCACCCTGATTGCTGGAGTGGATGAGGTCGGTCGCGGACCGATTGCCGGTCCGGTAGTGGCTGCCGCAGTTATCTTGCCGGAGGACTTTTATTTGCCCGGGTTGAACGATTCAAAGCAGGTTTCTCCTTCCCTGCGAGATGCTTACGATCAAGAAATCCGCAAAAACGCCGTCAGTTTAGGTATCGGCATCGCGGAAGTGGAACTGATCGATGAAATCAACATTTATCAGGCGACGCTCCATGCCATGCGGGAGGCCGTGCTGCAACTGGATCCCGCTCCACAGATGACGCTGAATGATGCGGTTACCATTCCGAATTTGCCCGTATCACAGACAGCGGTGATCGGCGGCGATGCAAAAAGTGTATCGATCGCCGCAGCTTCCATCATCGCCAAAGTGGCCCGTGACAGGATGATGACCCGATACGCGGAAACTTATCCGCAGTATGGTTTTGAACATAATGCAGGCTATGGTACAGAACACCACTACCGTGCACTCCAGACTTACGGGCCCTGTCCGATTCACCGCCGCAGTTTTAAGCCCGTTTCCGATCTGATCAGGCGCCCTTAAAAGCATTGCAAATAATTGATGATGCAGGAATCAACGTAAAATTGTCGAAAGAGAATGATATTCATACTTTTTCAAAAAACAGATTTGTGATTCGACAGGGCGGGTGTTGGCCATGAATATCGCCGGTATGATCGGACATTTGATCCAGCATATGCAAACGTCATCAGCACGGGTTGAATTGACTCCCGGACAAATTTTGAAGGGAAAGGTGTTGAAACTTTTTCCTCAGACCGGGCTGGCTCAGGTTCAACTGGGTGGGATGACGCTCCATGCCATGCTCGAGGCCCCGTTAAAGGCAGGGGAAGAAGCATGGCTGCAGGTCCAGCCGGGACAACATCCGGTCACTTTACGCGTCCTGAAACGGGATCAGGGTGCGCCCGCATCTAAATCGACATCTGCAGATTTTTCAGCGATATTACGCTCCTTCGGACTGACTGACAATAAGCCAGGTCGGGAAGCGATCCGCTTTTTTATTGAACATCAACTCCCCGTCAACAAAGCGCGTGTGCAACAACTGGCTCAATATGTAAAACTGCACGGGTTGAACACGGAGGATACCCCTTTTTTACTGCTTGCCGCAAACAAAGATTTTCCCCTGACAGAACAGACCATACAGTCTTTAAAGACCTTTTTTACAGGTGCGCCTGTTCAGGCAAAATTGGAGCAGTGGCTGCAGGCGGCCGCATCGTATCTGGGTTCCCGCGGGGTTTCCGTCCCGTCGCAGCAAACCGTTGCAGCCGATACTGTACAGGTACAGACTTCAGCGGCAACCTCCGCTCAAAATCGGACACCTATGGAGCCCGGCAACCGCAGCAGCAATCCGGTTGATCAACGGTTATTATCTGTTCCGGAAAATCGTCAGCGGGGGCAACACAAACTGCCAGACCTCTCAAATGCACCTTTAGAAAGGGATGGGGATGAGCACAGGTTACCAGCGGTAAAAGAAGGGATGCAACACCAACCGCAACAGCAACAACAGATGACTTTATCAAAGCTGCCGGTAACGGAGGTCGTCAGACAACTTTTTCAATTGCTTTTTTCCATAAAAACATCACAGGAAGCGGGAACTTCCCGGCAGATACATCAACAACATTCAACAGGAGCGGCTCCCGCAGGTACAGAAGAAGGAGCAACGGTGCCTAATCCGGTGAATGTCAGGGAACTTCCCTCTTCTTTCAGGTCGGAGACGATCGATCCCGCCCGATTTGTCAAACAACTCGGACTGGAGTATGAACGGGAATTAATGCAACATTTATCGAGACATTCACTGTTGCAAACCGAAAGGGGAGAGAACGCTCAACCAACCGGAAAAAGTCAGCTCGATCTTGAACTTTCCAATCAGATCAAACCGTTGCTGGTACACTTGACTCAACATGGGGAAGAACTGCCGTCTGCTCTGCGTGAATCCTCGCAATCGTTGTTGCAACATGTAACCGGACAGCAATTGATGTTAACTTCCTCAGTATCCCAGCCGTCTTTTACGGAAATGGTGTTTCAACTTCCCTTTTTTATGGATGATTCGTCAAGGAAGGCCGTGGTCCATCTCCAGTCACGCAAAAAAGAAAACGGACAAATCGACCGGGACAACTGCAGGCTGTTGTTTCATTTGCAGATGGCAAGATTGGGTGAAACCATGGCAGATGTTCACATTGTTAATCGTGCCATAACCATTGTCCTTTTCACGGATCATGAAGATGTGCAGACCGGCCTGATTTTTCAGTGGATGAAAGAAGGGGAAACGGCGTTAAGAAAGCAACTTGAAGGGCATGGATATCAACTTCTTTCACTGCGTCATCAACAAAGTAAGAGGGATCGGGTGTCGCCGGGAACGGCTGCTGCAACACAGGGATCATCCGCCATCACCTATTCCCCATATAAAGGGGTGGATATCCGGATATGAAACATCAACAGACTGACCGTAAAAAGGCGGTTGCCCTCCGCTATCAACCTGCAGTCAATGATGCACCGGTTGTGGTGGGAAAAGGAGAAGGGAAGATCGCGGACCAAATTCTTGACATGGCAAAAGAGCACGGTATTCCGGTACAGGAAGATGCTTCCCTCGTTGAAGTGCTTGCACAGGTCGATCTGAACAAACAGATTCCTCCTGAACTGTATCAAGTTGTGGCTGAAGTGATGGCCTTTGTTTATCGGCTTGATCACAGGATGGATCAGGAAGATCAGCATGATGAGTGACCATCGGCAGCGAGTCGGCCGCATCGGAGAGAAAATCGCCAATCGTTATCTTCGTGATGAAGGATATGAGATCCTCGGGACAAATTTTCGCACAAGATACGGGGAACTGGATATCGTGGCTCGTTCGGAAGGAATCATTGTCTTCGTAGAAGTGCGTACCCGTACCTCGGAACGGCTGGGAACCAGTGTGGATTCAGTAACCTTATCGAAACAGCAACAGGTTCGCAGAATGGCTTCCATTTATCTTTCTCAATATTGCCTAGCAGATTCACCGGTTCGATTTGATGTGATCGCCATTTTTTTGCAAAGCACGCAGGCAAAACTTCAACATATCAAACATGCTTTCTGAAGTTGCCTTACTCGATTTTGGGCTGTAAAACGGGGTTAAGGCCTACAGCGAGATGATTGAAAGCGGCGTAAGATATAGTGTACTCGACGTGAAGACTCCTCCAATTATATTCAATCCCTGACCGATATTGCCCGGCAGGGACTTTTTTTATGCATAATTATTTTCGTAATTGTTCCGATTTTATTTGAAAGGTTGTCTATATATTTCTGCAATAAAACGTAATCGTTCTTATTTACAAACAATCTGTTGCAATTTATAATTAAACTTACAAAAGGAAAAGTCATGGATAGAAATAGAGGGAGAGATATGAAAAAAACTTCAATGAAAACAATGATCGTTCTTATGGTTGCAATGATGATGTTAATTGCCTCCTGCGGCAACTCAACCACAGGGGGAAATCCGGATCAAAACGATCCGTCAGCGCAAAAAATCATCGTCTATACCACCATTTTTCCTCTATATGATTTTGCCTCAAATATTGGAGGAGAACATGTGGAGGTCGTCAATATTGTCCCTCCCGGTGTGGATTCCCACGATTTTGAACCGACACCGCGGGATTTAATCGGTTTAAATCAAGCCGATTTGTTCTTATATAACGGGGGCGGACTTGAAAAATGGGTCGATAGCGTTTTACCCTCTATCGATCGTCAGGAGTTAGTTGTGGTGAAAATGAGTGATTATATCGAATTTGAAGAAAGATCTGGCGGAGACGGCCATGATCATGATGCTGATGAGCATGAAGGAGCCGAAACTTATGACGGGAATGATGCTCATGATGATCACGCAGCCGAAGGCATGACGGATCCTCACATCTGGCTTGATCCGGTGCGGGCGATGGAGATGGCTGCTATAATTCATGAGAAGCTCGAAACGATCGATCCCGGGCATCAAACCGATTATGAACTGGGATATACGGAATTAAAAGCGGAATTGCAACAATTACACAAAGATTTTCAGGAAACGGCTGAACAGGCGAAAACGAAAGAAGTGATTGTTTCCCACGCTGCATTTGGTTATTTGACCGACCGATACGGATTGGAACAAATAGCGATATCCGGATTATCTCCTTCGGAAGAACCGGGACAAAAAGAGCTTGCCCGAATTATTTCGTTGGCAAGTGAGCATGACATTCAATATATTTTCTTTGAAACCCTGGTTAATACCAGAGTGGCGCAGATGGTACAGGAACAAATCGGGGCAAAAGCCCTGGTATTAAATCCGCTCGAAGGATTAACAAAGGAGGAAATCGCCGCAGGGAAGGACTATCTTTCCGTAATGAGGGAGAATCTTGATAATCTCCGCCTCGCCCTCGGCGTACATGATGATGAATCATGATAAACAAGTCATTGAATTAAAAAATGTTTCCTTTCGTTACGGTCAGCGCCAGGTTCTCACCGACATTAATTTGACACTGATGCAGGGTGAATTTCTCGGACTGGTTGGTCCGAACGGATCGGGCAAATCGACCTTGATCAAAATCATTCTCGGACTGCTTAAGCCGGAACAGGGTGAAGTCCGCTTATTCGGGCAACCGCTTGAAAAGTTTCGTGAATGGTGGAAAATCGGTTATGTTTCACAAAAAGCGAACAGTTTCAACAGCGGTTTTCCCGCTACCGTTTTTGAAGTGGTAAGCATGGGATTGTATGGAAAGATGGGGCTGTTCTCCTGGATGGGCCGCCGTGAAAAAGAGAGAGTAAAGGGAGCAATCCAACTGGTAGGACTTACGGAATATATCAAACAACCGATCGGAAAATTGTCGGGCGGACAACAGCAGCGAGCTTTTATTGCCCGAGCACTGGTCAGCAATCCTGAGTTGCTCATCCTTGATGAACCTACGGTGGGCGTGGACAGTCAGTCAGTTGAACAATTTTATCACTTTCTGCAAAAAATGCATCAAAATGAGGGGATCTCCATTTTAATGGTGACCCACGATGTCGGCGTGATGACCTCGCACGTGGACCGTATCGCCTGCCTCAACAAAAAATTACATTTCCATGGTCCTCCGAAGGAATATGTGGAGAATCAGGATCACATTATCCAGCAGGTTTATGGAAATGATGTGCACTTGATCGAACATCATCACCATTAGAAACGGGTGTAGTCGCAAATGATCGAACATTTAACGTATTTATGGGAATTTTCTTTTATAAAAAACGCCGTTTTTTCAGGCCTGATGATTGCCCTGATCTGTCCGCTGATCGGTGTTTTTCTGGTGGTGCGGCGCATGTCATTGATAGCCGATACCCTGTCTCATGTGGCACTATCCGGGGTTGCAGCGGGGATTTTACTGCAAAAAACGGTTCCTGCTCTGACCTTCATCCAGCCCGTCTATGTGGGGATGGGTTTTTCTGCTGTTGCGTCTTTTTTGATCGAACGGCTGCGTAACATCTATCCTTTCTACCGGGAACTGTCACTACCGATTGTTCTGGCGGCGGCCACGGGAATGAGTGTGGTATTTATCAGCCTGGCAGACGGTTTTAACGGTGACTTATTCGGCTACTTGTTCGGAAGTTTGATTACCGTTTCCCGTATCGACCTCCTCATCATCTTCATCATCGGATTGATCGTGGTGGCTGCGATCCTGTTGTTATATAAAGAATGGTTTCTGTTGTCTTTTGAAGAGGAGGGGGCGTTTGTCTCCGGCATCCCGGCGCAAATATTAAACCGTCTGTTCATTATACTGACGGCGCTTGTAATCATGGCAGCAATGAATATTGTGGGGATTTTACTGGTATCCGCCCTGATTACGTTACCGGTGGCCGCGGCTCTGCAGGTCGCCCGCAGTTTTAAACAAATGTTTGGTTACGCCATTCTGTTTGCTCAATTATCAACCCATCTGGGTCTTCTCATCTCCTATTTCTACGCTCTTTCCACCGGTGGGACGATAGTGGTGATAGCAGCAGCGATTCTGCTGTTGATGATGGGGCTCAAAAGAATGAGACAGCGGACGGGGGGAGCAGCATGATTTCGTTTTTGCTGGAGTATGAGTTTGCGCAACGTGCTATTATGGTCGGGATTCTTATCGGAATCATCAGTCCGCTTATCGGCATGTTTGTGGTGGCGAGAAGGCTTTCCGTCATAGGAGAAGTGGTGGCCCACACCGGACTTGTGGGGATCGTCATCGGAGCCGTTCTGGGAAATTTAATCCCGTTTTTGAAGGGAATCGATGAATCCATCTACGGGATGGTTTTTGGGGTGCTGGGGGCCCTCGCCGTGGAAGGATTGAGAAGAGCCTTTTCTTATTTTTCCGAACTGGCGATTCCGTTGATGTTATCGGTCTCTCTCGGTGCAGCCGTTGTATTGTTCAGTGCCACCGAGGGTTTTAACGCCGATGTGTTCACCTATTTATTCGGTAATCTCTTTTCCGTGCGTGCGTCCGAGTTGGATGTGATCATCATTTTTAGCCTGATTGTGATCTTTGCAGTAATCGTTTTATATAAGGACTTGTTCTCCATTACTTTTGATGAAGAATACTCACGTTTAAACAGAGTCCGATCCGGCTGGATTCAATTTTTGTTTATCATCCTGCTCGCTCTCACCATTTCCATCACCATTCGGGCAGTGGGAGTTTTACTGGTATCGGGACTCATGGTTTTGCCGGTTGCGACCGCATTGCTTCTTTCCCGCGGATTTCGTGCAACAATTCTTTTTTCTGTAATGTTTAGTGTACTGGCTGTGATTCTGGGTTTTGTTTCATCATATTATCTGGAAATCGCATCCGGAGGGGCGATTATCGTATCTTCCTTACTGCTTCTGGTATCCGTCCTGATGGTCAGGAGAGTCGTGCATAAAGAAGTTTAACTGACGATTTGACTGTTTTTTATAACCCCCATACAATAATAAGAACAAAGGCATGGGAGCGATTGATGATGAATGTGGAAACTGCATTGTACCGGTTAAAAGAAAATGGATACAAGTATACGGGAAAAAGAGAGCAGATGGTGCGGCTGTTTGCTGTTGAAAAAAGATACCTGGCAGCCCGTGAAGTCATGGAAAAAATGCAGACGCAATATCCGCAACTCAGTGTAGATACCATCTACCGAAACCTCTCATTATTTCGTGATCTCGGGATTCTTGAGGAAACAGAACTTAACGGTGAAAAACTGTTCCGTTTTCAATGTTCCGGAGAAGGCCATCATCACCATATGATCTGTACAGCCTGCGGCAAAACCAAGAAAATTAATCTCTGTCCGATGAACGGAGTCCTCGGTACCCCGGAAGGGTTTATGATAACCGGTCACAAGTTTGAAATTTACGGATACTGTCTGGAATGTCATCCCGATGAGGCCGGTACGGAAACGGGGAACTGACACGACACGATATGATGATTTCCCGCTTCACACGGGCGGGTCATGATCAGGTGTGTTCCCCGTCGTCTCCATGAATGAGGATCTTCTGCAATTTTTCATTCAGAGAAGAATCGAGAATCGTTATGGATAATGGAAAAAAGTCGAATGGATTTTGATCATAATTTTGCAGCCGGGTAAGGTAATCGGCTGCTTCTTTTTTTAATGATCCCATATCGATCCCCATCCACTCATCAGGACAGTCATCCAGTTTTTCGAGAGCGGCACTCATTAATTTGACGGCACCGGAAATATTGCCGTTTTGAAAATGGTAAAGGGCGACGGCTACCTGCAGCAATCCCTGATAAAAAGGATTTCTTCCTTCTTCAAGCCACAATTCCTCCATCACTTCATGGCATTCGTAATAATCCTTCTCAACGTTAAAATAGTACAGGAATTTTATATATAAATTTGAAACATCCAAGCTTGATCCCTCCTGATATCACTTTATCAATGAATCGCTCAGATATCCAGTTGTGGAGTATCGATTCAAATATTTGCAATTCATGGATTATGATTTTCATTTATAATAAAAAAAAGGAAACGAGTGGAGGAGGAGAGTATGTGTACGCCAAATTACACAGTGCCAGTGTGCTGGGTGTCGAGGGAAAAATAGTCGAGGTGGAAGTGGATATCGCCAACGGTTTACCCGGATTCGATATTATCGGCATGGGGGATACGGCGATCCGTGAAGCGCGAAACCGGGTGAAATCAGCGGTAAAAAACAGCGGCTTTCGTTTTCCGACGCAACGAATCACATCCAATTTAGCTCCGGCGGATATCAGAAAAGAAGGATCTGCTTTTGATCTGGCGATTGCTATCGGGATTCTCAAGGCCAGCGATCAAATCTCACAGGGTGCAGATATACGGAGAAAAATGAACGCGGATGAATGGCATCGCACCCTGTTTTCAGGGGAACTGTCACTCGACGGCGAATTGAAACCGGTAGACGGTGTCCTGTCGATGGTGTTACAGGCACAGAATCACGGGATCAATCGGGTGATTTTACCCGCATCCAACGCCGCGGAAGCGGCTTTATCGGGGATTGAGGTGATTCCTGTTCACCATTTAAAACAGGTTGTACAATATTTGAACGGGAACTGGGTTCCCGGAAAACATGTCTGTAACACGGATGTTTGCATAGATGAAACTACGGGAGAGGATGAGGAAGACTTTAGTGATATCAAAGGACAGATGGCGGCTAAAAGGGCCGTTGAAGTGGCGGCAGCAGGTTTTCATAATATTTTGATGGTAGGTCCGCCAGGCTCGGGAAAAACCATGATTGCGCGCAGGTTACGGAGTATTCTGCCGAAGATGAGCCGTGAGGAAGCTTTGGAAGTTACGAGGATCTACAGTGCTTCCGGCATGTTAACCGGGAAGACATTGATCCATCAGCGCCCTTTTCGTGATCCTCACCAAACCATTTCCGTCGCCGGAATGGTAGGAGGGGGACAGGTGTTAAAAGCGGGGGAAGTAAGTCTTGCCCATCATGGTGTGTTATTTCTCGATGAAACACCGGAATTCTCCAGACGTGTGCTTGAGTCCCTGCGTCAACCGCTGGAGGACGGCCGGGTGATCCTGCGGCGTGCCCGTCATTCTGCTGTTCTGCCCGCCCGTTTTATGCTGGTATGCAGTTTTAATCCATGTCCATGTGGTTATTTTGGTGTGGAAGGGGAACACGAATGCCGCTGTACACCTCTCCAGGTCAGGAGATATCGCAATAAACTGTCGGGACCTTTTCTGGACAGAGTGGACATACATATTGAGGTTTCTCGTCTTGAAGCAGGACAGTTGCATCAGGAAAAAGCGGGGGACCGTTCGGAAGAAATACGAAGCAGAGTGATCATGGCCCATGAAATTCAGCGTGAACGTTTTAATCGTTTAAGTTTAAACAAGCACATGAATGGTGATCGACAGTATACTTATTTTAATGGTCATCTCAGCACAAGGCAGGTTCGCTCTCATTGTGTTCTCAGCAGAGAAGCTCAGCAGTGGCTGACGGAGACGGTGGAACAACTGGGTTACAGTGCCCGATCCCATGATCGAATTGTAAAAGTGGCGCGAACTATCGCCGATCTCGATCAGTCGGAAATGATTGAACTTGCTCATGTAGCGGAAGCGTTGCAGTATCGTAGCATGGATCGTGATCATTAGCTGGCTAGAAAATAATGTTGACAAAAAAAATCACATTATTATAATTAGCATGCAAAGTAAAATTGAACTTCGTGAAAACCTTAAAAGTCATGGATAATACAAATAAATTAGTGGTATTTGGCGATTATTATTGGTTGTAAGCTTTTGAATATAATAATCACGAATAATACCACGAGATTTTCACACCTCAAAATACTTTGTAAGCTAATTATTTTGGAGGGGTTTATATGCTGAAAAGAATCCGATTTATTATGCTTATTTTTCATTTTATTGGTACATCCGTTTTTTTGGGGAGTGTTCTTTCTATTACTCTACTTGCAAGAACACATGACTTCGGAGGAGACTGGACGAGGGCCTTTGAAGCGAGAACAGATATCATGAGTTTAATTGATCATATTGTGTATCCTTCCCTTGCTCTCATGGTTGTAAGCGGCATAATACTTCTTTTCATTCGTCCTCAAATACGTAGGCAAAAAATATTTCGACTTAAATTATTACTGGTTGTCATTTTTATTATGAACACAGTCATGATGGTCGTGCCCGCAGCATCTCAATTAACTCAATTGGCTGAAGATGCACAATTCCAATCGGAAAGTATCAGACTTTTTACCGATATACATTTAAAAGAAGACATATTTGGCATCATTAATCTAATTTTATTTCTGACTGTCATGATCCTGGGGCGCCGTTTGAAACTTGACTAGTCATTCGGTAATGAATATAATGTTGCAAACAAAACTCGCTGGAAAGAAGTTGTATGTATGGACCTTCATAAAAGTCCCGGTTTTCTCGTAAACAAATTGGCCAATGAAATGGCAACGGAACTCAGCAGGAAATTTAGAGAGTTCGGTGTAACGACTTCACAATGGGCTATTTTGGCGTTGCTCTGGCAACAAGATGGATTGACCCAGACGGATATTCAACACGCACTGGGATCTGAGGCTTCAACGGTTACGGGTATCATTCAAAGAATGGTAAGGCTGGATCTGATAGAACGAAAAAAAGACGTTCATGACAAGCGGATCCAGCTGGTGTACCTGACTGAAAAAGGAAAATCCCTGAAGGACCATCTGATTAAAGAGGCACAGTCGGTGAATGAAAGAGCTCTGAGAGGATTAACGGAAGACGAACAATATCTTTTAATCCGTCTGTTAACAAGGGCACTGAAAAATTATGAAACGGATCATTAATTTGTCTTTAAAGGAGGACGATTCATATGATTCCCCGTTTTTATATTTTGGGAAGTGAAAGAAAACGCCCTTCGAGCCGCAAAACGATTTTTACCGACGGTGCTCCCGATGATACCTTTCGCCCTGGCGTTGATATGGAGCTGAGTCACTGGATTCCCAACCGCACTCCGGAACCCTACCGCGCGGATACGTCAACGGAAATATGCATGAATTTCGTATCGAAGCATTCAACTGCAGACTGGGAACTGGCCATTAACAATCATCTGGATGTGGATGGTGTTCTCGCAGTTTTTACACTGCTACACAGTGATACGGCTTTAACTCATCGCCGCTGGCTGATTGAGGCTGCGGAAATGGGGGATTTCTCGGGGTGGGGAGAGGAACCTGCACAAATCCTGTTTCAGGCTTTAACGAAATACATGTACCGCTGGAAGCATGAAAAAATGGATATTCAGGAAATTTACCAGGGCTGTTTTGATACTCTGCTGGAATGGCTTAAAGATCCGCGGGCAGTGCTACATAAGGATGAAGATGTTCGTCATGGAGTGCAGGCACTGGCGCAATCAGTTGAAAGGGTCGAATCAGGAAAAATCTATCGCCGAATTTACCATGATCGCTTTGTTCATTATCACATTCCCGGTGATATAAGTGAAAAAAGTCTGGAAAAGGCATTGCATGTCCCTAATTTTAATGCACTTCTGTCTGATGATTTGTGGTTGCATCCCCAGGCAAGAAACAGATGGGACCGTGAAAAAATACAACTAATCAGTGTGGACCACCCGGACGGGGGCTGGTATTATGACCTCTGGTACCCTTCCTATATGTGGGCGGATACACCGGACTCATGGCGTGCCCCGGGTTTTCATTTTAACGGAAGCACGAACGGGTATTATTACGGCTATCAGCCGCTGGAACAGGCCGTTAATGAATTGCAGTCCCATGAAAAAGGGAAGGGAAGATGGGTGCTTACCCGGGAACTTTCTCCATTCGAAAGCATTGAGGGCCGCAGTTTCCCGGTTGTGCTCTCATTTATGGATGATCAGAAGGACGATCCGGCACCTGCACCCAGTCAGATCCCACCACAGGATGTGGCCGAACGTATGGCAACTGTATTTGAAAAGTTATAAAAAAGATTCATTAACCATGACCATTCACCTTATATAAAAGAGGAACCTTTTTACAGGTTCCTCTTCGTTATTTTTTGTTTTGTGAATTACGGGTCATTTGTTCCGGTTTTATCATACAGGAAGAACCGTTACAATCCTTTTTATAGCCGCAGTGTTCACATTTGGCACGCGAACCGAGACGGAAAAATCGAATGATCTGCCACAGGACAACAGCAAAAATCACAACACCGATCACAATACTGAAGAATAAACCCATTTTTACATCGCTCCCCGTCAGTTAAATCCAAGCAACCGGCCACCCTGATAAACGATGAGTGAGAGGGTGTATGCCAGGATAACAGAATAAAGAATCGAAAACCACATCCATCTGCCTGAACCCGTTTCATTTTTTATGACTGCGACCGTGGCAATACAGGGTACATAAAACAGGGTAAATACCATAAAACTGTATGCCTGCAACGGTGTGAAATTCTGTGTGATCAATCCTTTGAGTGATTGGACGTCCGCAGTAGCGTAGATGATATTCATGGTTGAAACTACCACTTCTTTTGCAAGAAAACCAGTCATCAGTGAAGCGGCAGATTCCCATGTTCCGAAGCCCAGAGGGGCAAACAACAACGCAAAAAGTTTGCCGATCATGGCAAGAAAACTGTCTTCGATATTTAATCCAAGCCCTTGCGGACCGGAGTAACTCAGCAGCCAGATGACAACCGATCCCGCAAAAATAAAGGTTCCCGCTTTGTGGACAAATCCTTTCCCTTTTTCCCAGGTACTGCGTACTAACGTTTTCACATGAGGGATCCGGTAGGGGGGCAATTCCACCACAAAAACAGATGGTTCCCCTTGATAAAGCGTTTTGGAAAAGGTTTTCGCCAGAATAAGTGCAGCCAGGATTCCCAGCAGATAGAGAGAAAATACCACCGTGGCCTGGTGATTGGTAAAGAACGCACCGGCAAACAAGGTATATATGGGGAGCCGTGCCGAACAGGACATCAAAGGTGTCACCAGAATGGTGATGAGGCGTTCTCTCGGATTTTCAATAGTACGTGCCGCCATCACCGCCGGTACATTACATCCAAACCCGATGATCATAGGAATAATCGATTTCCCATTTAATCCCACTTTTTCCAACAGCCTGTCCATAATCACGGCGATTCTTGCCATATAGCCCGAATCCTCGATCAGGGTAATAAAAAAGAATAATGAAAAAATCTGAGGAACAAAGACAAGGACACCCCCGACTCCGGGGATAATCCCTTCCAGAATCAAATCTTGAATAAAAGGAGCGATCCCGATTGAATTGAAAAGTTTCTGCAGACCAAGGGAAAGTGGAACAAATACGCTGCTGTCCAACAGATCAGATAATGGCCCGCCAATCCAGTCAAAGGTAAGTTTAAATATAAAATACATTACAACGAAAAAAAAGGGCATGCTTAAATAAGGATGCATGACAATGTGGTCGATCCGCTGAAACATGGATATGTTTCCCGTACTTGTTTTCCTTAATGATCTGGAGACTACGCTGTCTATAAAAGTACGCCGGAT
Source organism: Bacilli bacterium (assembly GCA_041686735.1). GTDB lineage: Bacteria > Bacillota > Bacilli > JACDOE01 > JACDOE01 > JAWLDF01. Next base: position 190,318 of record JAWLDF010000001.1, read on the forward strand.
TCTGCGGATATACTGCTCCACATCTTCACCAATCGTCTGTGCGGCATGATTCCTGATTGCCTGAAGAATTTTTATGTCCAGAAGCGAAGCAAGATATTCCTCAACGGCCTTATTCCCCTCAAGAAACTGCAGAGACAACCAGCGTTTCGAAACCGGCACACCATCGGGCAATTTTTCCGAAATCCGGTCAATATCCCTTTCAAGCAATTGATAATCCAATCTGAAAGGTGCTGTTCTGTCATGGGATTCACCAAATATTAACATTTGTTTTTTAAGATCGTCCAGTCCCAGACCCGTTCTGGCGACCACGGGTACAACCGGAATTCCGAGATTTTCCTGCAATACCCGGGTGTTAATTTGTGATCCTTGATTTTCTAAAACATCAACCATATTTATCGCTAGAAGAAGCGGTTTCTCCAGTTCCAGCAACTGAACCGTCAGATACAGATTTCGTGCCAGTTGAGAACCGTCTACAATATTCAATAATAAAGAGAAATCATCGTTGATTAAAAAATGTGAGACTATCTTTTCATCGGCTGACAGCGGGTTCAACGAATATACACCGGGAAGATCAATAAGGATTCCCTGTTGATTGGTTAAATGGCCCGTTTTTTTCTCCACGGTCACTCCCGGCCAGTTCCCCACGTATGCATATGAATCTGTCAATTGATTGAACAATGAAGTTTTGCCGGTATTGGGATTACCGGCTAAGACAACGGTGTATCTTTGTTTTTCGGACATGTTTTTCATCCTTCAACTTGAATTCTTTCCGCATCTGAGTACCGGATTGCAATGGATTGATGATTGTTTTCTATCACGATGGGACCATGAAAAGGCATTTTGTTATTTACCTTAACCGTCATACCTTCCACAATCCCTATATCGAGCAGTCTTTTGCGCACCCATGAATTAATCCGGGAGAAATCTTTGATTGTACAATCTTCACCTGTTTTTACATGATAAAGTACCATATTGTTCACCTGCTCCTGGTAGATTGAAGAGAGTTTATCTTCTTTCAAATATAAGTATATGAGAATGATTATCATTTGTAAAGAGTTTTATCGAAAAAAATCGATAAATCACGGATTCGTGCATGTGAACGAAATAAAGGTGTCAGTACGAAAGTCGTCTATGTTTAAAATAACGAACCAGGTCTTCCATCTCGCGGATAAAATATTCGATCTGTTCGCAGGTATTCGTCTTTCCCAGCGTAATTCGAACCCCCTGGTGTGCTTCCTCGTCGGAATAACCCATCGCTTTCATGACATGGGAAGGATCAGATTTGCCCGCGTGGCAGGCAGATCCGGTTGAAACGGCAATTCCACGTTTACTCAGTTCCTGCATAATGGCCTGACCTTCCACTTTTTCAACGCGCAGATGAATGTGGGTTTCAAGTGTAAGCTCAGGTAAACAGGTAAAGCGAATCTCCTTTATTTTTTCAAAAGAAGATAGGATCATCCGATTCCATTCCCTGATTTTTTCGCGGGAAGATTCTAATTCGTCCAGTGACTTCTTTAAAGCAGCGGCCATTCCGATAACACCGGCTGTATTGTGAGTGCCGGAGCGTAATCCGTATTCCTGACCGCCCCCAAATAAAAGAGGCTGGATGTGAACTCCCCTCCGCAGATAAAGTCCCCCCGTACCTTTGGGTCCATGAAATTTATGGGCTGAAAAAGAAAGCAGATCCACTCCGAGGTTTTGTGTATTATATCTGATTTTTCCCGTTGTCTGAACGGCGTCACAGTGGAAAAAAGGTGTTTTTTTTGCGGCGGAATCTCGTGCGGATCGGATGATCTCCGCGATTTGCTCAACGGGCTGAATGACTCCCGTTTCATTGTTGGCATGCATGACAGAGACCAAAATGGTATCCTCATTGATTAACCTTTGAAGTTGATCGAGATCAATTCTTCCGTGTCGATCAACGGGTGCAATAGAAACGCGGAATCCTTCTTTTTCTAACTGCAATGCCGGGGAGAGGACGGATGGATGCTCTGTGGCACTAACAATAATGTGATTTCCCCTGTTCTTATATTTTCTGCATATCCCGAACAGTGCCAGGTTATTCGCTTCTGTACCGCTTCCGGTAAAAATCAGTTTTCCCTCTGGATCTCCGAGTATGTGCAGCAGTTGGATTCTTGATTGTTCCAGTGCGTCCGAAGCGTGATCCCCAAATTGATGCAGACTTTCTGGATTTCCGTACGCATGAAGATAAAAAGGAATCATGGATTCCATAACATCCGGCAACAGCGGGGTAGTGGCTGCGTGATCAAGATATATTTTCATCAATATTTACGACCTCCAATCAGAACCGTCACATGATTTTCATCCATTATAGAAATCCGGCTTCACAGGTGTCAAGACATCTGTATTGACAACAAACCCCTGCCATATATAATTAGGTTAACGGTTAAGAAAAGGAAGCGTGAATATGAAACAGATCGATACAGATGTGATTGTGGTGGGAAGCGGGATCGCCGGTTTATATACAGCGTTGAAACTGAGCAGATACGGAGATGTAACGGTGATTACAAAAGGAGCGATCAGTGAAAGCAATTCCTCGCTGGCGCAGGGCGGGATTGCCGTTTCATACAGCCCGGAGGATTCACCGGAACAACATCGGGATGATACGCTTGCATGCGGTTGCGGCATCAATAACCGCCATCATGTCGATTTGTTAACACGGACAGCGCCTGCTTTGCTGGAAGAATTATTCAACATGGGTGTGCCTTTTGACAGAACAGATGAAGGTGAGCTCATGCTTGGCAAAGAAGGATATCACAGTTATAACCGGATCGTACATGCTCTCGGGGATGCAACCGGACACGCCATGGTACAGACGTTGTTAAAACAGGTCCGGAGTCAATCCAACATTTTCATACATGAACATACCATTGTGGAAGATTTACTGGTAGAAGGCGGCAGGTGTTTCGGAGTGACGGCGTTTGATGGCACGGAACACCGTGTTTACGTTGCAAAGGCTGTCATTCTTGCAACGGGTGGGAGCGGACAGATATTTGAACACACCACCAATGTCGTTCACAGCACAGGCGATGGCTATGCCATGGCCTATCGTGCCGGGGCGGCACTGGTGGATATGGAATTTGTCCAATTCCATCCTACCGCTCTGCTCACACCGGAAAACCCGCGCAAATTAATATCAGAAGCGGTACGCGGGGAAGGGGCGATCCTGGTCGATGAAACGGGGACCCCGTTTATGAAAGACTATCATCCATGGGCGGACCTTGCTCCGCGGGATGTGGTATCCCGTGCCATTTTTTCTGAACAGCAAAAAGGACATAAAATATTTCTCGATGCCACGCAGATCGGAACCTCTTTTTCCAGCCGTTTTCCCGGGATCCATCGGATTTTGAGTAAAAATGGGATCGATCCGCGCATACAGTGGATTCCGGTCAGTCCGGCCGCCCATTTTATGATGGGAGGAATCGAAAGCGATGATCGGGGAAGAACGACATTAAAAGGGTTATATGCATGCGGTGAGACATCGTGTACCGGAATTCACGGGGCCAACCGGCTCGCCAGCAACTCATTGCTTGAAGCTTTTGTTTTTGCCGAGAGAGTCAGTAAAGCGGTGATGGATGAAGCAAGTTCCCCGTCTGTACCGGCGAAAAACGTTTCCAGATGGATTAAACCGAAATATCATGCCGATCAATACCGTATTTCTCCTTTTTTATTTCCAATCGTAAATCAATTGAAAAAAGAAATGTGGAAATACGCGGGAATCATCCGCAATCCTAACGGTTTGAAGAAATTGCAGTCGGATCTGGAACGGTCATTAAGTGAATGGGGAACAAAGCATATCACAATAGAAAATATGATAACGACGTCCTTACTGGTGGTGAAATCTGCCCTTTACAGGGAGGAAAGCAGAGGAGCCCATTTTCGTGAAGATCATCCCCTTTCCGATTCAAGTTGGAACAATAAGAGGTCAAAATGGAGGGCAAAAAATGAATCCACTGTTACTTAATAAAATGATTGAGGAAGCGCTGAGGGAAGACATCGGATACGACGATCTGACAACCAGTGCCGTTATTCCGCCTGATCATCACTCACTCGGTAAAATCATGGTCAAGCAGGACGGGGTCATCGCCGGTCTGCCGGTGGCACAAGAGGTTTTTAAACAAATAGACCGGGAATTAATATTTCACTCATTTTTTCAGGATGGTCAACGGGTATCTTCCGGAACCGTGATCGCCACGGTCGAAGGATTGACCCGTTCGATTCTCATGGGTGAAAGAGTGGCATTAAATTACATGCAGCGACTCTCCGGAATCGCGACAACGACCCGGGAAATTGTCGATAAGGTAAAAGACAGCGGCGTTCATATTACCGACACAAGAAAGACCACCCCGGGGCTTAGGATGCTGGAGAAATATGCCGTAAAAGTTGGGGGAGGCATGAATCATCGTTTTACATTAAATGATGCGGTGCTGATAAAGGATAACCACATCGCTGCGGCAGGAAGTATTAAAACCGCGATTGAAAGGGTGAAAAATCATATCGGTCATATGGTAAAAATTGAAGTGGAGACCGAGACGAAAGAACAGGTGAAAGAAGCTGTGGAAGCCGGGGCTGACGTGATTTTACTCGATAATATGCCGGCGGAACTGATCAAGGAAGTGGTTGCGCTGATTCCGGATCATATCACGGTAGAGGTTTCCGGAGGAATCACCCCCCATAACATTACACAGATTGCGGTCACAGGGGTGGACGTCATATCCATCGGCTGGTTGACTCATTCGATCACAGCCCTCGATATCAGTTTAGATTTGAAAGCACAGTAAAAAAGGTGGGAAGAAATATGTCTGAGGTTCAAGTATTTGTTACCGCTGAAAGGCTATCCGAGAAATATCAGGGTATGTCTGAACAGGAGATGGTCGAGCGTGTTCGTGCGTTAAAAGAAGAGTTGAAAGACGAACTTGTCATTCTCAGTCATCATTATCAAAGGGACGAAGTGTATCAATTTGCGGATTTTACCGGAGATTCATTAAAACTGGCCCGGCAGGCCGCCGAGCAAAAAGACAAAAAGTTTATCGTATTCTGCGGCGTTCATTTTATGGCGGAAACCGCAGACATCCTGACCGGTGACGAACAGATAGTGGTTCTTCCCGATATGAAAGCCGGCTGTTCCATGGCAGACATGGCCACTTTAGAACAGGTGGAAGAAGCGTGGGAGTATTTTGTTGATAGTCTGGGAGATACGTTCACTCCCATTACTTATGTCAATTCGACAGCTGCCATAAAGTCTTTCTGTGGTCAACATCACGGAATGACCTGCACATCGTCCAATGCAGAAAAGGTGTTTCGTCATGCTTATCAACAGAAGGAGCGCATTCTGTTTCTCCCGGATGAACATCTGGGAAGAAATACGGCAGTGAAATTGGGAATTCCAGAGCATCATATGGCGGTATGGAATCCGGAAACGGGAGAACTGGAAGGGGTGAAGGGAAGTCTTGAAGACATCCGAATCATCTTATGGAAAGGATATTGTTCGGTTCATTTGAAATTTACGCCTGAACATGTGAAACGTGTGAGGGAAAATGATCCCGAAATGAAAGTGATCGTTCACCCGGAGTGCCGGCATGATGTCGTGAAACTGGCTGACGATAACGGATCTACTGAGTATATCATCAAACAGATTGAGCAGGCGCCGCCGGGTTCCCGCTGGGCGATCGGAACCGAAGTTAATCTGGTGCAGAGACTGGCAAAACAGCACCCTGACAAAAAAATTGTTCTGTTAAATGACATGATTTGTCCCTGCCTGACCATGAACCGTATCGATCTTCCCCATCTGTTGTGGTCACTGGAAAGCTATTGTGAAGGACAGGTGATCAACCGGATTCAGGTATCGGACGAAATAGCAGAACAGGCCGTTCTGGCCCTCGACAGAATGCTTAAAATCGGTTAATAACGATATCTCTGAAGTCTGTATGTAATTTATTCCGGAATGATAAAGGCACCGGCCAATAAACCGGTGCCTTTTTTCACAAAAACTTTCAATCCGTTCATCATCCTTTTTTCTTCTGCAGATAATCGTAAATGCCCATGGCACACACGTTCATATCGAGAGAGACGATTTCATAAACTTCATGATCATCCGGAATCCCCTGTTCCCTTAAGTAATTCTGAACTTGTTCGCGGAGACGGCGATAAATGCCATTTTCCCCTTCGCCATGTTCCAATGCTTCCTCCCCGGCGTTCACAAACAGCGGGAGCCAGTGTTCCACCTGAGAAAACACTTCTGCTACATCCGTCGACATCCCGAAATGTCCGAAATATATGCGTTCGAGCTCAAGCCGGCGAAATCGCCCGAGGGAATGAAGCATCGCATCGGGATCAAACTGGTTGGGTGAAGTGGAAGGCAAATAGAATACGAGTCCGTGATCTTCTGTTTGATGATAACGCACCCCTGCCGTATCTCCGGTAAATATTCCTTTACTTAACGGATCATAAATACTGAAATGGTGGGCGGCATGTCCGGGAGAGTCGAGGAATGTGAGGGTTCTCTCATTACTTATGGCCAGTGTTTCCCCGTCTTCTTTAATCAGCAGGCGCTCTTCCGGGACAGGAATGATCGGATCGAACCAGCGGTCAAAGGTCTCCCCATATACTGCACGTGCTCCCGCAATCAGACGGCTGGGATCAGCCAGATGTCTTGCACCCCGCGGATGTACCACCACCTGAGCTTGTGGACATTCCCTAAGCAGCAGACCGGCTCCACCGGCGTGATCGAGATGAATGTGTGTCACAATGATATAACGAATATCTTCGGGATGACAATTCAACTGTTTCAACCCTTCAAGAATATGAGGAACAGAAAGGCTGGGTCCCGTTTCAATAATGGACACAGGATCTTCTTTAAACACATATGTACCGGTCCTTCCGGGCACACCCATATCCATCCCGTCAATTAAATATAATCGATTTCCCAGATCAATCGGTTTTCCTTGTTGCAAAGAAATCGCCTCCTTTATGTTTGGCATAAATCTCATCATAAGATTCACTTTTATATATCAAGATTATATCAAAATTCGTCCCCAAAAAACGGGTTGAGAAGGACTAGCCGGAATATGGATGACATAATATTGATTGAAGGGGCGAGGGATGAGAATATTTATTTTGCGAAATGTGTAACGGAGGGGATATTATGTCCGTTTTTACGATGTCATTCACTCTCGGTATCATCATCGGTTTATTGCTGGCGGTATGGATGTTAACTTACCGTAAAAAAAACCATCTGACTCATGTCAGCGGGATGATGGTTGCTATGTCCGTCGGAATGATGGTGGGAGTAAGCTCCGGTGTACTGGCGGGTATCCTTTTTTGCGGAGATTTATTGGCGGCGAGTATACTATCGATCTTAGTCGGGGGCATCTCAGGCGTGATTACCGGACAGATGATTCATATACTGGCAGTTCTGGACGGGTTGTTGTCAGGAATGATGGGAGGGATGATGGGTGCGATGCTGGGAGGGATGGTGACGGCAGGAGAGCAGGCGGTTTTTCTTCAGGTGATGCTGGTCATATACAGCGGTACAATGCTCATTTTATTATATATATTATCTGAGCAGGGTCCGGAACGATACAGCCGTCACCGCAGATGGCTCGATCGTCCGTTCCTGGCTGCTATAGTGGTGGCACTGGTTTTTCTATGGGTCCATCCATATTTTAAGTTGAATGTGTGTGCGGAAAAAACATACCATTCTTACGCGGAATCCATAATGATTGAATCAGTTGCTCACCATTTTTTTCAAGTATGACAGAATGAACCAGCGCCGCTCGCTTCTCTTTTTATATTTCGGTAAGGAACGATAAATGTCCACGGCCTGTTGATATGCTTCGCGGGCTTTCTTTTTATCTCCAAGCTGCTGAAATAATTTCCCCAGCAAATAGTAAGCTTCACTGGAAGACGAATGAATCTCCCCGAATTGTTGCAAATATTGGAGAGCCTTCTGTTGATCGACCGTAAGGAAGGCTTCCCCAAGTCTCAAGTAAGGCTCCCCGTATTTCAAGCGGGGATCTGCCTGTAATCCTTTTTTCATCCAGTTTTCACCCAGTTCGATCTCTCCCAGTTTTAAATAACAACGGCCCAGTTCAAACCACACTTCGGGGGAATCGGACATACGCCTGTAGACTTCCTCAAGATAGGAAAGGGCAGGCCGGTATTGTTTGTTTTCCATGAGCAGACGGGCCAATTCCAGTTTGTTTGAAGTGTCATGAGGATTTAAATGAAGATCCTGCTTTAATTTTTGTGTTCGCAACCGGCGGCGCAGCGGTTTTCCGATACTGGGAAACAGTCCTACAAAACGCCGGTCCAGCAAATAAATGACAATTAAAATAACGATGAATGCAATCAGCGGATTGCCCGTTATCCACCAGAGCAGTGAAAAAAGAATGAATTTACTCATATCCGATCCTCCTCTTTTCCATGTATTATATTATAAAACTCATCGTAAACCCATCCGTTTTCCGATATGATAGATAGAAGAGTGTTTACAGATGACTTGACAGTTCACCCGATGAATCTTATTACTTTAAGGCAGGTGATGACATCATTGAAACGCTTCGATAAATTTATTGATATTTCGCGGCAAATGAATACGGATCTCGATTTGAGCAAAATCTTAAAGCTGGTGGTGGATGGAATAGCGGATGAAATTACCCGGGTCGATATGGTGGCATTTTTTATCCGCCGTGAAGACCACAAGTATTACGGTCATACTGTTAATGATCCGCGTTATGATCTCAGTGACTTCGTCATAGATCCGAAAGAACATCCGTTTATTGAAGAAATGATTGAAAGCCAGCGATTTATCTATATTGAAGATACCGAACGGGATCCCCGCGTGAACAGGGAAAAGATGCACATGCTGCATATAAAGTCAATTCTCGGTGTACCGGTGGTCGTCGATCAAGAAGTGTTCGGGCTGGTATTCATCCATGATTTTGAAAAACCGCTCAATCTGTGCGTGGATGAAATGAAAACCATTGAAGGATTCGTGAACATGTCTGCCGTGGCCATTCAAAATGCTCGTATGTTTCAACAGTCCAACCGTTTACTGGAACAACAAAAATTATTGCTTGAAATCAATCATTCCCTCTCGGAATCCCTGTCCGTGGATGATGTCATGAACAATGCTTTTAAATATATTCATATGATCATCGGTGAACCGGAAATCGCGGCTCATTTATATAATCCTCATAACAATCAATTTGAACCGTTCTACATTGCTTCCACAGGCAGCATCAATGAGAAAGAATGGAAAGAGGAACTGAGCGGGGTAAGCATGAATGCCGATGTGGACGGGATATTTTATGATTTATTGGAGAATAAAAGAGCGATCGCCATGTATGACGTCAAAGAAGATGAACGTGCCAATCAAAAAATTCGCGAGGTGTTTGACTTAAAAAGTTTACTGGTCATTCCCATGGTTACAAAAGGTAAAGTGCTGGGGATGATCTCTGTCACCACCGTTGACCGGCACAGGCATTTTAGTGAGTCGGAAATCGAACTGTGTCAAACCATTGCCGATGTAACCAGCACGGCTCTGTCCAATGCTCTTTATACTCGTACACTGGATTCACAGGTGAAAGAAAGGACGATCGAATTACAGGAAGCCAATTTAAAATTGGAAAACCTGGTTAAGGATCTGAAAGAATTGATTCGTTTTAAAAATGATCTGATGGCCAGTCTGTCCCATGAACTGCGCACTCCGATCACGTCCATCATGGGCGCGACAGAAATTTTAAAAAAAGAAATTGTCGGCCCGCTGAATGAACATCAGAAAAAAATGGTGTTAATGGTGGACCGTGCTACAGAAAAACTGCTGGGTCGCGTAAATGAACTGCTTGATTTTTCAAAAATTGAGCAGGGACAGGTCCAATTGAACAAGACGAAAACTTCTTATTCTGCTTTGGTTCAGGAAACAGTTGAAGTGATGAACCCGCTTTTTCAGAAAAAATATCAGACGGTCCATCTTGAAATTCCTGAAAACGACCCTTATGTTGAAATTGACAAACAAAAAATTCAACAAGTCCTGATCAATCTGTTATCCAATGCCCAGAAATTCACGCCGGAGGGCGGAAGGGTCACGATTCGTTATTATGAAAAAGGGAAACGGTTGATAACCGAAGTTTGTGATACGGGTATCGGAATTTCGCCAGCTCACCACCGTCATATTTTTTCAAAGTTTTATCAGGCCAGCCCCCATAAAAACGGTACAGGGCTTGGTCTTGCCATTTCCAAACAACTGATTGAGTTGCACAACGGGGAAATATGGTTTAATTCCGAAGAAGGAAAGGGGAGTATGTTTGCTTACTCTCTTCCCCTTTAATCGCATAGATTAGAACAAATTCTAGGAAATTCAACAACGGTTCAGTGTGAACGGCACTACTTTTGTAGAATGATGGGAAACGTTCATCAATTCTCGACAGCCGTTGAGTTATAAACAGCTTGTGGATATATTTTTCCACAAAAATCACACTTGATAAACACTGTGATTCCATCGTTATGCACAATTCATCCACATTTTATCCACAATATATTGTGCATAACTGCCCGGCTTGTCCGCGAGAAGCCACGATGGTACAATGACTTTACAAAATTCAAGGTTCTAAAAACAGGAGGTAATCGCATATGCATATGTTAAGTGACGATGCCCTGTTGGAAGCTTATCGAAAAGCCGTTTCTCTGAATCTGGAGCCCGAATTCATTCAGCTGTTGAGAAAAGAGATTTCCTTTCGCGGTCTGGACAAGCACTTGTATCGGGAACAAGACCACATCATGGATCGAATTGCTTTATAATCTGTAAAAATTGTCCCCTTTACCAGGTCGATCATCAATTTTCAATCCGTTACTTGTAGAAGTAACGGATTTTTTTCGTTATAATGGAAAAGGACAATCAGGAATATGATGTCAATCCTCTGGGGTTCGACCTTGATCGGAGCTCGCTAAACATGTGAGGAGGAGATTTTGTTGAAAAAAACTCTCTGGGGCTCTGCATTACTGGGGATCATGTTAGCTTTAACGTCGTTTGTTTCCGGATGCTCGGATGATGATTCTGCAACGAATCAAATGGAACCATTATCAAAGAATACAGTGCAGGATCAAAAAGGAGATCTTTCCGGTAACGAAGCGATGTCTTCCCGTTTTTTGTTTGATGCAAATGAAGTGGATCGTTTGACCATCATCACGGAAGACGGTTCGGAAATCAATCTGGAAAAAGAACCTTTATTAACTGAGATGCTTGGTATTATGGATACCCTAACAACTTCTGCGACACCTTCAACTTCCTTTGATTATACGATCGTGCTGTGGACCGTTCATGATGAACCCGTGGTTATGCAGATTGGAAAGGATGTTCTTAAAGTCGGGGATACATATTATGAAGGCAATACCATGGTTTTACTCAATGATCTGGTCAAAAAATACGCTGGCAATTTATATCTTAAGGAACTCAACATTGACCGGGTGATGATTTCCGCACGTGATCTGGGAAAAACAAAACAATTAAGCGGCGAATCCTTTCTAAACATGATTGAAATATTACGTAATGCCCAGTATTTAGAAAAGCCTCCCCGTTTACGAGATCCGCTGTTTCCGTATTATGTCCTTGAACTGGATATCGGCGGCAAACAAATTGTCGAGGTTGATGTTTTATCTCCCACATTATTATCAGTGGCCTATGGGGAAGAACATTCTTACTATCAATTGAATGATTCTATATTCGGTTCACTCAAAGAACAAATATCGCTGATCGATTATACTCCACATCATGTGAAATACTTATTTAAGACAAACGAACTGAGAATCGTTGACCTTGGGGATTCCTTGCCTGTGGGGGAGATTGTCCTCGCAGGAGAGGATACCGATCCGCTTGAGATGAAGGCTCTGACCCATTCTTTCGTGCGAATGCTCAGTGAAGGCAAACGGAATTCAGGCGTATCTCTGGAAGAAAAACCTTCTCTCATGTTATTATTTCAAGTGAATGACGAGAAATTGCAGGTTCCGGTATTTCGGAATGGATTTATTTACCGTCAACAACTTTATGAAAGAGAAGGCATTTTTGATGATATTCTGAATCATATTAAGGAAAAATATGAAAATTAGCTTTTCTTGCAGGAATTTTAATATTGAACACGAATATCGTATATTTGGTGTGCTCATGGCTTTCATGCTACGGTATCCTCAAGATATTCGTACATGATGGACATATATGTAAATTTTTTCACAAAGAGATAGGAGGATGGAGAATGAATATCCATGAGTATCAAGGGAAAGAGATACTTAAGCAGTATGGCGTAAAAGTGCCGGAAGGCAAAGTGGCTTTCTCTGTGGATGAAGCAGTAGATGCTGCAAAATCCCTCGGTACGCAGGTCAATGTGGTCAAAGCTCAGATTCATGCAGGGGGACGCGGTAAGGCAGGCGGGGTCAAGGTTGCCAAAAATCTTGACGAAGTCCGTGCTTATGCCGAAGAAATTCTCGGTAAGGTTCTGGTTACTCATCAAACAGGACCGGAAGGAAAACAAGTTAAACGTCTCCTGATTGAACAGGGTTGTGACATTAAAAAGGAATATTATGTAGGTCTGGTGGTTGACCGTGCAAGCAACCGCGTCGTGATGATGGCATCCGAAGAAGGCGGAACGGAAATCGAAGAAGTTGCTGCAAAAAATCCGGAAAAGATTTTTAAAGAAGTAATTGATCCTGCGGTCGGATTAATGCCGTTCCAGGCTCGCAAACTGGCTTTCGCCATCAATATCCCGAGTGAGCTGGTGAATAAAGCCGTTAAATTTATGATGGGTCTCTATCAGGCTTTTGTTGATAAAGATTGTTCCATTGCGGAAATCAACCCGCTGGTTGTAACCGGAGACGGAGAAGTGATGGCGCTGGACGCCAAGTTAAACTTTGATTCCAATGCACTCTTCCGTCATCCCGACGTTCTTGAATTACGCGATCTCGATGAAGAAGACCCCAAAGAAATCGAGGCTTCCAAGTTTGACCTCAGTTACATCGCCCTGGATGGAAATATCGGTTGTATGGTTAATGGTGCCGGACTGGCGATGGCAACCATGGATATCATCAAGTTTTACGGCGGTGAGCCGGCAAACTTCCTTGATGTGGGCGGCGGAGCAACGACGGAAAAAGTGACAGAAGCATTTAAGATTATTCTTGCCGACGAAAATGTAAAAGGAATATTGGTCAATATTTTCGGGGGAATCATGAAGTGTGACGTCATTGCCAATGGTGTTGTCGAAGCGGCCAAACAGGTCGGCATTGATCGTCCTCTGGTTGTTCGCCTTGAAGGTACCAACGTTGAACTGGGCAAAAAGATTTTGAACGAATCCGGATTAAACATTGTCGCTGCAGAATCCATGGCTGATGCTGCAGAAAAAATCGTATCATTAGTGAAGTAAGGGGGCGGAAGGATACAATGAGTATATTAGTGAACAAGGAAACCCGCGTGATCTGTCAGGGAATTACAGGTTCCACCGGGTTGTTTCATACAAAGCAAGCTGTTGAATATGGTACAAAAATGGTCGGAGGTGTGACTCCCGGAAAAGGAGGAACCACCGTTGAAGGTATTCCCGTTTTTAATACGGTTGCAGAAGCCGTAGAAAAAACCGGTGCAAATGCTACTGTAATCTATGTACCGCCGGCATTTGCCGCCGATGCGATTATGGAAGCGGTAGACGCCGAGATTCCTCTAGTTGTATGTATCACAGAAGGAATTCCCGTACTCGACATGGTTAAAGTGAAACGTTATATGGAAGGTAAAAACAGCCTCTTGATCGGACCGAACTGTCCCGGAGTCATCACGCCCGGAGAATGTAAAATCGGAATTATGCCAGGGTATATTCATCAACCGGGTAAAATCGGGATTGTTTCCCGCAGCGGAACATTGACTTACGAAGCGGTACATCAATTGTCAACACAGAACATCGGTCAGTCCACGGCTGTCGGAATCGGCGGAGACCCGGTTAAGGGAATGGAGTTTATTGATGTTCTGAAGCGTTTCAACGAAGATCCCGATACCGAAGCGGTCATTATGATCGGGGAAATCGGCGGAACTGCGGAAGAAGAAGCGGCGGAATGGATTAAAGCCAATATGAAAAAACCGGTTGTCGGATTTATCGGCGGACAGACTGCACCTCCCGGAAAGCGCATGGGTCATGCAGGTGCCATCATTTCCGGCGGTAAGGGTACTGCTGCAGAAAAAATCGCCAAGCTGGAAGAGTGCGGTGTTCGAGTCGCTAAAACTCCTGCGGTGATCGGCGATACCATGATTGAAGTCCTTAAAGAAAAGGGACTTTATGAAAAATGCCTGATTAAGTAAACTGGTTATTCATGGAATCACATATTAAATCGAGCCTGGCGGAAAAACCTCTGCCGGGCTTTATTTATGGAGATGCAATCATTTGAACGGGGCAAATACTTGCGATTGGCAGGGAATCGAAAAGGCACGGGCGAATTGGAGAGAAAACCGGAAAAGAGGAAGCATGATGACATACACATACTCAGATTGTTTAGTCACTCTTCATCAGACTGAAGGGATCGGTCACCGTATTCTGCATCGTATTACCCAAAGTTTTGACGATACAGGCAGTTTATTGTCAGCAGATAACGGATTTTTTCAACAGGCTTTATCCCTGTCGACAAAAAAAGCGGATCAAATTCGGCAGGCACTTCAACCGGAAAACATTGAGCGTGTGATGGAAAGTTTTCATCAGAAAAAGATCACCGCGATTACCCTGTTCGACTCTTATTATCCGTCGTATCTGTTACAAATTCATGATCCGCCGGTTGTGATTTACGCCAAAGGTGATATCACCCTGTTACAACGGCCGATGATGGCGATGGTCGGTACACGTAAACCGAGCAGTTACGGAAGGATGGCGGCTCACAATTTGGCCCGCCAACTCACCTTAAACGGATGGGTTCTGGTTTCGGGCATGGCGGAGGGTATAGACGGTGATGTTCATCAAGCAGCGTTAACGACAGTAGAAAATCCGGCAACCGTCGCCGTGCTGGGCGGTGGGGTGGACGTGGTTTATCCCGCTCATCATGCAGCCCTCTATCAAAACATTTTTAAAAAAGGCTGTTTATTATCCGAGAGTGCACCGGGCACGAAACCCCATAAAGGATTATTTCCGAGGAGAAACCGGTTGATCAGCGGATTGTCCCATGGAGTAATTGTTGTCGAGGCAGCGATGAGAAGCGGTTCCTTAATTACCGCTGACGCCGCTCTTGAGCAGGGAAGGGACGTGTATGCCGTACCGGGTGAAATTTTTAAAATTACGAGCAGCGGTACCAATCACCTTATACAACAGGGTGCCAAATTGATTACATCGGCAGAGGATGTTACGGAAGAGTATCCGGGATTAATGCTTCAACCACTGCCTCTCATCAAAGAAAAGGAACAATCAGGAATGAAACTTTTGCCCGAAGAAAAGCGTATACTTGAAGTAATGGCATCATCGCAACTGCATGTCAATGATATTATTCGTTTAACGGAATTGATGCCGCAGCAGATTCAGACTGCTCTTGTCACTTTGCAGTTAAAGAAAAAAATCCGGCAATTGCCGGGGGCATATTATGTGAAAATCCTTTAAATTCTTTTTTTCGTTTGACAAAGGCAGACGGATTATTTAATAATAAGTAAGATTTTAATTTACAATAAACACACTCGGATATAAGATCAATCATTGCAGATATACAACCGTGAATTGCAGCAGAGAAAGGAGGAAAATTGTTTGGCAGACACATTAGTCATCGTGGAATCTCCCGCAAAAGCGAAAACGATCGGTAAATACCTCGGCAAAAAATATATTGTCAAGGCATCGATGGGGCATGTCAGGGATTTACCGAGAAGTCAGATGGGAGTATCCGTAGAAAACGGTTTTGAACCGAAATACATAACCATCCGTGGCAAAGGAAACGTCTTAAAAGAATTGCGTGATGCAAAAAAGAAGGTAAAAAGAGTGTTCCTTGCAGCGGACCCTGACCGGGAAGGAGAAGCGATTGCCTGGCATCTCGCTCATATTCTCGATCTGGACCTGAATGAACCGACACGGGTCGTTTTTAATGAGATCACCAAAAACGCGGTCAAAGAAGCGTTTAAACATCCGCGCAGAATTAACATGGATCTGGTCAATGCCCAGCAGGCGAGAAGAATTTTAGACCGGCTTGTCGGATACAACATCAGTCCGCTCCTCTGGAAAAAGGTAAAAAAAGGGTTGAGTGCCGGACGGGTTCAGTCTGTCGCGGTAAAATTAATTATTGACCGGGAGAAAGAGATCCGTAATTTTGTTCCGGAAGAATATTGGTCCGTAACTGCCATCCTCGAAAGCGAGGGGCAGACATTCGAGGCCAAATTTTACGGAAGAAATCAGAAAAAAGAGCAGTTAACTTCAAGAGAAGAAGTAGATCAACTTTTATCGCAGATTAAAGATCACCCGTTTACGGTCACGGAGATTAAGAAAAAAGAACGGAGACGTAATCCTGCACCGCCGTTTATCACCAGTTCTTTGCAACAGGAAGCAGCGCGCAAATTAAATTTTCGTGCAGCCAAAACGATGATGATTGCCCAGCAACTTTATGAAGGAATTGACCTTGGAAAAGAAGGCACCGTCGGTTTGATCACCTATATGCGAACAGATTCAACAAGGATTTCCGAAACGGCCCGGGAGGAAGCACAGAAATATATCGCCGAACATTTCGGATCCCAGTATATTCCCGAGCAACAAAGGAAACATAAACAAAATGAGGGCGCACAGGATGCCCATGAAGCGATCCGACCAACTTCTGTCTTCTATCAGCCCGATTCCTTAAAACCGTATCTGTCTCGGGATCAGCTTCGCTTATATCGTTTGATCTGGGAACGTTTTATTGCCAGTCAGATGGCGTCTGCAATAATGGATACCATGACCGTGGATATTCAAGCCGGAGATGCGGTTTTTCGTGCAACCGGCTCCAAAGTCAAGTTCCCCGGTTTTATGAAAGTCTATGTGGAGGGGAACGATGAAGGGACAAAGGATGAAGACCGTATTTTGCCACCGTTGTCTGAAGGACAAACATTGCATAAAGAGAAGATCGAACCGAACCAGCACTTTACGCAGCCACCGCCGAGATACACAGAAGCCCGCCTGGTAAGAACCCTTGAAGAATTGGGGATCGGAAGACCGAGTACCTATGCCCCCACTCTGGATACCATCCAGAAAAGGGGATATGTTGCCCTGGAAGATAAACGGTTTGTACCTACGGAATTAGGTGAAATCGTCAGTGAATTAATGGAGGAATTTTTTCCGGAAATCCTTGATGTTGAATTTACGGCCAACATGGAGGATGAACTGGACCATATTGAAGAAGGAAAAGCAGACTGGGTAAAAATCCTCGACCACTTTTATCATGACTTTTCCAAACGTCTGGATAAAGCGGAAGAGGAAATGAAAGAAGTAGAAATCCAGGATGAAGTATCGGATGAGATCTGTGAAAAATGCGGCAAACCAATGGTTTATAAGCTGGGTCGTTACGGAAAGTTTCTTGCCTGCTCCGGATTTCCGGAGTGCCGGAATACAAAGCCGATTTTAAAAGATACCGGTGTCGCCTGTCCGAAATGTGAAGGACGCATTGTTGAGAGGAAAAGTAAAAAACGTCGTACTTTTTATGGCTGTGATCAGTATCCCCGGTGTGATTTTGTTTCATGGGACAAACCCATTCCGCGCAAATGTCCGAAATGTGAAGGAATGCTGGTGGAGAAACGAAATAAGAAACAGACCGTCATTCAATGTACGACCTGTGATTTCGAAGAAGAAGTGAAATAGCAGAGAGGTGTGTGTGATGAATCAGAGGGTAACGGTAGTGGGAGCAGGTCTGGCCGGAAGTGAAGCGGCCTGGCAACTGGCTGAACGGGGGTGCCGTGTGCAATTGTATGAAATGCGTCCCGTAAGGCAGACACCTGCCCATCACACAGACCAGTTTGCCGAGCTGGTGTGCAGCAATTCCCTGCGGGCCAATACTCTGACCAATGCCGTCGGTATATTAAAGGAAGAAATGCGTCAATTGAACTCGCTCATTATTCAGGCGGCGGATTCATGTGCAGTTCCGGCCGGCGGGGCACTGGCGGTGGACAGGCATGAGTTTGCCGGTCGTGTGACGGAAAAACTCCGTAACCACCCGAATATCGAAGTGCGAAACGAAGAGATTAAGGAGATCCCCGAAGAGTTATGTATTATTGCTACCGGGCCACTGACTTCACCTGATTTGTCCGATTCGTTGCGCAAACTGACGGGAGAAGAGTACCTGTATTTTTACGATGCCGCCGCTCCGATAATCGAAAAAGATTCCATCAATATGGAAAAGGTGTTTTTAGCTTCCCGATATGACAGAGGAGAGGCGGCTTATCTCAATTGCCCGATGACCGAAGAGGAATTCGACCGCTTTTATGATGCTCTGATCACGGCAGAAGAAGTACCCTTAAAGGAATTTGAAAAAGAGATTTTCTTCGAGGGATGTATGCCGATCGAAGTCATGGCGAAAAGGGGAAAACAGACGCTGTTGTTCGGACCGATGAAACCCGTCGGTCTGATCGATCCCAGAACGGGAAAACAACCATTTGCGGTTGTTCAGTTGCGTCAGGACAACAGCGCCGCTACATTATATAACATGGTAGGTTTTCAGACTCATTTGAAATGGGGAGATCAAAAGAGGGTGTTCAGCATGATCCCCGGTCTGGAGAATGCAGAAATTGTCCGATACGGTGTGATGCATCGCAACACCTTTCTCAATTCTCCGCTCCTGTTGGAACCTACTTATCAGTACAAAAAGCGGTCAACGCTGTTTTTTGCCGGACAGATGACCGGGGTGGAAGGGTATGTTGAATCTGCGGCATCCGGCTTGATTGCCGGGATCAATGCAGCTCTGATTGCCGGGGGGGAAGAGCCGGTCATATTTCCCAGTGAAACTGTAATGGGCAGTATGGCGTATTATATTACAACGGCTGATCCCAAACATTTTCAACCGATGAATGCCAACTTCGGATTAATGCCGTCACTTGACCGTCCGGTGAAACCGAAAGTGAAACGCAATGAGAAACTGGCTGAACGAGCAATAAAGACTATTCAGAATTTTTCACAAAACATACACAATTTAAGTTGCTAGTGAGGTATCGATGTGATACGATTATATTGCCCTATGGTATAACATGGTAGCCGTTTGCCTGATGGGAAAACTTCTGTGATTGAACGGGCAGCTTAAATGATGAAAGGAGTTCTAAGGATGGAGAACAGGTTTCACGCGACGACGATCTTTGCCATCCATCATAACGGAAAAGGAGCCATGGCCGGCGATGGTCAGGTAACGGTGGGGAATGCCGTTGTTATGAAACATCATGCACGAAAAGTTCGCCGGTTATACGGAAATAAAGTGGTAGCAGGTTTTGCAGGTTCGGTGGCTGATGCCGTAACTTTATTTGAAAAATTCGAGGGCAAACTGGAGGAACACCACGGTAATTTAAAGCGTGCCGCGGTGGAACTAGCAAAGGAATGGCGCACCAATAAGATGTTGCGACAATTGGAAGCGATGTTGATTGTCATGAATAAGGAAGACTTACTTCTTGTATCAGGAAGCGGTGAAGTGATTGAACCGGATGACGGTATTCTTGCAATTGGTTCCGGAGGGAATTATGCACTTGCAGCAGGACGTGCGCTAAAACAATTCAGTCCGGACAAAAGTGCGCGGGAAATCGCTGAAGCCGCTTTAACCATTGCTTCCGAAATCTGTGTTTATACCAATAATAATCTTGTGGTAGAGGAAATTTAGCAAATTTATTGGAGGGCTGTTTGTGAACAAACAAGAACAACTGACGCCCAGAAAGATTGTTGAGGAGCTTGATAAATATATTGTCGGTCAGAAAAATGCAAAACGGGCAGTTGCGATCGCACTTCGAAACCGTTACCGTCGCAGTCTTCTCGATGAATCCATCCGTGATGAAATCGCACCTAAAAATATATTGATGATTGGGCCTACCGGTGTCGGAAAAACGGAAATCGCCCGACGACTGGCAAAACTGGCCAGAGCTCCTTTTGTCAAGGTGGAAGCGACCAAATTTACCGAAGTAGGATATGTGGGTCGCGATGTAGAATCGATGGTACGCGATCTTGTGGAAACGTCCATTCGCATTGTAAAAATGGAAAAGATGGAACAGGTCCGGACCCGTGCCGAGCGACTGGCAGAAGAACGCCTTGTTTCAATATTGGTTCCGTCAAAAAAAGAAACGGCTAAATTTCAAAATCCGCTGGAAATGTTTTTTGGCGGAAAAGATGATCAGTCGGATAATGAACAAACATCCGAGGAGCCCAGTCTTGCCCAGCGTCGCAGCCAGATTAAACACCAGCTGGCTTTAGGGGAACTGGAAGACCGCATCGTAGAAATTGAAGTGGAAGATCAGAATCCTACGATGTTTGACGTTTTTTCGGGTGCCGGTATTGAACAGATGGGGATCAACATGCAGGAAGTATTCGGTCAGTTTATGCCCAGGAAAAAGAAAAAGCGTCGTTTACCGATACGTGAGGCAAGAAAAGTATTGATCCAGGAAGAGGCCCAAAAATTAATCGATATGGATGAGGTTTATCAGGAATCAGTGGAACTGGCTGAACAGTCGGGGATTATTTTTATCGATGAGATTGATAAAATCGCCGGTAAGGATCATGGAGGCGGACCCGATGTATCTCGAGAGGGCGTACAACGGGATATTTTGCCGATTGTTGAAGGATCCACAGTGATGACGAAATATGGCCCTGTTAAGACGGATCATATTTTGTTTATTGCTGCCGGAGCCTTTCATATGGCTAAACCTTCCGATTTAATTCCTGAATTGCAGGGAAGATTTCCGATTCGCGTCGAATTGAACAGTTTAGAGGTTGAAGACTTTGTCCGTATCCTGACAGAACCTGAAAATGCAATAACGACACAATATATTGCACTTTTGCAGACAGAGGGGATAAAAGTTGAATTTTCTGACGATGCTATTAAAGAGATTGCCAGATTGGCCACTGAAGTGAATCAGTCAACCGACAACATCGGTGCAAGAAGACTCCACACGATCATGGAAAAATTACTTGAAGATTTATCTTTTGAAGCGCCGGACATCAATCTGGAATCGGTAAAGATTACTCCGGAGTATGTTCGGGACAAACTGAAAGACATCATTGAAAACAAAGATTTAAGTCAATATATTTTATAATTGAATAGGTAGGAGGATTCTAAAATGAATTTACTTTCAAAAACAAGAACGATTAATCGTATGCTTCAAAAAACAGCGGGACACGCCGTTAATTTTATGGAGATGGCCGAAGTCTTAAGTCAGGTAATCGAGGCTAACATTTTTGTGGTCAGCCGTAAAGGGAAGCTGCTGGGGTACTCCCTGGCTCAGGAAATTAACAGTGAAAGAATGAACCAGATGTTACAACAAAGAAGATTTCCTGAAGAGTACAGTGCGGAGTTGCTTAAAGTTGAGCAAACTTCGGCTAATCTTGATGTGGACAATCCACTCACCGCATTTCCGATTGAAATGAAAGATGTTTTCCGTAACGGACTTACAACCCTGGTACCTATCGTAGGTGGTGGAGATCGTCTGGGAACTCTCATCCTTGCACGTTTGAACGAGAACTTTACCGATGACGACCTCGTCCTGGCTGAAGTGGGGGCAACGGTGGTAGGTATGGAAATCTTAAGAGAGCGTGCTGAAGAAATTGAAGAGGAAGCACGCAGTAAAGCTGTCGTACAGATGGCGATCGGGTCGCTTTCTTACAGTGAACTTGAAGCGGTGGAACATATTTTTGAAGAGTTGGATGGAAAAGAAGGGTTACTCGTCGCCAGTAAGATTGCCGACCGGGTGGGAATTACCCGTTCCGTCATCGTCAACGCTCTGCGCAAGCTGGAAAGTGCCGGCGTAATCGAATCACGTTCTCTCGGTATGAAGGGAACATACATTAAAGTATTGAACAGCAAGCTCCTTCCGGAGTTAGAAAAAATTAAAACATCTTAACGGATCAATCATTCCGAAAGTTCC
Organism: Bacilli bacterium; assembly: GCA_041686735.1. GTDB lineage: Bacteria > Bacillota > Bacilli > JACDOE01 > JACDOE01 > JAWLDF01. The sequence goes on from JAWLDF010000001.1 coordinate 212,402, forward strand.
TATTATTTATTGATCCATATACCCGCAGTTCGTCTGCGGGCTTTTTTTTTTTGAGAAAATGTGTAAACTCCCCCCATAAAATAATATTTTCTGTCGAAAATGCAGGAATTATTAACCTATATGTAGAATGAAAATCTGAGGAAGAAGTCGAAAAGGGTGAGGAGGTAGATGAGGTGATAAAGTCCGCTCATCTGGCACGATTAGAAAGGGCGCTTGACGCCTCCAGTCTGCGCCAGCGTGTAATTTCCGATAATATAGCCAATGTGGATACGCCCAATTACAAAAGTAAACAGGTTGTATTTGAAAATGAATTGCGGCAGGCATTATCAAGGCAGTCATCAACATTCACTGGATATCGAACGGACCCGCGGCACATTCAGATCGGAAAAAAGTCTTCCGATCAGGTTCGGGCCCGCATCGTGACCAATCACAATACGTTGATGAACAATAACGGAAATAATGTGGATATCGATTATGAAGTCACACAGATGGCGAAAAACAATCTGTGGTATCAAGCACTGGTTGAGCAAACAAACGGACATTTTCATAAACTGCGCATGGCCATAGAAGGGAGGGGTAATTAATGGGTCTGTTTTCCAGCTTTGATATCAGTGCGTCGGCATTAACCGCCAACCGTCTGCGCATGGATGTCGTCGCTTCCAATATCGCCAATGCACAAACGACGCGTGGTCGTCTTGTAAATGGAGAATGGCAGCCTTATCGCAGAAAAATGGTAGAATTGACTCCCCGAAGCAATCAGTCCTTTAAAAATGTATTACAGGCAGCACGCTCGAACACAAAACCCTCTTTTTCGGGGAACGGAGTGAAGGTATCAGGAATCGTTGAAGATCAAACGCCTTTTAAAAGGGTCTATCAACCTGATCATCCCGATGCGGACGAGCAGGGTTATGTATCGTTACCCAATGTAGACCTGTTGCGGGAGATGGCAGATCTGAATATGATTACACGTTCTTATGAAGCCAATGCAAATGCCTTTAACTCAGCAAAATCGATGTATCAGAAAGCACTTGAAATCGGCAGATAGTCATACGGCCGAAAAGAGGTGAAATCAGATGATTAATCAGACTCAAAATATAAAGGCAGCAGCGTTATCACAATTAAAGATTGATTCCAGTCCCAAAACGAGTGTTGCTGAAACGTCTCAATCTTTCTCAAATTTTCTAAAAGAATCGCTGGATCAGGTAAACCGCCAACAACTCGAATCAAAAATGATGACAGAAAAGTTGCTTACAGGCGAAATTGAAGACATTCATCAGGTCTCCCTCGCCGGTCAAAAGGCTCTTCTTGGATTACAGCTGACTCTGCAGGTTCGTAATAAAGTGATTGAAGCGTATCAAGAAGTCATGCGCATGCAAATTTAACGGATGTTTCGTGTCCCTGTTGAATTTCCTTTTCCGGCTTAAAGACGAATTGAATTTTGTCGCTTGATCATCCACATCATCCTAAGTTAAAAGTTTTAACGGGGGGAAACATGAACGAACAGTTACTACGAATGAGAGAAAAAGCAATTGAATATTGGAATCGATATAATAACAGACAAAAATTGATGTTTGGAGCAGCTGTCCTGTTTCTCCTGGTTGCTATAATCCTTTTTGTACTCTACGCTTCACGGCCGGAGTACATTCCTCTTTATTCAAACGATTTAAGTGAGCAGGAAGTGGGAGAAATCAAGGAGGCTCTGGATGCTCAGGGTTACGCTTATCAATTGGCGCCATCGGGAAGAAACATCCTTGTCCCTCGTAAAGATGCGGCGAATATTACGGTTGATCTTGCGGCTAAAGGGATACCAAAAAGCGGTTCGATCAGTTATGAAGTTTTCAGCCAGAATCTCGGATTCGGAACATCGGACCGCCAGCTGGATGTGATTGAACGAGATGCGATGCAAAACGAACTGGCCAGCCTGATTAAAAGAATCAACGGTGTACAGGACGCTGAGGTGATGCTTTCACTGCCGGAAGAGTCGGTTTTTATCAATCCAAATAATAATCAACAGGCAACCGCTTCCGTCGTTGTACAGGTTGAGCCCGGGAAGGGACTGGATCAGGATCAGATTCGCGCACTCTATTATCTCGTTTCACGAAGTGTTCCCGACCTTCCGCTTGAAAACATTGTCATTACCAATCAGTACAGTCAGATGCTCACGCTGGAGGATGATAGCGGCACCTCCTCGATGAAGGTGGAAGAACAATTAAAAATACAGCGTCAGGTACAGCAGGAAATCCAGTCGGGTATACAAAACATGCTGGGTGCTATTATCGGATGGGATAAAGTTCTTGTACATACCTACATCAAACTAAATTTTGATAAAGAGCGGCGAGTGGAAAATCTGGTTGAACCGGTAAATGAAGAGACCAATGAAGGTCTGGCAATCAGTATTGAACGTATACAGGAAACTTTTCAGGGATCCGGAGAAGCTGCAGGAGGAATTGCCGGGACCGAAGCTACGGATGTTCCCGGTTATCCCGGCGCCACGGAAGGTACCCAGAGTGAATATGAAAGAGTGGAACAACGGGTAAATAATGAAGTGAACCGTATTCAAAGGGAGATTACAGCCAGTCCTTACGTAATCGAAGACTTAACCATTAACGTGGGTGTGGATGTTCCGGAAGATGATCCTTCCTTACCCCATATCGAAAACATGGTAAAAAATGTTGTGAGAACTGCTCTGGCTAAATCGGGCAATCAATTGAGTGAGCAAGACATTGAGAACCGTATCACCGTTTTCCGTCGCGCTTTTGACGGAACAGCCCGTTTTGATCAGAAGCAAACCATTGATCCGACCATGCTGATCGGGCTTATGGCGCTAGCTCTCGTCGCAATCGGTGCAGTTTCCTATATCGTGGTGAAACGACGCCGGGCCAATAAAGAAGAGGAAGATATGTATGCTGAAACAGTAAGAGTTGAAGAAATTCCGGATGAACCGGAATCTGAAGAAGCTCAAATCCGTAAACAATTGACTCAATTGGCGAAAAACAAACCGGAAGAGTTTGCCACATTAATGAGAACCTGGTTACTAGATGATTAGGGAGTGAATCTTGTATGTCACGTCAACAAACAAAAGATAAGGAACTCACCGGAAAACAAAAGGCGGCAATTCTTCTTATTTCCCTCGGACCCGAAGTGTCTGCGGAAATCTTTAAACACTTGAAAGAAGAAGAAATCGAGCAACTGACGCTGGAAATAGCCAATGTACGTAAAGTGGATTATGAGGCAAAGGACAAAGTATTGGCGGAATTTCATCAGATAGCGCTGGCTCAGGACTATATATCTCAGGGGGGAATCAGTTACGCCAAAGAAGTACTGGAAAAGGCCCTGGGACAGCAAAAGGCGATGGATGTCATCAATCGTTTAACGGCTAGTTTGCAGGTCCGCCCCTTTGATTTTGCAAGAAAAGCGGACCCGGGTCAGATTTTTAACTTTATTCAAAACGAGCATCCGCAAACGATCGCCCTGGTACTGTCATATTTAGATCCCGACCAATCCGCTGCGATCCTGTCTGCTTTACCGCAGGATAAACAGGCGGACATTGCCCGGCGGATCGCGCTGATGGATTCTACATCTCCGGAAATTGTCAGCCAGGTGGAACGTGTGCTGGAAAAGAAATTATCGGCAACCGTCATTCAGGACTACACTTCTGCCGGCGGTATCGAATCGATTGTACAGATTTTAAACGGCGTAGATCGCAGTACGGAACGGACAATTCTCGACTCGTTGGAGTTGCAGGATCCCGAACTGGCTGAAGAAATCAAGAAGCGCATGTTTGTATTTGAGGATATCGTACTGCTGGATGACCGTTCCATTCAACGGGTCATTCGCGATGTTGAAAACAACGATCTCATGCTGGCGCTTAAAGTGGCGAGTGAAGATGTCAAAGAAGTCCTTTTCCGCAATATGTCCAAACGGATGGTGGAAACGTTCAAAGAAGAAATGGAATACATGGGTCCTGTTCGTTTGCGTGATGTAGAAGAGGCGCAAACCCGTATCGTTGCTATAATCCGCCGACTGGAAGAAGCGGGAGAAATCATCATCGCCCGTGGCGGAGGAGATGATATCATTGTCTAATATCATCAAAGCCTCTTCCTATCAGGTGAATCCCGACAAAAAAAACATTAAGATTACAGACCGGCGTTTGTCCATTAAACAAATGAATGTAAAGAAGGAACCTGAGAACCAGTCACAGGAAGAAGAAAAAGATGAAAGGATCATTAAGGCGGAATTAGAAGCTTCCAGAATGATTGATGATGCCAGACGAAAAACCGAAAACATTCTTAACGAAGCTCAGAGCCGAAGTGAATCCATGTTGGAAGAAGCAAGGCAGACGATTGAGAAGGAATGGGAAAAACATCAGACTGATGTAGAAACCATACGCAAACAAGCCTTCGAACAGGGGCGGCAAGAAGGATTTGCTCAGGGCCGACAGGAAGGAGAAGCGGCCGCAAAAAAGGAGTATGAAGAGTTGCTCGATGAGGCTGCCGCTATACTCCGGGAATCCCATGTTATCCGGCGGAAGATTATCGCAGAAGCGGAACCTTTTTTAATCGACATGGCCACAGCCATAGCGAAGAAAATAGTAATCGCCGATTTATCTCTGGAACCTCAAAAAATAATCGAGATGGTACGAGAAGCGTTAACCAGAGTCCGATCGATCGGTGAGATCGTAATCTCCGTCGATCCTCAATATCTCTCATATCTGTCCAATCATCGACAGCGTTTAATTGAGATGATCGACGGTCAATCGGAACTGGTCATTGTGCCTGACCGTCAATTGAGTGACGGAAGTTGTGTCATTCAAACGGCAATGGGAAGCATTGATGTCAAAATCGACACGCAGTTGCAGGAGATCAAAAACACCCTGTTGCAGGTTGCCGAGGGAAGTGGAGAGTATGGAACTGAAGGTGGAGAAGTATCTTGAAAAATTACATCAGACCGATCCTTACCGTTATAACGGGAAGGTTACACGTGTCATCGGCCTGACGGTGGAATCCCATGGTCCTGATACCAGAATCGGTGAGGTTTGCCTGATCTATCCCTCCCGTTCCAGCCGGCCAATAAGTGCAGAAGTGGTCGGTTTCCGGGAAAACAAAGTTTTGCTGATGCCCTTTGGCGAACTGGATCAAATCGGTCCCGGATGTGATGTGGTGGCGACCGGCAAACCATTTTCGGTCAAAGTGGGACCTGAAATTCTGGGCAGGGTTCTGGATGGAACCGGAGAACCGATGGACGGGCGTCCACTTCCTGCTCATCTGATTTCTTATTCGACCAATCAGGCTCCGCCCAATCCGTTATCACGTCCCCGCATTCAGCATCCGCTCAGTGTGGGGGTAAGAGCGATCGATGGACTTTTAACCGTCGGCATGGGGCAAAGAGTCGGAATTTTTGCCGGAAGCGGTGTAGGAAAAAGTACATTGCTGGGAATGATAGCACGTAATACAACGGCTGATGTCAATGTGATCGCCCTTATCGGAGAGAGAGGAAGAGAAGTCCTTGAGTTCATTGAAAAAGATCTTGGGGAGGAAGGATTAAAACGTTCCGTCGTGGTTGTAGCTACTTCGGATCAGCCGCCGTTACTAAGGATTAAAGGGGCAATGCTGGCAACAGCGATTGCAGAATTTTTTCGAGATCAGGGCATGAATGTCATGATGATGATGGACTCAGTTACGAGGGTGGCAATGGCCCAGCGTGAAATCGGCCTGGCAATCGGTGAACCACCGACAACAAGGGGATATACCCCTTCCGTATTCGCGCTCTTACCCAGATTATTGGAACGATCCGGGACATCGGAAAAAGGTACCATTACCGCTTTTTATAACGTACTTGTCGATGGTGATGACCTGAATGATCCTATCGCCGATACGGTTCGAGGTATTCTTGATGGTCATATTGTACTGGATCGAAAACTGGCGCAAAAAGGTCAGTATCCAGCGATTGATGTGCTGGGGAGTGTAAGCAGGGTTATGAACCAGATCGTATCATCGGAACAGATCGATGCTACCAATAAATTTAAAAGGTTGCTGGCGATCTACAGGGATGCCGAGGATTTAATCCATATCGGTGCCTATAAACCGGGGACCAATAAGGAACTGGATCTGGCGATAGAATACAAGGACATCATGATGCAGTACATCAATCAGGGGATGTACGAGCCTTCCGATCTGAAATCAGCTGAACAGGGACTGATCAGTTATTTTGGAGGGATGATTAAATGAGTTTTCGCTTTCCCTACCAAAAAATTCTTCATGTAAAAGAGAAGGAAACGGAATCAGCCCAATTGGCATATGGGGATGCGCTCTCACGGCTGCGAATCGAAGAGAATCTACTTTACGAACTGGAGAAGGAAAAACAAGATTTGATGCAACAGATGATCACAAGCCAGCAGACTCCGGTGACCGCATCCAGATTGATTGATCTGCAAAAATACTTGGAACATGTAAAAAAACAAATTCATCAACACACCCGGTTAAAAGGGATGGCCGAACAAAAAGCGGAACAGGCATTTCAGCGACTGACCGGATATAAAAAAGAAGAAAAAAAATGGAGCAATTTAAAAGAACGGTTTTTTTACCGATATATTGAAGAGCAGAATAAATCCGAACAAAAACAGATGGATGAAATAGCAAGCCGTTTCCACGGACGTAATTGGAGCGGGCATTCGTAGGAAAGGAGGGAGCAACAGTCATGGAAACAGCACAGGATAAATCATACAACAGAATGGAATGGTTTTTTTACATCATCATTCTCCCTCTACTGTTCACCATGATCTTGACCGGTGTCTTGTTGTATTTTTTGGGAGTGAATGTGGTTCAATCTCTTCAACTCTGGTTAAACCAGGTGCCTTATGTTGAATCGATCGTTCCCGATCCCAGTCCTGAAGCAGGAGAAGCTATGACGCCTCAGGAAGAAGCGGCACTTCTCAATCAGAGACTTGCGCAATTAAGTTCGGAATTAACCAGTCGGGACAGTGAATTGGAACAATTGCAAAAAATAGCCGATGAGAGAGAAAGCAAAATAAAAGAACTGGAAGAACAGATCAAGGGCCTTGAACAGTCCCTTGAAGAAAAACGCATTTCAGAGGAAACTCAGCAAATTGAAATAAAAAAACTTGCACAATTATACGAAGGGATGTCGGCATCCCGAGCAGCACCGATCATAGAAGCATTGACACTGGAAGAGGCTGTACTCGTGATGAAAGCGATGAAAACCGACAGACAGGCTGAAATTTTCAGCAAAATGGACCCGCAAAAGGCTGCAGATATCTCAATTCTTTTAAAAGATACACAGTTAAACGAGAATGACCAGATTGCTGCTCTTCAACAGCGAATAAAGATTTTGACGGATTCATTGAGTGAGTCGGCGGTCCTGATAAGGGATAAAGAAAAGGTTATCAATACATATGCACAGATGCCGGCAGATCAAGCAGCCCGAATTTTAAGCGGTATGATGAATACCAATCAGCAAAAAGCGCTGATGATTATCTCCGGACTTGATGACGGTGTAAGGTCGGCCATCCTGGCTGAGATTGCACGAACAGATGTGCAACTCGCCGTAAAAATTACTGACGCTTTACTTGCTAATTAATCTCAACTTTGATTCTTTGAAAGGAGGTGAGAACAAATGAATGGAACGGCTATTTTACAGTCTCTGTCATCCGTTAAATTGGCTAACGTACAGGGGAAAGTTCCTGCAACATTATCTGCTAAAGAAGGCTCCGGTTTTGCTGATCTGTTTCAATCATTGATTGATGGAGATCTTTCTCAGATTTCCGCTGAACAGGGGAATCCGCTACTCTTGCTTTTGCAACAATTGAAATTGATGCTGGCCAGTGACTCATTTCCGCCAGGGTGGGAAAATAAACAACAGGTGAGTCTGCAAACGACTTCCGGTCAGCAGATGACCGATTTGTTGTCTGCACTGAGGTCACTTATGCAGGGGAAAGGCGAGTTTCTCCCGGATTCAGAGGTTGAATCCTTATTTGAAAATTGGCGTAACAACCGCAATCTTTCCGAAGAAGACATTGTCCAGTTAAGCGAAATTCCTGCGTATGTATCCATCACTCAACTAGAACAGGTACTGGATCGTCTGCTGGCAACATTCGACGGGAAAGAGTCAGGGAACTTACCGGGTCGCACGCCTACTTTCACAGGAAAAGGCATGACGCAGGACAAAACACATGAACTCTCCGCGTCTGATTTGCAAGATCTGATCAAACTCCTGTCGAATTCTGAAATGTCAACGTCGATAGACGGAAAGAACGTGAAGGCAACGGTTTCTCAAGTACTTCCCGGTGTAGAAGCAAAATTCACTGCGACGGAACAGGCCATCATCAAGCTGATGTCCCTGATTTCCAGGTCCGAGCAGGGCGATAGCATGTTGACGGATTCTTCATCAGAAAAAGCGAAGATTGTTTTGTCGGGACTACTTGGATTGCAGGACCCGTCTTCTGCAGAACACAACACTGACGAAGGTCGTGGAGGAAATAAGTTTTCCCATGATGTTCAGATGTTTATGTTTCCCTCAATGCACCGCGGACTGTCGTCAACCGGATTCAACCCGCTGATGCATAGTGCGACAATGGGGGTGAGCAGTAACAGTGATGACACAATCCCGGCTTTTGTAGATGCGGAACGTTTTGCGGAGGAGATGGAATCTGTTTTATTGCAGAAGTTAAAAGGCATGAACGGGAATGATTCTTCCCGGGCCACGATTCGTCTGCATCCGGAACATCTGGGGCAGCTGGACATTAAAATCCTGTTGCAAAACGGCAGGATAACAGCTCAATTTTCTGCTGAAACAGGGATGAGTAAGGAATTGATTGAGAAAAACATGAATATCCTGCGAACCGCCCTGGTACAACACGGTTTACACATCGACAAAATTGAAGTGAACCAGGCTCAACCTGCTTCACAGTCAATGTGGAACAATGAGCGGGGCGAACAGATGTTACACCAACAACATCATCAAAGAAACCAACAGCAATATCAGCATTCTTCTTCCGCAAAGTTGGGATATTCCTCCTTTGATGAAGAGGAGATGGAATTTGCAGAACTGCTGGAAAACCGAAGAAGAATTGAAGTCAGCGGGATTGATTACACCGCATAGCACAAGGTGAAAGGAGGGAATTCCAACGTGACCACATCAGTTACAAACTCTTTATTTTACGGGCAGTTTCAAGAAACGACAAATATGAAAGATCAGTCTACACTGGACAAAGATGCTTTTTTGAAGCTGTTGATTACCAAAATACAGACCCAGGATCCACTCGATCCCATGAATGATGAGCAAATGATGACACAGATGACTCAATTCAGCACAGTTGAACAGTTGACGAATCTGAATAATCAATTTACCGCCATTATGAAAATGCAACAATTATCAGGGCTTTCTGCATTGATCGGCAGGGAAGTGGAGTGGATGAACGGGGAAGAAAAAGGGAAGGCCGTTGTCAGTTCGGTTCGTCTCGATGGCGATGAGTATTACCTGGTTATGGACAACGGGGAAAACGTTTCATCCTCTCAACTCATACAGATTAACCAGTTATCATCTCAGTGATGGGAGTTGGCGAAATTGGATAACGGATTTAAAGTAGGTCAAACATATTATCCGCGACAACCATTACATCCCATAAAACAGACGGGTGTTTCCGATTCTAAAAAAACATCTTCTTTTGCTTCAATCCTGGAACAACAGGTAAAAAAAGGGGTTGAAGGAAGTGAACGTCTTCAATTTTCTCAACATGCACTACAACGATTGAGCATGAGAGGGATTGAATTGACGGAACAGGATATGGAAAAGATGTCGGCGGCGGTAGAGAAAGCGAAGGCAAAAGGAGCAAAGGAGTCCCTTATTTTAATGAATGATGTCGCATTCGTCGTCAGTGTAAAAAACAAGACAGTGATCACAGCCGTTGACGGTCAGAACATGAAGGAAAATATATTTACCAATATTGATAGTGCAGTAGTGTTATAAGTGATAGCAATACAAAGAATAACGGGCCGGACCTTTTAGAAGGAGGCCCCCGGTTGCCGAACGACTGAGGCAATCGACAATATGAAGGAGGGTGTATGTCGAGATGTTACGTTCTATGTATTCCGGAATTTCCGGTATGAGGGGTTTCCAGACGAAAATCGATGTGATCGGCAATAATATTGCCAACGTAAATACAGTAGGTTTCAAAAAGAGCCGGGTCATGTTTCAAGATATTCTCAGCCAATCCATCGGCGGTGTCACCCGGGCTGTTGAGGGAGAGTCCGGCGGTGTTAATGCCAAGCAAGTCGGACTTGGTTCCGGGATTGCTTCGATTGATACCATCCATAACACGGGAAGTGCCATGACAACAAACCGTCCCCTGGACCTATCCATTGACGGAGACGGATTTTTCGCTGTAAAAACGAATGCGGACCAAGAAGTGCCGTATCTTACACGGGCCGGTAATTTTGGTTTGGATGCATTCGGTCAACTGATCACGCCGCAGGGACACTTCGTTGTTGATAATGGTGGCGGCGTTATTGCCATCCCGCGTGAAGAATACACTGCTTTTGAGATTTCCCAGACCGGGGAAATCATCGGGGTTACAGCCGACGGTGGAAATGAGGTGATTGCACAGCTGGGTCTGGTTGTTGTGACGAATCCCGGGGGTCTTCGTAAGATTGGAAACTCTCTTTATGAGATTACGGCCAATGCCCTTCCAGATGGAGAGTTTAATGAATATACAACTGCTAGCAACGCTGAAACCGGAACTGGAGCAATTGTCAGCGGACAACTTGAAATGTCCAATGTGGATCTTACAGAAGAATTTACTGAGATGATCGTGGCGCAGCGTGGATTCCAGGCAAACTCCAGAATTATTACTACGTCGGATGAAATCCTGCAGGAAGTGGTCAATCTGAAACGTTAACACGGGATATTCCGGTAATGGTATAAATCAGGTTGAAGAATAAAACTTTGAATAAAGTGTGCTTCGGGGTGTGAAGGGATGATTTAATTCTCCCTTCACCGGAACCCGTATGAAAGGGGTGGATGAGATGATCTCCGTAAACAGGTTAAATGGAACACCTTTTGTGATTAACGCTTTATTAATTGAAACTATTGAAGCCACTCCGGACACTGTGATTACTTTAACCAATGGAAAAAAATATGTGATCCAGCAATCCGTACAAGAGGTCATCGATTTAATTAAGCATTTTTACCGGGAAATTTATGTTTTGAAATATTTTAGCCAGAATGAAATAGGAGGTTCAAATGTTTCAGAATAAATTGTTTAACATGGCGTTAATTTTACTAATAGCCATAGCCTTGTTGGGAACCGTCACCTTCGTGCTCTGGCAGATTTACCTGAAACCTTCCGTTGTGGATGAGGCCGCTCAGAAAGAGGAGAAGCCCAAATCCATCGATGAAATTTTAGAGATGACAGTATCCACAGAGGAGATTGTCACCAATCTTTACACCGGAGATTTTATACAGGTACAATTTAACATTCAAGCTGACAGCGTCGAGGCAAAGGATGAACTCGAAAAACGGATGTATCAGGTTAATCATACAATCATCAAGACATTATCTTCCATGACGCCTGAAGACGTCAGCGGATCCGAAGGGCTTTCAACATTGGAAGCCAGTATACTAAATGAGTTAAACACCATTCTTGATCAGGGTCGAGTGGTAAAAGTTTATACCACGAAAAAGGTCTTGCAATAATGAAACCACCATCAACCAGGTAAGGGGGTGGCATTTTGTCTGAAGTTTTGTCTCAGGGAGAGATTGATGCGTTATTGGCGGCCCTCTCTTCCGGTGAAATGAATGCCGATGAATTAAAACAAGAGGAAGTCGAGCGAAAAGTCAGGGTATATGATTTTAAACGGGCACTTCGTTTTTCCAAAGATCAAATCCGTAGTTTGACCCGCATTCATGAAAACTTTACCCGACTTTTAACAACTTATTTTTCAGCACAGTTGCGGACCTTTGTCCAGATTACGGTGGCTTCCGTGGATCAACTGCCCTATGATGAGTTTATCCGATCCATTCCCAAAATGACGATTCTCAATATATTTGAAGCGAAACCGCTGGAAGGGCGGATGGTGATGGAAATCAATCCGAATGTCACCTACGCCATGCTCGACAGGTTGCTGGGAGGACAGGGAGTCAGTCTCAACGAAAGTACCAATTTGACTGAGATCGAATCCATTGTCATGGAACGGATATTTGGTAAAGCACTTGAGAGTTTTGCCGAAGCCTGGAAAAGCGTAATTGAAATCGATCCCGTTCTTGACGTGATGGAAACCAATCCGCAATTTATGCAAATTGTTTCTCCAAACGAGACGGTAGCGGTCATTTCGCTTAGTACTCGAATCGGAGATACAACCGGGATGATTAATCTTTGTTTGCCGCATGTCGTTCTGGAACCGGTAATGCCCAAGTTATCTGCACATTACTGGCTTTCCAATCAAAAAAAATCACGCGATAACGAAGAAGTGGAAGCTCTTCAACACTCGATCAAAAAGGCTTATCTTCCGTTTGTGGTCGAACTGGGGAATTCTACGATCAACGTGGGAGAATTCCTGCAACTCGGTGTGGGAGATGTCATTCAACTGAATCAATCAACTGAGGAAAGTTTAAATATTCGCGTAGGAAAACAAATTAAATTTAAAGGTCAACCCGGAACTGTCAAAGGCAGGATGGCAGTACGGATTGAAGAAATACTTGAGGAAGGAGTTGAAGAAAGTGGATAAAAAAGACATGCTGTCGCAGGAAGAAATCGACGCGTTGCTAAAACAGGGCAGTGACGATTCAGAACAATCAACGGATATGGAACAACCGGAGATTTTGACGGCAATCGATAAAGATGCCCTGGGTGAAATCGGAAATATCTCCTTCGGCAGTGCTGCCACAGCTCTTTCTACTTTACTCGGGCAGAAGGTGGATATAACGACACCACAGGTTTCCGAAATTCATAAGGAAAAAATGGAACAAAATTTTCCTGTACCCCATGTAGCGGTGAAGGTAGATTACACTGATGGTTTTAAAGGAGAAAACGTATTGATTATCCGTACAGAAGATGCAGGAATTATTGCAGATTTAATGCTGGGTGGAGACGGCACGCAAAAAATGGAGGAATTGAATGAATTTCATTTGAGTGCCGTGCAGGAAGCCATGAATCAGATGATGGGATCTGCTGCAACTTCCATGTCAACGATATTTAATAAAAAAGTGAACATTTCACCTCCGGATATCAAGATTATGGATTTATCCAAAGGTGAAGATATCGACTTATCATCTAAAGATCAAGCTTTTGCTCAAATCTCGTTCCAATTGAAAGTGGGGGAGGACGGACATTTGATCGATTCACAGATCATGCAATTAATCCCGATTCCCTTTGCAAAAGATTTAGTCAATGAATTGATGGGAGGTGGAGCTTCGGCACAAGAGGAAACAGCAACAACACAGACGTCACCGGCTGCGGAAGTTTCGGAACAGCCACAAACCGTTATGGAAACTCCTGCCCAATCGGTCGATTATTCAGTTCCTGTTCCGCCACCACCTCAACCGGAGCCAGCCGTATCACAACAGGTCCCTCCGGCCGTCGCTCAGCCTTACGGTATGGGACAGCATCCTGGTGGAATGGCCGCTACTGGTGCGGGAATGATGTCACCTCCCGCGTCTTTCGGGCGACCCGGAATGGCTCAACCTCAGGCAAATGTTCAGGGGGCACAGTTTTCGTCCTTCGATACGGGGCATCAACCCCAGGCAACGGATCAAAACCTGGGACTGTTGATGGATATTCCGTTGCAGGTAACAGTGGAACTTGGCAGAACGAAAAAGCAAATCCGTGAAATTCTCGACCTGGGACCCGGCGCAATTGTAGAGTTGGATAAACTGGCAGGTGAGCCTGTCGATATCCTGGTGAATAACAAGTTGATTGCCAAGGGTGAAGTCGTGGTGATTGATGAAAACTTCGGCGTTCGAATTACCGATATCATCAGCCAATTCGATCGAGTTCAAAAATTACAATAATTTTATATTAATAGATTAATAACTTACTAGAAATAGGGAGGAAGAAGAGAACATGGCACCCAAAGTATTGATTACCGATGATGCAGCTTTTATGCGGATGATGATTAAAGAAATCTTGACGAAAAACGGCTTCGAAGTTGTTGGTGAAGCGAGTGACGGAGCACAGGCCGTTGAACTGTATAAAGAATTATCTCCCGATCTGGTAACCATGGACATCACGATGCCGGAAATGGACGGGATTACCGCGTTAAAAGAGATTAAAAAAATTGATCCCAATGCACGAGTGGTTATGTGTTCAGCAATGGGGCAACAGGCAATGGTTATCGATGCAATCCAGGCGGGAGCGAAAGACTTTATCGTAAAGCCGTTCCAGGCAGATCGTGTGCTGGAAGCCATAAATAAATCACTCGGTTAAAATGATGATGGAGAAGGTTTATTACAGGTTGTTTCGCCTGGTCATCACAGCCGTTTTTCTTGTATTCACAGCGGGAATGTTCAATTCTGTCGCGGTAAGTGCGGAAAATGGAGGAGAAGAACCAAAAGAGCCCTCTGCTTATGATGCAATCGAAAACAAGAGTGACGTGACCGGTGATACTGAAGGTACTGATGGGGATGCGGTTGTATCAGATGCAGAAACTGATGCTGATTCTGAGACGATTCGGGAGAATGATCCGCTGACGGAAGGTGACTCTGTCAATATTTTTTCGTTATTGATCAAAATCCTTTTTAGTCTCGCATTAATCATTCTATTAATCTATGTTTTGGTCCGTTTTCTAGCGGTACGAAATCGTCATTTTCAAAGAGGAAGTGTATTTGTCAATCTTGGCGGGATTGCGCTGGGACCGAACAAAAGTCTGCAACTCATCAAAGTGGGATCGTCGCTTTATCTTGTTGGTGTGGCTGAACAAATTCAATTAATCCGTCACATTGAGAATCAAGAAGAGATTGAAGAAATGATGGAAATGATTCAAAAACAACAGCAAGTCCAATATCCATCTTTGCCCGGTGGCTTGCAAAAGTTTTTGCCGAAAGGAATTTTCCGCAGGGAAACCAGGGGAGAAACAGACCGATTCGAATCAATTCTGGAACAAAAGCTGTCACAATTCAAACAACAACGAGTACAATCTGCCAGAAATTCTGTTCACTCATCAGAGGAAGAAAGGGACAATCGGGAATGAAGCGAACATGGATATTCGGATGGGTCATTTTCCTGATCCTATCCGCATGGATGATGGTCACGCCTTCTTCAGCTCATGCTGCCGTCAATCCTTTAATTCCAGGTCTTGATATTCAAATCGGGACCTCGGATGAACCGGGAGCTGTGGCTGATACGATAAAAATAATTATTCTTATCACAATACTTTCAATCGCACCGGCAATTCTAGTGTTAATGACCAGCTTTACCCGAATCGTGATCGTGTTTTCCTTTATCCGGAATGCACTGGCGACGCAGCAGATGCCGCCGAATCAGGTGTTGATCGGGCTGGCGCTGTTTCTCACTTTTTTCGTGATGGCACCGACATTTAGTGAGATTAATCAGCAGGCTTTACAACCCCTTTTTAACGGTGAATTGACGCAGGAAGAGGCCTTTGAACGTGCAGCGAACCCGATGAAGGAGTTTATGGCGAAACAAACCCGGGAAAAAGATCTCAACCTTTTTCTTAATTACATGGAAGCTGAACAGCCTCAGTCAGTAGAGGAAATTCCGCTGGTTGCCCTGGTTCCTGCATTTGCCATCAGTGAACTGAAAACGGCCTTCCAGATCGGTTTTATGATCTTTGTTCCTTTTTTGGTCATCGATATGGTAGTAGCCAGTGTTTTGATGGCGATGGGGATGATGATGCTGCCACCGGTCATGATCTCATTACCCTTTAAGATTCTTTTGTTCGTGATGGTGGATGGATGGTATCTCGTTGTTAAGTCACTTTTGATCAGCTTTCAATAGCCTGACAAAACAGAAGGGAGCGAATCAGTGTGAGTCCCGATCAAGTCATTAACATAGGAGCATCGACTGTATATACGATCTTGCTGATTGCCACTCCGTTACTCGGAGTCGGGCTGGTCGTGGGTCTTTTGGTCAGTATCTTTCAAGCAACGACTCAGATTCAGGAACAGACCCTGGCATTTATCCCCAAAATTATCGCCATATTTATCGCACTGGTTTTTTTCGGGCCGTGGATGCTCACGAAATTGCTTGATTTTTCAAACGGGATTCTTAATAATCTGCATCAATTCGTAGGGTAGAGGTAGAACGTTATGATATGGGTTGATTATGTACCGATTTTTCTCCTCGTTCTGGTGCGGATGAGCGCTTTTTTCTTTGCAGCTCCCGTTTTTTCTACCAGAGGCATTCCTGCCTCCTTTAAAATCGGTCTTGCCTTCTTTTTGTCATTGATCACTGTATTTGCCGTCGGAATCACCACTGAATCAGCAGGGGAATTGGTTTTTAACGGAACTTATATTCTACTTTTATTGAAAGAATTTTTTGTGGGTTTGAGTCTGGGATTTGTGGCAGCCATGCTGTTGTACGCCGTACAGGTTGCCGGAGGATTCATTGACATGCAGATTGGTTTTGCCATCGCCAATGTGATCGATCCGCAAACCGGAATGCACAGTCCGATTACAGGTAATTTTAAATTTATTTTTGCGCTTCTGTTTTTACTGAGTGTAAATGGTCATCACCTCCTGATCGAGGGAGTGATCGCCAGTTACCGCGCTATTCCGATTGACTTCATGTTATGGTACGAAGTGGATCCGGGAAGAGTGGCGCAATATATGGTTCATGTTTTTCTGTTAATGTTCACCAGTGCTTTTATGATGGCTGCTCCGATCATCGGGAGTATATTCCTAGTGGATGTGGCACTTGGGATTATCGCCCGTACCGTTCCGCAAATGAACATGTTCGTAGTGGGACTGCCGATTAAAATCTTTACCAGTTTTGTGATGATGTTGGTCGTTTTGCCCGGTTTCTTTTATCTGTTGAGAAACCTGTTTGATGATATGTATCGGTCGATGGGCCAACTCATGAGAATTCTGGGGGGAGCTTAGATGACAGGAGTGCAACGTTGCCGCTACCACCCGAAATATCCTGTGCGATTGCAATTTTTTGCACAGGAAAAAACAGAAAAAGCGACGCCCAGAAAAAGAAGGGAAACGCGAAAAAAAGGGCAGGTTGCCAAGAGTATGGAAGTGCCGTCCGCACTGATTTTGCTGTCGGTATTCCTCAGTTTCCTGTTTCTCGGGCCTTATATGTTGCAGAGGATCATGGGGATTTACCGGCATGTTCTCTCGGAGTACCTGACATGGCAGGTAACCCCCAATAATCTCCAGGTGATATTAGGCCAGCTTGTCTGGCAGGGGTTTCAAGTGGTGGCTCCCGTTATGTTTATTGCGCTGTCAGCCGGTGTGTTTGCAAATTACATCCAGATTGGATTTCTTTTTACAACAGAACCGCTCAAAATGAAATTGAACCGGTTGGATCCGATTCAAGGCGCCAAAAAAATCTTTTCCTGGCGGGCTTTAGCGGAATTTCTCAAGTCCATTTTGAAGATGACCTTTACATCAGCAGTGGTCGTCATCATTCTATGGAATAGCTGGCAGGACCTTGTTTCAATCTCCGGTACGAACCCGGGCTCGGTACTTTCGTTTATTGGAGCACTTACAGGAAAACTTGGAATTTTCATTGCCCTGCTTCTAATTATCATTGCAGTGGCTGATTACGTCTATCAAAGATACGAACATGAAAAAAACATCCGCATGTCCAAACAGGATATAAAGGATGAATATAAAAAGACGGAAGGGGATCCGTTAATCAAAGGAAAAATAAAGGAACGGCAGCGGGAGATGGCCATGCGCCGCATGATGCAGGAAATTCCGAAGGCTGATGTGGTGATTACCAACCCGACACATTATGCCGTTGCCTTAAAATATGATGCGGATACGATGGAATCACCCAAAGTTTTAGCCAAAGGGAAGGATTATCTTGCCCTTAGGATCAAAGAAGTGGCCAAAGAAAACAATGTCATTACCATGGAAAACAAGCCTCTGGCCAGAGCACTATATGCTCAAGTGGAAATCGGTGAAGAAATACCGGAGGATCTGTTTAAAGCAGTAGCTGAAGTACTCGCATATGTTTATAAGTTGAAAGGAAAAGTGTAATGGTACAACATTTCAGATGGAGGAGGGGAGTGCGTTGAAACTTAAGGATTATTCCATATTACTTGCAGTCATCCTGATTATTATCATGATGGTCATTCCGCTCCCCACACCGATTTTAGACTTCTTTATTATAGTAAATATTTCTCTGTCATTAATCATCCTGATGGTTGCCATGAATACGAAGGAACCGCTGGAGTTTTCCATATTTCCTTCATTGCTGTTACTGGTGACGTTGTTCCGGCTTGCTCTTAACGTGTCTACCACCCGCTCTATTTTATCAAACGAAGGTGGCGGTGAAGTCATCCAAACCTTCGGAAACTTCGTGGTAGGGGGAAGTCCCGTCGTAGGTTTTGTAGTATTTTTGATTCTGGTCATTATCCAGTTTGTTGTGATTACCAAAGGATCGGAACGCGTGGCCGAAGTGGCTGCCCGTTTTACGCTGGATGCGATGCCGGGTAAACAAATGAGTATTGATGCCGATTTAAGTGCCGGCTTGATTAACGAACAAGAAGCAAAACAACGACGGGAAAAGATTGAGCAGGAAGCCGATTTTTACGGAGCCATGGATGGTGCCAGCAAATTCGTTAAAGGAGATGCCATTGCAGGTATCGTCATTTTATTGATTAACGTACTGGGCGGTTTCATTATCGGGATCGCGATTTACGGCATGGGCTTTGGCGAAGCTGCCAGCACTTTTACCCTTTTATCCGTGGGCGACGGTTTGGTAAGCCAGATTCCGGCCCTGCTTATTTCCACTGCGACCGGGATTGTTGTAACTCGGGCTGCTTCAGACGGGAATCTTGGCAGTGACATTGTCAAACAGATTTTTGCCTATCCCCGATTATTATTTGTGGTTGCGGGGATTGTCGTATTTTTGGGAATTTTCACCCCGATCGGCCCGTTGCGGACTTTCCCGATTGCAGCCATTATCGCATTCGGTGGTTACAGGTTGCAAAAGAATATTGAACAGCAGATGCAGGAAATGGAACAGCAGATGGAGGAACAAGAGGTAGAAGAGGTAAAAAGTCCGGAGAGCGTCACCAGCCTGCTTCATGTTGATCCGATTGAATTTGAGTTCGGCTACGGTCTCATTCCGCTGGCGGATACGAATCAGGGCGGCGACCTTCTCGACCGTGTGATTATGATACGTCGTCAGTGTGCACTCGAATTGGGATTGATTGTGCCGGTTGTACGAATTCGCGACAATATTCAACAAAAACCGAATGAATATATGATCAAAATTAAAGGAAATAAGGTGGCGGAAGGTGAAATCTTATTAGATCACTATCTGGCGATGAGTCCGGGCGGGGATGATGATCCTTCCATTACCGGCGTGAAAACTGTCGAACCCGCTTTTGGCCTCCCTGCGTTATGGATTACCGAAGATATGAAAGATAAGGCGGAAATGGCCGGTTATACGGTCGTCGATCCTCCTTCGGTGGTGGCAACTCATTTGACGGAAGTGATCAAACGACATGCTCACGAATTACTGGATCGTCAGAGCACAAGATCTCTCATTGATCATGTCAAAGAAACTTCTCCGACAGTTGTTGAGGAGCTGATTCCCGATTTAATGAGCGTGGGTGACGTACAAAAGGTGCTACAAAAATTATTGAGAGAAAAGGTATCCATCCGGGATATGGTTACCATTCTGGAGACCCTCTCAGACCAAGCCAATTACACAAAAGATCCGGATATTTTGACGGAATATGTCAGACAAGCACTTTTCCGTCAAATTACCAGACAATATGTCGATTCTGGACAAACCCTCCACGTAATGACGGCAGGAGCTGGTCTTGAGAAAAAAATTTCTGAGAGTATTCAACAAACGGAACAGGGGAACTATCTTGCGATGGATCCGGAAACGACCCGTCAAATCCAGTTGGCTGTTCAGGAACAGGTTAACAGATTTATGCAAACCGGTCGTCAGCCCGTCATTTTGTGTTCACCGGCCATCCGCATGTATCTCAGACAGATTACCGAAATGATGTACCCTGATATGCCTGTTCTTTCATACAGCGAGTTGGAACCTGATGTTGAAGTACAAAGTGTAGGGGTGGTGAACATCTGATGCAGGTAAAGAGATACATCGTCGACTCCATGCCGGACGCTTTACAAAAAATACGCAGTGATCTCGGTAAAGATGCCATTATACTCAACACGAAAAATATAAAAATCGGTGGATGGATGGGGCTTTTCGGCAAGAAAAAAATCGAAGTGATCGCTGCTGTTGATCAAGTGAAGTCACCTGCACCCACAGCGATGAATATCGGTGAGAAAGCATCTGTCGATGATTCAAGTAAAGGTGCAGGGAATGCAATGGCTATATCCTATCAGTCGGGACCGGATCAAATGGTGGCAAACTACCAGAAAAACCAACGACGTCCGATCATCAATCAGGACACAGAAGTATTGCAGGAAATGAAAGAGATTCGAAGCATGTTCCTCAAAATGATGAGCGGAGAATTACAAAACAAAGAGTTCTCCCATCCGGTTTTGAAAAAAATTGATCAATCACTTCGTCTGCAGGAAGTTGATGAAGATGTCATTCTTGAAATCATGCGTCGTCTTATTACCCGGTGGGAAGGTCCGGATCAAATTGATGAAACTGAAGCGTGGAATCAAGTCCGTGGAATTATTACAGACATCCTTCAACATTCTTGGATGGAACCTGAAAATAACAATGAAAGGCGCATCCGTCTGTTGCATTTCGTCGGTCCGACCGGCGTCGGTAAAACGACAACGATCGCCAAACTCGCTTCAGACTATGTATTACGTCAGAAAAAGAAAGTTGGATTTATAACATCGGATACATATCGAATCGCTGCGGTAGACCAATTAAGAACATACGCCAATATCCTGAACGCTCCTCTGGAGGTTGTATTTTCACCCGATGATATGGAACAGGCTGTCAGACGGTTACAGGGATGCGATGTCATTTTTATGGATACGGCGGGGAGAAATTATCGCAATCAGACCTATGTCGAAGAAATTAATCATTTTTTAAGCAAGTTTTCGGCAAGTGAAACCTATCTGGTATTAAGTCTTACCGCGAAATACTCGGATATGGAAGACGTGATCACCAATTTTTCCCCATTTGCCATCGACAGAGTCATTTTTACCAAAAAAGACGAAACATCGACATACGGGGCAATCCTGAATGCGATTTACCTGAAAAAATTGTCATTATCATACATTACAAACGGGCAAAACGTTCCGGAGGATATTGAATTTGCTTCCCCGCAAACGATCGCCAATCTGATTATGGGGAGGAATGAGTCATGAATGATCAGGCCAGCAGGTTAAGAGAACGGATGCAGGCAAAAAGTG
Source organism: Bacilli bacterium (assembly GCA_041686735.1). GTDB lineage: Bacteria > Bacillota > Bacilli > JACDOE01 > JACDOE01 > JAWLDF01. The sequence goes on from JAWLDF010000001.1 coordinate 233,912, forward strand.
AACCAGCCTCCCGACAAACCCGGGTCGTAACCGTAACCAGCGGCAAGGGAGGGGTCGGCAAATCCAACTTTACATTAAATTTTGCCCTCAGTTTGATAGAACTTGGAAAAAAAGTAATTATATTTGATGTTGACCTTGGACTGGCCAACATTGACGTATTGATGGGCAAAAGTTCCAAAACCAGCATTCTTGATATGGTGGAAAATCATTTGAGCATCTGGGATGTCATCGAGAAAGGTCCAAATGGACTGGAGTATATCGCCGGAGGTTCGGGTTTCAATCAAATCTTTCAAATGGATGAGCAGACACTGGAATATTTCTTCCGGCAACTGCAGGAATTACAGGGCTATACGGATTATATTCTTTTTGATACAGGTGCCGGAATTTCAAAACAATCCATGCAATTCGTACTGGCCGCAGATGATGTCATCCTGGTGACGACACCTGAACCCACATCGCTCACGGATGCTTATGCAGTGGTTAAATTGGTGCACGGACAAAATGAACACGTTCCTCTTCGCCTTGTAGTCAATCGGGTGGGTTCATACAAAGAAGGTAAAAGCACTGCTGATAAAATCAGCCTGGTTGCCCAGCAGTTTCTCGGGGTAACCATCAATTCAATGGGTTTTATTCCCGATGATGATGCCGTGATGAAATCCGTCAAAAAACAGGTTCCTTTTTATCTGTCCTATCCGAACAGTCACGCATCCGAGGGAATACGCCGCATGGCACGTGCTTTTACAGAGGGAAGTGAAGTGGACGTCAAGTCGGATACAGGGATGAGAGGTTTTATCCGTCGAATACGAAATTGGATTTAGTACAGCTGGGATCATCAAAGGGGTGTTGCAATTGAAAAAAATAAAGGTCATGGTTGTAGATGATTCAGCGTTTATGAGAAAAGTGATTGCCGATATCTTGGAACGAGACCCGGAAATTGAAGTTGTATACAAAGCCAGAAACGGGCTTGATGCAACGGAAAAAGTGAAACAATTTTCCCCGGATGTGATGACGCTGGATGTGGAAATGCCCGGACTAAACGGGTTACAGACCCTGGAGTGGCTGATGGAGAACCATCCTTTGCCTGTGGTTATGGTCAGCAGTTTGACGCAGGAGGGTACAGATACAACGATCAGGGCACTGGAGCAAGGAGCAGTTGATGTGATCGGTAAACCTTCCGGGTCAATTTCCCTCGATATTGATAAAGTGGGTGATGATTTAATCGGAAAAGTGAAGGGGGCTGCACGCAGCAAGATTCTTAGACAGCCCGCGTTAAAATCGATCAAGCCTTTGCCGCAACCTGACTTTTCCCGGCGGTTACAGATTCCGCGGAACAAAAGCAGTGGAAATGTTAGAAAACTCATACTGGTGGGTACGTCTACCGGTGGACCCAAGGCGCTACAGCACTTGTTATCCGGTTTTCCGTCAGATATCAATGCAGCCATTCTAATCGTCCAACACATGCCCGCCGGGTTTACACAATCACTGGCCAACCGTCTTGATTCGCTGTATTCGATCCGGGTAGTGGAAGCAAAAGACGGTCAAGAGATCGAGAATGGCACAGCTTATATAGCTCCCGGCGATTTTCACATGGAAGTTGTACGGGATATCAGAGGGGCACTGGCAATCCGATTAAACCAGGAGCCGCCGCGTGGCGGTCATCGCCCTTCCGTTAACGTATTATTTGAATCTGCAGCCAAAATTGCCGATATAGACAAATATGTAGTGATCATGACAGGGATGGGAAATGACGGTACACAGGGGTTAATTGAGTTATCGAAAAGCGGAATCCGACTTGCGATTGCGGAGGATCGATCAACCTGTGTCGTGTATGGTATGCCGCGGGCAGCCGCAGAAACGGGACATGTTGATCATATTCTCCCTTTGACAGATATAACAAAATTTTTAATAGATCATTTAGCTTGATCAGGAGGTGTTGATGGTATGGAAATGAATCAATATCTGGATATGTTTATCGAAGAGTCACGTGAGCATCTCCAGGCAATTAATGATAACTTGTTATTGTTGGAGAATGATACGGAAAATGTGGACATTGTGAACGATGTATTTCGTTCTGCCCATACCTTGAAGGGAATGTCGGCCACGATGGGATTTGAGGATATGTCCTCTCTTACCCATCAGATGGAAAATGTCCTTGATCTGGTCCGTAATCATCAGTTGAAATTAAACAGTGAGATTATGGATGTCATTTTCCAGTGTGTTGATGTTCTTGAATCCATGGTGGAGGATATTGTAGAGGGTGGCGACGGAAAAGCGGATGTTTCGGAGCTTGTGAAAAAATTACAGGCGATCCTTGCCGGAGATTTCGACGGAACGAAAGGATCTTCTGCTACAGATGGACCGGTGGAGCAAAAAAACGAAAGTTCTTCCGAGTCCGCTGCAAATAACGTTTCAGCAACCGGATCCTATCTCTCTCTTGATGAATTCGCCATTACCGTTATTAAGCAATCTCTCGATAGCGGGCACCGTGTTTATTACATAAAAACGGTGGTCGAGGAAGAGTGTCTTCTCAAATCAGCACGTGCCTACATGGTGTTTAACAATCTTGAACAAATAGGTGAAATCATCAAGTCAGAGCCGTCGGTTCAGGAGCTTGAAGATGAGAATTTTGAACAGGAATTTGAAGTGATTTTTATCACTGACAAAAACAAAGAAGAAGTGGAAAAATCAGTTATGTCCGTTTCCGAAATTGAATCGGTACAAATTGAAGAGATGGATCATGATGCAGTACTGGCGGGACAAAAAGAAGCTGCTGCAGCATCAGCACAGTCTGTTGCAGAAACCTCGCAAAAGCAGGATTCAAATGATCGTGTTGATACAAGAAAAGAACAGGACAAAAAAGCTGTTGCCGCGAAAAAAGTTGTAACCGGAAAAACGATTCGAGTGGGGATTGAACGACTTGATGTCTTAATGAATTTGTTCAGTGAACTGGTCATTGACAGAGGTCGTCTGGAGTCGATTGCACGCAGATCCGGAAATCATGACCTGATGGACACGGTTGAACATATGAGCCGGATCAGCGGAGATTTACAAAATATTATTCTTAACATGCGCATGGTACCGATTGAACAGGTATTCAATCGTTTTCCTCGCATGATTCGAGATCTGGCAAAGGAATTGAATAAAAAAGTAGATCTGCAAATCAGCGGTGCCGATACGGAACTGGATCGTACGGTGATCGATGAGATCGGCGATCCGCTTGTTCATCTTTTGCGCAACGCCATAGACCACGGCCTTGAATCCACGGAAGAACGTATAAAAGCAGGAAAAAGTGAAGAAGGCGTGGTAGAACTTAAGGCATATCACAGCGGAAACCATGTGTTCATCGAAATCACCGATGACGGAAAAGGAATTGACCGCGATAAAATTCTCAACAAAGCGATTGAAAAAGGTGTTGTGAAAACGGAAGAAGCTTCCGGATTATCGGACAAGCAAGTGTATGATCTCCTCTTTGCTTCCGGTTTCAGTACTGCGGAAAAAGTATCTGACATTTCCGGAAGGGGTGTGGGACTCGATGTAGTCAAGACCAAAATCGAATCTCTCGGAGGAGTGGTATCTGTTGATTCGACTGCTGGTCAGGGAACGATTTTCCAAATTCAATTACCGCTGACCTTGTCGATAATTTCAGCGATGCTCGTTACGGTCGAAGATGAAACTTATGCTGTACCGCTCAGCTCGATCATAGAAACGGCTGTGTATAAGAAAGATGAAATCATGCATGCCCATCATCAAGAGGTTATTGATTTCCGAGGAAAAGTGGTACCGCTGTTATCTTTGAAAAATATCTTTGAAGTTCCTGACAGTGCTGTGAAACAGGAGAAAGATGAAATATCTGCAGTCATCGTGCGTAAGGGAGATAAAATGGCGGCACTGGTTGTTGATTCTTTTATCGGTCAACAGGAAATCGTCTTAAAATCACTGGGTAAATATCTGGTTAACGTTTTTGCCATCTCCGGTGCTACAATTCTAGGGGATGGACAGGTTGCGTTAATCATTGATTGCAATGCATTGATTAAATAAGGAGGGATTTTTGCCATGATGGAAAATGAAGCTGTTGTCGATGTGATGAAAGCGATCGTTTTTCGCCTGAAAAACGAGGAATATGGAGTGGAAATTGAACAGGTTAAGTCGATTGAAAGATTGGAAAATATCACGCGTGTTCCGAAAACACCGCCCTTCGTAAAAGGTGTGATCAATCTGCGTGGAGTAGTGACGCCGATTATTGATCTTTCAACACGCTTCAATCTGCCGGAAACGGAATATACAGATGAAACCCGGGTCATTATCGTCAATGTAGGAGAAATTGAAGTCGGTTTGATTGTGGATGCTGCCAATGATGTAATCGATATTCCGATGAACAACATTGAACCGCCTCCGGAAGTCGTCGGCGGGGTTAAAGCCGAGTATTTGAGAGGAGTGGCAAAAATCGATAAACGTCTGTTGATTCTCCTTAATCTGAACAAAGTATTAAGCATAGAAGAACTACATCAACTCGAACAAATTGAGGGGTAAAATCATGACGAATGGACCAATTGAATTTGATGATTTACAATTTGATGTTTTAAGAGAAGTGGGAAACATAGGGGCGGGGCATGCGGCTACTGCCCTTTCCCAGCTTATTAATAAAGAAATCGATATGAAAGTCCCCAGTGTAACGGTATTACCGATTGATGAAATTGCTGAGTCGGTCGGGGGAGCCGAAAATGTGGTCGTTGCCATTTTCCTCCGTATTCAGGGGGACGTACCCGGAAATATGTTTTTCGTTTTGACACTGGAATCAGCAAAAAATCTGGCACAACAAATGGGGCTCGATTCGCCGGATGAAAACTTTACGGAGATGGAAATATCTGCTCTAAGTGAACTTGGCAACATTCTTTCCGGTTCTTATTTATCATCCCTGTCGGATTTCACTCAATTAAATATGCAACCTTCAGTTCCTTCGATCGCTATTGATATGGCAGGAGCCATTCTAAGTTATGGATTAATCGAGATCAGCAGATCGGGAGACTATGCTTTAATGATTGATACTTCTTTTTTGGGAGACGAAGAACAGGTGACCGGCCATTTTTTCCTGTTACCCGATCCGGAATCTTTTGATACCTTATTTTCGGCACTGGGAATACGGCGATGAGTACTGTGATTAAAGTAGGAATGGCCGATCTAAATGTAGCATTGTCTCCTGATAAATTAAGGACGACCGGACTTGGCTCCTGTGTAGGGGTGGTTTTATACGACAGGGTAACAAAGGTTGCAGGTATGGCTCATGTCATGCTTCCATCGTCCCAACTGGCCAAAAACAATAATAACCCTGCCAAATTTGCCGATACGGCGATACCTTTATTGATAAAAAATATGGAAGAACTGGGTGCGTCAAAGCATCGATTTGTTGCCAAAATGGCAGGAGGTGCGCAGATGTTCTCTTTTTCCACAGGCGGGGATGCCATGCGAATCGGAGATCGGAACGTGAAGGCATGTAAAGAAATTTTGGAAAGAGAAAAGATCAGAATTGTTGCGGAAGATACCGGTGGAAATTTTGGTCGTACGATTGAGGTTGATGCCGACACGGGTGTTTTGACAATCAAGACGGTGAATCAGGGTATGAAGGAAGTGTAGCAAGTGAACAAAAAATATCATCTGTCGGTTTCGCTGGGGATGTTTGTACTGACATTTTTGATATCCTTCATTAATAATACGTGGATGACTTCGATCATTCGCGGCATTTACGGATTTATTCTGATGTTCATTTTAGTAGTATTATTGAACTTTGTTTTTTCTTTATTTCTTCAAATTAAAGATGAAAATTCCGATTCGGAAAATGATGAAAATGCACCGGACGATTTAACTTCTTCTAATGATTCCCACAGGGGAACCCGAATTGATTTGACTACTCCGGAGGAAATGCATCCCACCATGTCGGGAAGCAAGAAAGAACGGGAGTTTGTCCCCTGGAATCAAGAAGAGACAGAAATGAACAACATTGATCCCAAACAGGTTGCCCGTACCATTACCCAATTTTCCGATGATTAAAAGGCGGTGATGGATGTAAATGCTACCCGAAGAAGAGTATGTTTCCAAATGGAAAAAATGGCGTGAAGAAGGAAATGCGGACATTGAACAAGAATTATTAATAGAGTATCTTCCTCTCGTCAATCAGGTGGCCAATCGTTTATCCGTCAGTTTGCCGTCCATGGTCGACAGGGATGATCTCGTCAGCTACGGGCGCATCGGACTTCTTGACGCCTTGAAAAAATTTGATTATTCCCGTGGATTAAAATTTGAAACTTATGCCATGTGGCGTATCAAAGGTGCAATGATCGACGGATTACGAAGCGCTGACTGGATTCCACGGTCGGTAAGAGATAAATCGAAAAAAATCGAAGAGGCTTATATGACCCTGGAGCAGCAACTTCAACGTTCCGTTACCGATGAAGAGGTGTGCCGTTACCTGGGTATGACAATTGAAGAATTTCATAAAGCCGTTCAAGAAACGGCAATTACATCTTCTGTGATGTCTCTCGATGAACCGATCTATGATGAGGATGATCAAAAAAATGTCCGACATGCTCTCGTCATTGATGAGTCATCCGAAAATCCGGAACAGAGAGTGGAAGAGTCTCATTTAAAAAAGGTCTTGATTAAAGTGATTGACCGGCTACCGGAAAAGGAACGCACTGTCATCTCACTCAGTTATTATGAGGATTTAAGTATGACTGAGATCGCGGAGATTATGGGGCTTTCTACATCCAGGATATCTCAATTGCATTCCAAGGCTTTATACAGACTGCGAGCAGCTATGGACCGGATCAAAAAGCAACTACTGTAAGCTATGTCCTGAGGGGGAATAAATTATGCATCAAGAAAGTCAAAACAGACAATCTTACCATGATTGGCTGGAAGTAAAAATTTCCGATGATCAAAGTTCTGCAAGCGTTATCGTGAAGCCGGACGCTGATATTGCAAAATTGAGCGTTGATGGTCTGAAGCAATTTCTCTCAGAGTATAAAATCACCCACGGAATAATCGAAGAAAATGTCCAAAACCTGGTTCAGAATCCCGCAAATTATATAGGCGTACCATTAAAAATCGCTGAGGGTAAGGCTCCGAAAAACGGGAAAGACGGATATATCGAATATGTGTACGAACAACAGGATTTAACCGAAACACCTCAACAGGACGATCAGCAAAAAGTCGATTTTCGAAATATAAAGAATGTGGATAATATTAAAAAAGGTGAGATGCTGGCCCGTCGTATTTCTCCGGAAGAAGGTGAGGACGGGGTCTCTGTAACCGGGAATGTGATTAAAGCTAAAAGAGGGAAGGAAGCACCATGGAAACTGGGGAAAAACGTGGTGCTTGATGAGGAAAAGGATGCGATTTTTGCTGCAATCGACGGTCAGGTAAGTTTTACCGATAAAAACAAGTTAAATGTCTTTCCTGTATATGAAGTAAATGGTGATGTTGATTTTGGGGTTGGCAACATCGATTTCGTAGGTACGGTAGTGATTAGGGGAAATATTCTTGCCGGTTTTAAGGTGAAAGCTTCCGGAGATCTTCGTGTTTATGGTGGTATTGAAGGTGCAGAAATCGATGTTGGGGGAACGATTGAAGCCACAGCCGGAATCGCCGCCCAACAAAAGGGATACATCAGGGCAGGTATGGATATTAAAACCAGTTATATCCAAAATGCTCAGGTCTATGCTGCCCGTGACGTCATTGTTTCCCAGTCGATAATGCACAGCCATGTTGCTGCTGGAAGGAATGTCGTTTGCAACAAATCCAAAGGCTTAATCGTAGGCGGCAAAATTCAGGCGGGAGAAAATGTTGTCGCACGACTGATCGGAAATATGATGAATACACCTACCAGTATTGAAGTAGGTGCAAAACCCGAATTGCGTGAGGAAATGAACCAGGTTGACCGCCAATTGAAGGAGATCGAGGAAAGTCAAAAAAAATCAGTTCAAGCAATTCGTATACTTGAACAAATGCAGACAGGAGCGGGATATTTACCGCCCGACAAACAACAAATGTTCGAGCAATTATTAAATACACATTCAAGCAATGAGCAAAAGATCCTCGAATTACAGGCACGAAGAGATGAGATTGCAATGGAACTGGTAAACAGTACTAAAGCTCGCGTAGAAGCCCAGGTTCGCATTCATTCCGGTGTGAAACTTGTATTTGGAAACTATGTGCGTTTTATTAAGGATCATTATGAATATAGTTATTTTGTCCTTGAAGGCGGAGAAATTGTCGGACATCCTCTTCGTTAACCAACAAGCTACAATGTGGAGGTGGGTGATCAATGAGTTTAAAATCGGTTGAACTCCAAGTCGCTATTCCGCGGACACAGGAAGCGGCCAGAGTTCAAGAACAACTTCACCAGCGGCCTCAACATGACCAGCAACAGGTATCCGGTCAATTACAAAAACAATATGAAACGGAGCGGAAACGTCCTCAATCCTTGCAGGAATCAGATCAGAGAATCATTCGTGAAGATGAACATTCCAGTGGTAAACATTCATCTCAACAACAAAATTCCCGGCAAAAAAATCAAACGCAGAAGCAAAAAGAAAGTGCGATTCATCCGTACAAAGGGCACCATATTGATATTTCACTTTAATAGACTAGTCACAGGAGGTTCAAATGGGGATAGAATGGCTTTTATTTTTGATTTTGGCGGGTTCAGTCGCTTTTCTGGCATGGCAAAACAGGCAGACCCCCGGAGATATGAAGCGGATTGAGGTGTTGCTGGAGAAATTCGTTAATGAAATGGAAGAACAAAACGAGGTCCTGCTGCAATCGATCTCGGAAACGGAAGAAAAGTGGGAACAAAAAGTACGGGAACTTGAAGAAAAAATTGATCGCCTGGAGAATGCCCCGCAACCATCCCATGACATCAAAGGAGAATCAACTGTCGTTAACGAACCTGATAATGAGGATCAATTGGAACTTCAACAGCGTTATCAACGGATTTTTCAATTGCACCAGAACGGACTTACCACTGCTGAAATTGCAAGGGCGGTCGGTTCCGGAAAAGGCGAAGTTGAACTTATTTTACAACTGTCACGTATGAATGGAACAAACAAAAAAGAATAGAGCCTGGTTTCCTAGATTTTAACTTAACGGATAACCAGGCTCTATTTTAATGGCTTTTTACATTAATGTTTGCGCCCCGGGATTTGACCGGTTTTTTGATATGCTTCAGCAATGGCGTCTATCTCTTTTTTTAATTCTTCGACCATATTTTCTTCCGGTATTTTTCGGATCATTTCTCCGTGCCGAAACAATAATCCTTCACCACGGGCACCTGCGATACCGATATCCGCTTCCCGCGCTTCACCGGGACCGTTTACGGCACAACCGAGAACCGCGACTTTGATTGGTGCACGTATGTGGGAGATATACTCTTCAATTTCATTTGCAATGGAAAAAAGGTCAATTTCAATTCTTCCACAGGTTGGGCAGGAAATTAATGTGGCGGCATTGGCTGCAAGACCGAATGTCTTCAACAACTCACGTGCCACTTTTATTTCTTCCACCGGGTCCGCGCTCAATGAAATACGAATGGTGGAACCGATTCCCATGGAAAGAAGCGTTCCCAGTCCGGCCGCACTCTTTATCGTTCCGGAAAAAAGTGTTCCCGCCTCCGTAATTCCGAGATGCAACGGATAGGAAAATGCATTGGCCGCTTTACGATAAGCTTCGATGGCAAGAGGTACATCGGAAGCTTTCAGTGAAACAACGATATCTTCAAAATCGAGATCTTCAAGGAAACGTATATGGTATAATGCACTCTCCACCATGGCATCAGCCGTGGGATACCCATATTTTTCGAGGAGGTGTTTTTCCAGAGAGCCTGCATTGACTCCGATACGGATAGGAACTCCGCGTTCTTTGCATGCTTTGACGACAGCTTCCACGTTTTCCTTTTTACCGATGTTTCCGGGGTTGATGCGAACTTTGTCAATTCCGTTTTCGACGGCTTTGAGAGCTAACTTATAGTTAAAATGTATGTCGGCAACCAGAGGAATTGAAATCTCTTTCTTAATATCCTTGATTGCTTCTGCAGCCTCGGGAGTATTGACGGTTACACGAACAATTTGACATCCGGCTTCTTCAAGACGATGAATCTGTTCGACCGTACTTTTGACATCCGCTGTTTTTGTGGTGGTCATACTCTGTATGACGACCTGATCATTTCCGCCGATGGTGATGTCGCCCACTTTCACCGGCCTCGTCTGAGTTCGATGATACATACTCTTGAAACTCCCTTCCTGTTTCATGTCAACTCGTTTCCCTCTTAATCATAATGGTAATGTTCTCCCATTTCAATAATCACTGTTGCAATGTTAAGCAATTTATAATTCATATTTTAAGCTCAACTCACTTTACAGACAGTTAGCATGTTGGAAATTGTTGATAATAGAAGATTAATTATGTAGAATCAAAATATACAAATAATTAACAAAATATAAATAATATTAACACGAATTCAACGAATTATTAAAAAAAGATTATTCATACAACGATAAAATATAAGTGAATTTCATTCAAAGGAGGGTAGAAAAGGGTTTTGCCCGCATGAATCAAAATAAGAAGGGAGACATTACCTTGAAATTCACTTCAGTTTTGAAAAAAACTATTATCGTTTCATTATTGTTCGTGATCCTTTCTGCAACGTGGATTTCCGAAATCCGGACATTTGCTGAAGGCCCCCTTGATCCCGCACCCCAGATCGAAGCAAGAGGAACGGTTAACGGAAAAAGCGTATTGTTTGATAATACCCACGGACAAACTGCCGGAGCGGCGGATTGGGTTATTGACGGAGCTTTTTCTGATTTTGCCAACGCTTTAGCCGATGAAGGATATTTTGTAAAAGAACTTCGCAAAGATAGCCCCGTCACCTATGACGATATCAAAAATTATCATGTTTTTATCATCCCCGAAGCAAACATTCCATTTAAAACCTCTGAGCAAGATGCATTGATTCAATACGTACAAAATGGAGGAAGCATATTTTTTATAGCTGATCACTATAATGCAGATCGCAACAAGAATCGCTGGGATTCGTCAGAGGTCTTCAACGGTTATCGTCGGGGAGCCTGGGCAGATCCGACAAGTGGAATGACGACGGAAGAAATAAATTCCTTTGCCATGCAGGGGGTACAATCATCCGACTGGCTGGCCAATAACTTTGGTGTCAGGTTTCGTTACAATGCCATAGGTGATGTTATTGCGGATAACATTGTTGCACCTGATCAAGCATTTGGTATCACACAGGGAGTTCAAACCGTAGCGATGCACGCCGGTTCTACATTGGCAATTCTTGATCCCAATAAGTCAAAAGGCATTGTTTATCTTCCTCCGACTAATCAAAGCTGGCCCTATGCCGTTGACCAGGGGGTTTATAACGGAGGAGGTGTGGATGAAGGACCTTATGTTGCCATATCAAAATTGGGGTTGGGAAAAGCAGCCTTTATAGGAGATTCATCTCCGGTTGAGGATTCGACGCCCAAATACTTAAGGGAAGAAAACGGACAATCAAAAACAACATATGATGGTTTTCTTGAACAAGATGATGCCACTCTGTTGGTAAATATAGTAAATTGGCTTGCTATTCAAGAAAACTACACCAGTTTTGATCAGGTTGCCGGTTTAACCTTAGATCAGCCTACAAACTTGCTGAGTATGGAAACACCTGCAAATTCAACAGAACCGCAACCTGAACCATGGGCTGCGCCCGATCCGGGATATGACTGGTGGGACCGTACAACATTTAAACAGGGTTCATATGGCCCGGATAATCAGGCACCAACAGTAGTAAATCCAATTGATGATCAATCTGTAGAATTAACATGTTCGCTAATAATAAATGTTTCCAGTACTTTTAGTGATGCCGATAACAACTCTCTGACTCTGAGTGCAGTATCCGGTCATTCGGGCATAGCAACCGTATCCCTAACGAATCAAATGCTGACTGTAACGCCCGTAGCAGAAGGGACAGCGGCCATTACTGTTACAGCAGACGATGGAATTGGCGGAGTAACCGATGATGTCTTCAATGTCACAGTTAATCCGTCATCCGGTTCGTGTACATCTACAGGAGGAACAAGCACAGATCTATTTTTCTCAGAGTATGTAGAGGGGAGCAGTTACAACAAGGCGCTGGAAATCTATAACGGAACAGGGAGCACCGTAGATTTATCCGCCTATACCATCGAGTTGTCCAACACGAGTACCCCGATTTCTTTAAGCGGCACTTTAGCCAGTGGAGACGTATTTGTTATTGCAAATCCCGGCGCGACCGCAGTGATCTTAAATGTGGCAGATATGCAAAGCTACAACATTGTGTTTAACGGTGATGATTCCGTCACACTGAAGCATAACGGAACCGTGGTCGATGTGATCGGAACAGCGGGCACAACCTTTGCTCAGGATACCACTCTGGTACGCCGGAGTACGGTTACTGACGGGGCGACATCCTATGATTCCACGGAATGGGACAGCTATCCCAAGGATACTTTTGATTACTTGGGAAGCCATACCGGAAGTGCACCATCCGGAGGAACAAGCACAGATCTATTTTTCACAGAGTATATTGAGGGGAGCAGTTACAACAAGGCGCTGGAAATCTATAACGGAATAGGGAGCACCGTAGATTTATCCGCCTATACCATCGAGTTGTCCAACACGAGTACCCCGATTTCTTTAAGCGGCACTTTAGCCAGTGGAGACGTATTTGTTATTGCAAATCCCGGCGCGACCGCAGTGATCTTAAATGTGGCAGATATGCAAAGCTACAACATTGTGTTTAACGGTGATGATTCCGTCACACTGAAGCATAACGGAACCGTGGTCGATGTGATCGGAACAGCGGGCACAACCTTTGCTCAGGATACCACTCTGGTACGCCGGAGTACGGTTACTGACGGGGCGACATCCTATGATTCCACGGAATGGGACAGCTATCCCAAGGATACTTTTGATTACTTGGGAAGTTATTAATATGCAGTTTTGGGTGGCCATCGTTAAGCCCCCTTTCTTCAATAATTTAACAATTAATTAACAATATATTCATACAGAGTTCATATGTAAAGAATAGACTTGAGTCTGTTAGGGGGATTTAGATGGGAACACTTAAACTTAGAGATTTGACAAAAAAGTTTGATAAACATCTTGCTGTGGACCGAGTTAATTTAACAGTTGCAGACGGTGAATTTGTTGTACTTGTCGGTCCGTCCGGATGCGGCAAATCAACAACGCTCCGAATGATTGCAGGGTTAGAGACGATAACGGATGGGGATTTGTACCTGAATGATAAACGATTGAATGACCTGCATTCCTCGCAAAGAGATATGGCGATGGTCTTTCAAAGTTATGCGTTGTATCCTCATTTGACAGTTTTTGAAAACATAGCTTTCGGTTTAAGGGTAAGGAAAGTGCCTAAAAAAGAGTTGAAGGAAAGTGTGCTGAGAGCAGCACAAATCCTTCAGTTAGAAAATCTATTAGACCGGAAACCGGGGGAGTTGTCCGGTGGTCAGAAACAGAGGGTGGCCATCGGACGGGCTCTCGTCCGTCAGCCTGAGGTTTTTTTGATGGATGAGCCGTTATCAAATTTGGACGCAAAGCTGAGAAATCATATGAGAACAGAAATTAAAGAACTTCAGAAACGATTAAATGCGACGATGGTATACGTAACTCATGACCAGGTAGAAGCCATGACCCTTGGTGACAAGATCGTTGTGATGAAGGATGGAAAAGTACAGCAAACCGGTACACCGATTGAATTATTTAACCGACCGGTCAATCGGTTTGTCGGAGGATTTATCGGATCCCCTCCTATGAATTTTGCTGAAGGAGAACTAATCCAACAGGATGGAAACATCCGGTTCCGTCATCAAAATTATGTTGTCAGCCTTGCCGATGATGCCCATCCATTAAAGGAATATGTCGGGAAGAAAATATTGATAGGAATCAGAGCTGAGGATTTGCAACTGAATGAATCCAGTCAGGATGTTCGTGATGAATTTCGTTTTCCTGTTATAAATTCAGAAATCCTGGGAAAAGAAAGTCTGGTCTATTTCCGGTTCGGAATGTATCAATGGACTGCAAAGCTTTACGGACAATACATATATTCCAATGATGACCGGATCTCTATTAACATTCCCGCTTCATCCGTACATTTATTTGATTATGAATCTGAGAAACGCTTGCCTGATGAATTCCAGCTCAATGAAATGAAGGAGTCAATGCTTAATTGACCATAAATCATGAAGGAACACGAGGAGGAAAAAATGATGAAAAAATTATCGATCATTGGTATTATGGTATTATTTGTTTTTTCGATGATTTTTACCGGTTGTTCCAGCGAGAATACGACAGCACCCGAAGAAAGCAACCAATCCGAGCAGGGAAGTGAACCTCAAAATCAAGAACAGCAAGAGACAGACGGAAAGGTCGTTGAATTGGAGTTTTACTATCCGGTCAGCGTCGGGGGGGCCATTTCTGATAAAATAGAAAGCTATGTGAACGAGTTTAATTCGGCCCATGAAGGTAAAATTAAAGTCACTCCGGTATTTGCAGGAAGTTATACCGATACATTCACCAAGGCCAAAACAGCAATCGAAGCCGGCAATGCTCCGGATTTAGCCATTCTTTTACAAACAGACATTTTTGATCTGACTGATTTGGGATATGTTGAACCCTTGGACTCGTATATTGAGCAAATGGGTGACGATTATATCAATGATTTTTATCCGGCACTTCTGCAGGGATCGGAAATTGACGGAAAGCGTTACAGCTTGCCGTTTCAGCGTTCCACACAGGTTTTGTTTTACAACAAAGAAATTTTTGAAGAAGCAGGCATAACAAATCCTCCGGACACATGGGATGAATTAATTGAGACAGGTAAAAAATTAGTCAAAACAGAAAATGGCGAAGTGACCCGCTGGGGACTTCAAGTGCCGATGGGTGGATTCTTCAGCTACTGGAATATTCAGCCGTTCATTTTACAAAACGGGGTGGAACTGGCTAATCCAGAAGGAACGAAGGTGAAATTTAACGATCCTAAAACCATCGAAGCAGTACAGTTTTTCTATGATTTGGCTCATGTTCATAAAATTATGCCGGAGGGACCTCAGGGATGGGGAGATATCCCGACCAATTTTCTGGCCGGAAAAACTGCGATGGCGATTCATTCAACCGGAAGTTTAACTAACATCAAAAACAAAGCAGAGTTTGATTTCGGTGTAACAATGCTTCCTACCAACGGAGGAAATCGCACTAACCTCGGCGGCGGTAATTTATACATTTTCAAAGATATCCCGCAGGAGAACAAGGATGCTGCCTGGGAATTTGTCACGTATTTAACATCACCTGAAATCGTGGCGGATTGGAGTATGGCCAGCGGGTACATCGGAACACGTAAATCCGCTTATGAGACAACAGATTTGAAAAAGTATATTGAGGAATTCCCTCAGGCTGCGGTAGCCAGAGATCAACTGGAATTTGCCGGTGCTGAGTTTGCCACCCACAATAATGGTAAAGTCGTTAAAGCATTCAGTGATGAAGTGGAAGCGGTTATTACCGGGACAAAATCAGCCGAAGAGGCGATGAATGAGGCTCAAAGCAATGCCGAAAGAGCCTTGAGAGGATTCTAATAACAAACGTTTCAAATGGATGATGACAAGCTGATACATCAGAAGCAAGTCGATGATCGTGATGTATCAGCTTTCCATTTGCTGATTGTTCAAAGGGGGTTATTTTTTGTTTAAAAAAGAACGCTTTCGCATAAATCTCACAGGATATCTGTTTTTATTGCCTTCCTTAATATTTTTAATTCTATTTACATATTACCCTACCATTTTATCCATACATGATAGTTTGTATTTAAAAGATAACCTGCGTCCGGAAGGGGTTTTTGTGGGTTTGGAAAACTACTCTTATCTGCTACAGGAGGACGTTTTTCAAAAGGTAATTAAAAATAATCTCATCTTTGCTCTGGGAACTGTTCCCACAAGCATGGCACTTGCGATGTTTTTTGCGATAAAACTAAATCAAAAAACGAAATTGACACAATTGATGAGGACAGCTTTTTTTTATCCGACAGTGATTCCGCTGATCGCAGTGGCAAATATCTGGTTATTTATCTATCAACCAGATTACGGATTGTTTGCCCGTTTTTTTGATTTTCTGGGGCTTTCACAAATCCCGTGGTTAAACAGCGAGAAATGGGTAATGCCGGCCATGATCTTGATGACCATATGGAAAGAAGCCGGATTTTTTATGATTTTTTACCTAGCCGGATTGCAAAATATTCCCCGGCATATATATGAGTCAGCAATGATGGAAGGAGCTTCGGGCAGTTATGTATTTCGCCGGCTCACATTTCCGCTTCTCATGCCGACCACATTATTTGTCTTTATCATAGCGCTCACCGGTTCTGTAAAAACCGTCGATCATATTTTTGTTATGACCGGCGGCGGACCCAACAATGCCAGTAACTTGATTTTATATTATATCTACCAAAACCGTTTTTCTTTCGGAGATATAGGAATTGCTGCGACAGGAAGTGTTATTTTAATTGCAATTTTACTTATTATTTCACTATTTAATTTTTTCACCTTTGAACGAAGAATTCACTATCGCTAACAGGGAGGAATCATTTTATGGATCGTTCCAAATTCAGACAGGCGATCAACACTGCGGGTATGGTGCTTTTGTCATTTATATGGATTATTCCTCTTATCTGGTCTATATCCATAGCATTTCGCCCTGCCAATGATGTTTATAAAGGACTGTTTGAGGTTACGGGAATTACATTTGATAATTTTGTGGATGCCTGGCATGAGGCTCCGTTTGGTCTTTATTATATTGCTACAATTATCATTGTGTTGGGAATTCTTGCGGTTCAACTCATTACATCGGTTTTGGCTGCATATGCCTTTGCCAGATTGGAATTCTTCGGGCGCAATGTTTTATTTATCTTGTATATCGTGCAACTGATGATACCCGCCGATATCTTAATTGCCCCCAATTACGAGGTGATCGCAGACCTGGGAATAATCGATACTAAACTGGCAGTAATGATGCCTTACTTTGCATCGGCGTTTAGTATTTTTTTGTTGCGTCAAACCTTTAAGCAGGTCCCGCTGGAATTTGATGAAGCTGCACAAATGGAAGGGGCCAGGCTGTGGCATATTTTGACCAGAATCTATATTCCCATCGCACGTCCCACCTTAATCGCGTTAGCATTGACTGTAGGGAGTTTCCACTGGAATAACTATCTCTGGCCGTTGATTGTAACAAATTCTGCCCATAATCGTCCGCTTACCGTTGGTCTGCAAATCTTTTCATCATCGTCGGAATCCGGGGCCAACTGGGCGATGGTTACAGCGGGAATGTTGTTTGTCATTTTGCCGTTAATCATAGCTTTTATCATTTTTCAAAGACAATTTATCAATAGTTTTATGCATACAGGAGTGAAATAACCGGGGGAGAGGAAGGATCAGATTGCAAACCAGAATTGTTATCTTGTGTACCAGTGATGTGCATGGTCATATGTTATCAGACCCCTCCGGGAGGAAAATGGGAATGGCCGGTGCTTCTGCTGTGATTAAAGAAATTCGGATCCAGGAAAAAAATGTGATTGTTATTGATAATGGTGATTTGATTCAGGGAACGCCACTGGCCCAGTGGGCAATAAGTGAGTATGAGGATAGCGGAATCCCGAATCCGATCATATCCGTCCATAACCAACTTTGTTATGATGCAGCGGTTCTTGGAAATCATGAATTTAATTTTGGAATTGAGAAACTGTCCTACATTGTATCTGAGTCCAATTTCCCCTGGATTTCCGCCAATGTGGTGAGAAAAGGGACAAAACAGCCGCTTTTTGGACAACCTTATATTATTCGTGAATTTGAAGGTATTCGCATTGGAATATTGGGATTAACAACGAAATTTGTACCGGTATGGGAGGATCCCCGGCATATCGAAGGGGTGGATTTTTTAGACCCGATAGAAACAGCCAGACATTGGGTCCCTCTTTTAAAACAAGAAGAAAAAGCAGATATCATCATATTAGCCTATCATGGGGGATTGGAGAGAAACCCGGAAACTCTCGAGCCCATTGGACAAGATCATGGTGAAAACCAAGGATACCGCCTGGCAAAAGAGGTGAATGGAATCGATGCCGTTATAACCGGTCATCAACATATGCTATTAGCTTCCAAAATCGATGATATTGCCGTTGTTCAACCGGGAACGGGTGCATCCCACGTAGGAAAAATAACTTTTATTGTCTCAAAGCCGGAAAAGGGGACAACCTGTAACATTGAAAAACAAGTGGAGCTCATATCCACAGAGGGCATACAGCCAGACGATCAAATAGAAACCATACTGCAGACAGCGGTAACATGTTCAGAACAATGGCTAAACAAGAAATTCGGAGAAACCCGGGGGGATTTCACAATCAAAGATCCTCTAAATGAGGTATGGCTTAAAGAACATCCGATCATCGAGTGGATCAACCGTGTACAAATGAATGCGGCGGAAACAGAAATTTCATGTACGGCTTTACTCAATCCGGATATCAAAGGACTGGGACGAACGATCAGTCGCAGAGATATTCTGGAAGTTTACCCCTTTCCAAATACACTTGTCGTCTTAAAGCTAACAGGAATTGATATTAAACTTGCACTGGAACAAACCGCATCCTTTTTTACCGTGAAAAATGGGGAAGTCGGGATTCATCCCGATTGGACGAAGCCCAGATTGTTAAGTTTTAATTACGACATGTGGGAAGGGATTGAATATATTATTGATATTACCCGTCCGCCCGGAGAGCGGGTGGTCAATCTTCGTTGTAGTGGTAAGGACATCGAAAACAATAAATACTATCATGTTGCCATGAATAATTATCGTTCTTCGGGAGCCGGAGGATATCATATGTTTGGCCCGGACAAAATAGTGAAAGAAATTCCAATCGAAATATCAGAATTGCTGATAAGAGATGTAAGTGAGAATAAGATTTTGCACGCAGAAGTGAATCATAACTGGCAGGTTAAAAAGGGGAGCCAATAAAGGCTCTTCTTTCTATATTCTTGTGCTTAGATCTGCGATGGTGTCACATATTATTCAGGAATTATGACTAAATAAGAAAAGATTGATAACACAAGAGAAACTTTGCATCAATCATGTCTCAAATTCCCTGTAACTCCGTGTTGCTTTCCCTCCCCAACTGTGATATATTATTGAACGGTGTAAAACTACACACGCTTTTCGATTTGAATAAGGGTGCTGTTCCTGCAGTACATATCGTACATCAGGCAGACAAGTTTCTTCACTGTACACGGTTCAGGTGATCAAGTGCAGGAAGGAACCTCTGGATGAACAGTCTTATTTAAAGAGGACAAAAGCGGAGGAAAAAATAAAACCAGAGGAGGTGTGCAGATATGGCGGTAATTTCTATGAAACAGCTTTTAGAAGCAGGGGTTCATTTCGGGCATCAAACTCGCCGCTGGAATCCCAAAATGGCGCGCTATATCTTCACGGAAAGAAACGGTATTTACATTATTGACCTGCAAAAAACGGTAAAGAAAGTGGAAGCGGCTTATCACTTCATTCGTGAAACGGCAGCTTCCGGAGGAAACATCCTGTTTGTCGGAACGAAAAAACAGGCTCAGGACTCCGTTCGCGAAGAGGCTGAGCGCTGTGGCATGTATTATGTTAACCAGCGCTGGCTTGGTGGTACTTTAACCAACTTTGAAACCATCCAAAAGCGGATCAACCGTCTGCATGAACTGGAAAAGATGGAAGAGGACGGCACGTTTAATCTGCTTCCCAAAAAAGAAGTTATTCTTCTTCGCAAGGAAAAAGACCGTCTTGAGAAATTCCTTGGCGGTATCAAGAACATGAAGGATCTTCCCGATGCATTGTTCATCATTGATCCCCGCAAAGAACGGATCGCTGTAGCTGAAGCCCGCAAGCTGGGTATTCCGATTGTTGCGATTGTCGACACCAACTGTGACCCCGATGAAGTAGATTACGTGATTCCGGGGAACGATGATGCGATTCGTGCAGTAAAATTGTTAACCGCTAAAATGGCTGATGCTGTACTTGAAGGAAAACAGGGAGAGCAATTTAACGATGCTTCCGGACAACAGCAGGAAGATGAAGCTGTTGCTGAAGAAACCGAAGATACAGCGAATGAAGCGGAAGTTACTGAAAAAGAAGAAGAGGTTTCTGAAACCTCCAATGCATAATGCAACCTTGGTTAGATGAAAAAGGGTGGCCTTAAGGGTATTAAATCCCTTACCACCTTTTTTTACCGCTATGGAAAATATAATTATTAGTATTGCCAATAATAATGACGAGTAGAAAGCATACGGTAAGGAGGATATGACATGGCGATCACTGCAAGTATGGTAAAGGAATTGAGAGAGAAAACCGGTGCAGGTATGATGGATTGTAAGAAAGCTCTGGTTGAAGCTGACGGTGATCTGGCAAAAGCGGAAGAGATTTTGCGTGAAAAGGGAATCGCCAAGGCTTCCAAAAAGGCTGGTCGCATTGCTGCAGAAGGATTGACAGCAATACATATCGAAGGGAACAAAGCGGCTATTGCTGAACTGAACTGTGAAACCGATTTTGTGGCTAAGAATGAAGATTTTCAGAAGTTTGTCAAAGATGTTGCCAGACATGTGCTGGAGCATCAGACTTCTTCCGTTGAAGATGCACTGGCAAAACCTTTCCTTGGTGGAAGTAAACCGCTTGAAGAGGTATTGAAAGAGAAAATAGCAACGATCGGCGAAAATATGTCTGTTCGTCGCATTGAAATTCTTGAAAAAACCGATCAGGATACTTTTGGCGAATATCTGCACATGGGTGGTCGCATCGGCGTGGTTGTCGTTCTTAATAACAGCAACAATGAAGAATTGGCGAAAGATATCGCGATGCATGTGGCTGCATCCCGTCCGCAATATCTGACCCGTGATGAAGTGCCGCAAGATAATGTTGAAAAAGAACGTGAAATCCTTAAGACTCAGGCCCTGAATGAAGGAAAGCCCGAAAATATTGTTGAAAAAATGGTGGAAGGCCGCCTTAATAAATACTTTGAGGAAATTTGTCTTGTAGACCAGGCTTTCGTTAAAGATCCCGACAAGAAAGTGAAAAAAGTTCTTGAGGAAAACGGAAATGCTTCCGTCAGCCGCTTCGTTCGTTTTGAAGTTGGTGAAGGGATCGAAAAGAAAGAAGAAAATTTTGCCGAAGAAGTTATGGCACAGGTGAAAAAGAAATAACCAGGATTTTCCCCGTGATGAAAAAGGAAAAGGGAACACAACGTGTTCCCTTTTTTCAGAGAAATTTTCTGTATAAAAAGCAGGATAAGCGTATATAACGTGGAATATATAGGGAATGGAGGGATTTAACATATGCCTCTTCCAGCCTATAAACGGGTTGTACTAAAAATAAGTGGTGAGGCACTTGCGGGGGAACAGGGATACGGTATCGGTCCCAAAGTGATTTTTTCCGTCGCTGAACAAATTAAAGAAATTGTCGAATTGGGTGTACAGGTAGCTGTCGTCGTCGGAGGGGGAAACATCTGGCGCGGACTGGCAGGTAGTTCTCAGGGAATGGACCGGGCTACTGCCGATTATATGGGAATGCTGGCAACCGTGATGAATGCGATGGCGCTTCAGGATGGGCTAGAAAAACTCGGGGTACCTACCCGAGTCCAAACTTCGATTGAAATGCGTCAGGTTGCAGAGCCTTATATCCGGCGCAAAGCGATTCGCCATCTGGAGAAAAATCGTGTGGTCATATTTGCCGGAGGAACAGGAAACCCGTATTTCTCCACAGATACTACAGCAGCTTTACGAGCAGCAGAGATTGAAGCCGAAGTGATCCTGATGGCAAAAAATAAAGTGGACGGTATTTATTCAGCTGATCCCAGCATCGACAAAAATGCAGTTAAGTTTGACGAACTTTTGTATATGGACGTCATTAACAAGGGTCTTGCCGTAATGGATACGACAGCCTCAACACTCTGTATGGACAACAACATTCCCCTCGTGGTATTTTCAATTATGGAAGAAGGGAATATCAAAAAAGCCGTTATGGGTGAAAAAATCGGTACTGTTGTGAAAGGGGAAAGGTGATATGCCACAATCAATCATAAAAGACGCAGAGCAAAGAATGGAAAAAGCTGTATCTGCACTGAAAAAGGAACTGGCATCTCTTCGTGCGGGAAGGGCAACTCCTTCACTTCTGGACAAAGTGACGGTTGATTATTATGGTGCACAAACACCGGTGAACCAACTAGCCAATGTTTCCGCACCGGAACCACGTTTGCTGGTGATTCAGCCCTGGGATAAATCTGCACTGGGAGAAATCGAGAAAGCCATTCAGAAATCGGAGCTTGGACTGACTCCGACCAATGATGGAAGTGTGATTCGCATTTCCATCCCTGCATTGACGGAAGAACGTCGTGCCGAATTGGTTAAAGTTGTCCGCAAACATGGTGAAGAGGCCAAGGTGGCGATCCGCAATATTCGCCGGGATGCCAATGAAGAATTGAAGAAGCTGGAAAAAGACGGTCAGGTTTCTGAAGACGAGTTACGACGTTATCAGGACGATACGCAGAAATCCACCGATAAATATGTAAAATTAGTCGATCAGACCGTGGAGGAAAAAGAAAAAGAAATTATGGAAGTGTAAAGACATGGTTCCCCCTCGGAACAATATTTTTGAGGGGGCCTTATTGTCGATTCTCTCTAGGGTGGGGAACACGATGTTGGATAAAATGAAAGCGCATCTGGCAGGGATCAATAACAAACAAAAACCCAGTCCCGCCATGATTGACAAAGAGAATATTCCGCAACATGTCGCGATCATTATGGATGGAAACGGACGCTGGGCACGTCAGCGCGGGTTACCGCGCGTGGCAGGTCATCGTGCCGGAATGAATAAGATTAAAGAAGTGGCACGTGCCGCCAGTGAACTTGACATCAAAATTGTGACCCTGTATGCTTTTTCCACGGAAAATTGGAAAAGACCGCGTGAAGAAGTGGAATACCTGATGAAGTTACCCCAGGAATTTTTGGTCAATGAATTGAACGAACTGATTGAAAATAATGTGCGTGTACGTATGGTAGGAAGCGAAGAACGCTTGCCTCAGCATACCCGTCAGGCTGTGTCTATGGCCAGCGAAAAAACGAAAAACAATTCGGGATTAATTCTTAATTTTGCCTTAAACTATGGCAGCAGGGCGGAGATCCTGGATTCGTTGAGGGAGATTGCCCGTGATATACAGAACGGCAAATTAACCCCTGAACAAATTGATGAAAAGCAGTTCGAATCCCGTTTATTTACGGCAGGGTTACCTGATCCGGATCTGCTTATCCGCACAAGCGGTGAAATTCGTTTGAGCAATTTTATGTTATGGCAGTTGGCCTATAGTGAATTGTGGTTTACGGATGTCTTTTGGCCGGATTTTACCCGGGAACATTTTTTTGAGGCGATAGCTGAATACCAGCGGCGTTCCCGCCGATACGGTGCATTATAGAGGTGACATATGCTGAAACAGAGAGTTTGGACAGGAATCATAGGCGGTGCCGGATTTTTAACCCTTGTTTATCTGGGGGGATTCGGTTTTACCGCTCTGATTTTTTTTCTTGCAACCATTGCCGTTTACGAATGGCTGCGCATGAATCATATACATATCTATGGGCCTGCCGGACTGCTGACACTGGCGGCGGTATGGGTTATTATATCTAGCGATTTTACCCATGCATTATTGGGAATGTGGAACCTCGAGCATTTATTGGTGGCCGTGGTTCTGTTTCTGATTCTGGTAACCGTTCTGAGTAAAAATCAGCTCGACATACAAAAAACAGGTTATATTTTGATTGGAATCCTCTATATTGGTTTTGCTTTTCGGGCCATGTGGGAATTGCGTAATGGCGAGAACGGACTTTCGCTTTTTTTATTTATCTTGTTTACCATATGGGCCACAGATATTTTTGCTTACTTTGTCGGGAAAAATCTTGGCCAGAGAAAATTGTGGCCTGTTCTGAGTCCCAATAAAACGGTGGAAGGTTCTGTCGGAGGACTGATTGGAGCTGTTATCACCGGACTCATTTTTTCATGGTGGACAGATATTTATTCTTATACGACAATTGTGATTTTGACCTTAATCATCGGGATCACCGGACAGATCGGGGATCTGTTTGAATCGGCGGTCAAACGTCATTTTAATACCAAAGATTCGGGAGCAATTCTTCCGGGACACGGGGGGATACTGGATCGTTTCGACAGTCTGATCGCAGTCTATCTTGTATTGTATTTACTACAACTTTGATGAATAAAAGAATAATTTAAACGGGAAGGAATCATGATGAAAAAGATTGCCATTCTTGGATCAACCGGATCGATTGGAACCAATACGCTGGATGTGATACAGCAACACAGGGAAAAATTTCAGGTGGTTGCTCTTGCCGCAGGTACCAATGTTGACCTGCTTGTCAAACAGGCCCGTCAGTTTGATGTAAAAGCTGTATCTCTTGAGACAAAAGAATTGGCGGAACAGGCCCGTTTACTGTTGCCGGACCATATACACATTTTTTATGGGGAAGAAGGACTGGGTGAAATTGCAGTTCATCCTGATGCTGATTTCGTGGTCTCCGCTGTCGTGGGCAGCCGGGGATTGTCTCCGACACTAAAGGCGATTGAAGCGGGGAAAGATATCGGATTGGCGAACAAGGAAACGCTGGTATCCGCCGGTCATATTGTAATGGAAAGGGCCCGTCAAAAAGGGGTGTCGATCCTTCCGATAGACAGTGAACATTCCGCGATTTTTCAGTGTTTACAGGGGGAAAATCGACGTAGCGTCAAAAAAATTATCTTAACGGGTTCCGGAGGTTCTTTTCGCGACCGCAACCGGGAAGAATTATACGGAGTGACGGCAGAAGATGCCCTCAAACATCCGAATTGGAAAATGGGGGCGAAAGTTACCATCGATTCTGCTACAATGATGAATAAGGGATTGGAAGTGATTGAAGCTCACTGGTTATTCGATCTTCCCTTTTCAAAGATTGATTGTGTGATCCATTATGAAAGCATTATTCATTCCATGGTTGAGTTTCAGGATTCAGCGGTGATGGCCCAACTGGGAACTCCGGACATGAGAGTGCCCATTGCCTATGCCCTTCATTATCCTGAGAGGCTTGATTTGAATTCTCAAACACTGGATTGGACTGAAATCACACAACTCCGATTTAAAAAAATCGATTTCAAACGTTATCCGGCGATCAAACTGGCTTATCTGTGCGGTGAAGCCGGCGGGACAATGCCAACCGTAATGAACGCTGCCAATGAAGTGGCGGTCCAGCGTTTTTTGAACGGGGAAATTGAATTTCTCGACATTGAATGCATGATATCCGATGTGCTTGAGAAACATACAAACATTAAAAATCCCGATTTGCATGACATTATGGCGGTGGATCGCTGGGCCAGACAGGCGGCTGCTTCACTGTCATCAAACATTACGAAATGAAAGGTGATTAATGTTGAATCCGATACTGGGGATTGTACTTGTATTTGGTGCGCTGATATTTTTCCATGAACTGGGACACTTCGTGTTTGCCAAACGTGCGGGCATATTGTGCAGGGAATTTGCCATTGGTATGGGGCCCAAATTATTCTCTTTTAAAAAAGGGGAAACCCTGTACACTTTGCGACTTTTGCCGATCGGCGGTTTTGTCCGCATGGCCGGTGAGGACCCGGAAGTGGTGGAGTTAAAAACCGGACAGGAAGTCGGGCTGTTATTTGATGCACAACAGCAAGTAACACGCATTGTTGTTAAAGGGAAGGAGAAATATCCGCAGGCTCGTCTGGCTCGTATTGAAGACTATGATCTGGAAAAAGAACTGGTGATCAAAGTGACAGAAGTTGGAAACGACGAGTCAACTACGTACCGGGTTCATCCACAGGCCCATCTTGTCCTTGACGGACAGGAGGTTCAAATTGCTCCCATTGATCGTCAATTTGGCGGAAAAACGCTGGGTCAACGATTTATCACCATTTTTGCAGGACCTGCAGCCAATGTCCTGCTCGCATTTATCCTGTTAACATCTACCGGGCTGGTTTACGGATTGCCACTGGATGAACCGAAACTCGGCAAGGTGATGCCGCACGGTCCGGCTGCCGAGGCCGGGCTTCAACAGGGCGACCTTGTTAAAACAATCAACGGGGAGCCGGTCAATTCTTTTCAAGATATCAGGGAAATCGTGAAAGCTTCCCCCAATGAGCCATTACAATTTGAAATCGAACGGGAAGGACAACCGATGCTATTCACCGTTGTTCCCGAAGTGGTGGAAAATGAAGCCACAGGTGAAACGGAAAGTAAAATGATGGTCTACCAGGCCACCTATTTTTCCATTACCGATTCTGTTGCCCGTGGTGCCACTGAAACCGTTAATTTCACCTTAATCATTTTTAAAAGTCTTGGTATGTTGATCTCCGGCGATGCTACAGTCAATGATTTATCCGGGCCTGTCGGAATCTTTACCATGACCGGAGATGCTGCAGAGCGAGGTTTTCAGGTTCTCTTAACCTGGGGGGCCATTCTCAGTATCAATCTGGCCATATTTAACATGCTGCCCATCCCCGCTCTTGATGGTGGACGTCTGGTTTTCCTCGGCATCGAAGCGTTGCGGGGGAAACCGATTGATCCTCACAAGGAAGGAATGGTTCATTTCCTTGGTTTCGCATTTTTAATGTTATTGATTTTATTTGTGACATGGAATGATATCCAGAAGTTTATCATCAATGGGTAGGTGAATTTTTATGAGACAATCGAACATGTTTATTCCCACATTACGGGAAGTTCCCTCTGAAGCAGAAATCGCCAGTCATCAATTACTATTACGAGGGGGATATATCCGTCAAATCGTATCCGGTGTGTACAGCTATCTTCCGCTGGCCCATCGTATATTGTTAAAAATTCAGCAGATTGTAAGAGAAGAAATGAACCGTGCCGGAGCACAGGAATTGTTGATGCCGGCCATACAACCCGCTGATTTATGGAAAGAAACGGGACGGTGGGATGCATACGGACCTGAGCTGATGAGGTTAAAAGACCGGCATGACCGCCAATTCGCCCTCGGACCGACCCATGAAGAAGTCATTACCAGCATCGTGCGTGATGCGATAAATACGTATAAAAAATTACCGGTTAACTTATATCAGATCCAGACAAAGTTTCGTGACGAGGTGCGTCCCCGTTTTGGAGTTCTGCGTGCACGCGAATTTATCATGAAAGATGCCTATTCATTTGATACCGACCGGGAAGGACTGGAGAAGAGTTTCCAGGCAATGTATGAAGCCTACAAACGTATTTTTGAACGATGCGGCGTAGAGTTTCGTGCGGTTGAAGCGGATGCCGGAGCCATCGGCGGTAGTGATACCTATGAATTTATGGTGTTGTCGGAAATCGGAGAAGATACAATTGCATACTGTCAGAGTTGTTCCTATGCCGCCAATCTGGAAAAGGCGGAAGTCGTGGTCAAAGAACCGGGAACCAGTGAAGATGTTGAGGATCGAAAGCCACTTGAAAAAGTGCATACACCTGACAGTAAAACAATAGAAGAGGTGGCAGATTATCTGAAGGTGGACAAGCAGCAACTGATCAAGTCCCTGCTTTTTAAAGTGGATGGTCGGTATGTACTTGCCCTCGTTCGTGGTGATCACGAGTTGAATGACGTTAAGTTGAAAAATCTGTTTGGCGGAGATGTCATCGAGATGGCCACCGATGATGAAGTACGTCAAGTATTAAACGCTCCTGCAGGATTTTTGGGCCCGGTACAAATGAATACTGAAGAAGTAACCGTTGCCGCAGATCATGCTGTCCGTTATATGGTTAATGCCGTAACCGGTGGCAATGAAAAGGACTATCATTATGTCAATGTAAATATAGACCGTGATTTCAAGGTAGAACATTTCGCAGACCTCCGCAATATTACTGAAGATGACAGCTGTCCCAAGTGTGGCGATCCGATCCGTTTTGCCCGCGGAATAGAGGTTGGACATGTGTTTAAACTGGGAACAAAATATAGTGAAGCGCTGGATGCTTCTTTTCTTGATGAACAAGGGAAAAAGCAGACGATGTTGATGGGATGCTATGGAATTGGTATTTCTCGAACAATGCAAGCCATAGCAGAACAACTTCATGATGAAAACGGCATCCAATGGCCCTGGTCAGTTGCTCCTTTTCATATTCACGTAATTCCGGTTAATGTGAAACAGGATTCGCAGCGAGAAGCGGCAGAAACCATCTATCAACAACTATCGGAAGAAGGTTACGATGTATTACTGGATGATCGTCAGGAGCGAGCCGGTGTTAAATTTAACGATGCGGATTTAATCGGGATTCCTGTCCGGATTACCGTCGGTGGAAAAATAGACGAAGGTCTGGTTGAATTAAAATCCCGTCGGACTGGAGAAACACAACTTGTTTCGATTAATGAAATATCGGCACAGGTGAGAGAATTAGTGAAACAGCTTTCGTAGCGGATTCAAGATCTGGGGGAGGAGAATGCATGGCACACCCTGCCGAGAAAGAAAAGCGTTTTGCATCGCTGATTTCGCAGGCGGAGATACCGGATTCGTTTGTGAAACGCTATTTCACGGGTGGAATGATCGAAAAACTTGAGGTTTTTCAACGGGAGAAAAAATGGGTACTCCATATTTCTCTCGATGAACTGTTACCCTGCGATGTTTTTAAGGCTTTTATACAACGGATCAATCAAACTTTCGAACACGTGCAGACTGTGGATTGCCACTTTCGATATCGGAAACTCCCGGATATTGAAAAAGTGGTTGCGGAATACTGGACTTTTGTTGTTGAGCAGGTACATCAAAGGCATGGTTCCCTTAACGGTTCGTTTTCCTCGATGCAGTCCTGTATTCCCCGGACGCAGGATAAAGATATCATCGTTCCGGTACCGCATGATATTACGCGGGATATGTTGCAAAAAAAAGGAGCCGATCAACATCTTTCCACTTTGTTTGAACAGTTGACCGGACTACGTGTGCGCATCGTTTTTGAAGCGGAAGATTCGGATACTGCCTACGAAGAATTCCATCAACAGCGAATGGAAGAAGAAAGGGCTTTGATTGAAAAAGCTGCGAGAGAGGCAGCAGAAGCACGCAAAAAAGAAAAAGAATCGGAGAACGAAAAAGATGATCGTCCGGTCATGATTGGTTATGAGATTCAGGACGAAGTCGTTTCGGTCCGTGAAATTACAGAAGAAGAAAAGCGGGTCGCAGTGCGTGGCCAAATTTTTGATGTGACGCTGCGTGAGTTAAAAAGCGGACGCACCCTGGTCACGTTTAACATCACCGATTTTGATGATTCGATTATGGTGAAAATATTTTCCAGAGATAAGGATGACATTCCGCAATTTCAACGACTCAGCGACGGGATGTGGGTCAAGGTACGGGGTAGTGTGCAGCATGATCAGTTTGTGAGGGAACTGGTGCTGATTGCTAATGATATCAATCAAATTACGCCGGAAACACGAGCGGACCTTGCTGAAGACAAGCGGGTCGAACTTCATTTGCATACACCGATGAGCGCAATGGACGCTGTTTCTTCAGTAAAAGATCTTGTGGGACAGGCTGCAAAATGGGGACATCCTGCCGTCGCCATAACGGATCACGGTGTGGTTCAATCTTTCCCCGAGGCATTTGCCGCCGGGAACAAAGCCGGAATTAAAATTATCTACGGCATGGAGGCATATATCGTCGATGACGGCGTGCCGCTGGTACATAACCCCCAGCCAAGATCTATAAAAGATGATACTTATGTGGTGTTTGACGTGGAGACCACAGGTTTGTCTTCATATTATGACACGATTATTGAACTTGCTGCGGTGAAGGTTAAGGGTGGAGAAATCATAGATACGTTTGAGAGTTTCGTCAATCCCCATCAGAAATTGACGGATACCATCATTGAGTTGACCGGAATAACCGATGATATGGTAAAGGATGCTCCCGAACTGGATCAAGTGCTTACAGACTTCAGGGACTTTGTCGGAGATGCCGTGCTTGCAGCCCATAATGCCCGCTTTGATATGGGATTCCTCAACATGGGATACAAAAAAATCGGCCAGCCTCAAATGAAAAATCCGGTAATCGATACACTGGAACTTGCGCGTTATCTGTATCCGGATTTAAAGAATTTCCGTCTCAACACGCTCTGTAAAAAATTCAACATTGAACTGGTAAGCCACCACCGGGCAGTCTATGACGCACAGGCTACAGGGTATTTGCTGTGGAAAATGCTGATCGATTGTACGCAAAAAGGAATGGAATCTCTCGATCAATTGAATGACCATACGGGTGAAGGAGACTACGCACGCCAGCGCCCCTTTCACGTGACGATCCTGGTTCAGAATAAAACAGGTTTAAAAAATTTGTACAAGCTGGTTTCATACTCTCATGTCCGTTATTTTCACCGTGTACCGCGGATACCACGGAGCTTGCTGGTACAACATCGTGAAGGTCTGTTGATCGGTTCCAGCTGTGAAAAAGGAGAGTTTTACGAAGCGGTGATGCAAAAGTCTCCGGAAGAGGCGGAGACTGTGGCCCAGTTTTATGATTACTTGGAGATTCAGCCGCTCACTTTTTACGAACACCTGGTGGAAAAAGAACTGGTGAAAAGCAGGGAGTCTCTTCTTGAAATCCATCGTCGCATCGTGGATATCGGTGATAAATTAAGGATCCCTGTAGTAGCTACGGGTAATGTGCACCATCTTGAACCGCATGATAAAACTTATCGCAAAATTTTAATTGCCAGTCAGGGAGGGGCAAATCCGCTTGATCCGGAAAAACTTCCCGACGCCTATTTCCGTACAACCGATGAAATGCTGGCTGAATTTTCTTTTCTTGGAGAAGAAAGATCCAGGGAAGTGGTCATTGATAACAGTCGCCGTATCGCAGAAATGATTGAAGAGATCAAGCCGATTCCCGATGATTTGTATACTCCCAATATTGAAGGGGCTGACCGGGAAATTCGCGAGATGAGTTATCAGCGTGCAAAAGAACTATACGGCGATCCTTTACCCGAGATTGTCGAGGCCCGTCTCGAGAAAGAACTGGACAGTATCATCGGTCACGGTTTTGCGGTTATTTACCTCATTTCTCACAAACTGGTGGCCAAGTCCCTAGAAGACGGATATCTGGTCGGCTCCCGCGGATCAGTGGGCTCATCTTTCGTTGCTACGATGACGGGGATCACAGAGGTTAATCCGCTGCCTCCCCATTACGTGTGTCCGGCCTGTAAACACAGCCAATTTTTTGATGACGGATCGGTGGCTTCGGGATATGACCTTCCAGACCGGGATTGTCCGCATTGCGAAGCAAAAATGATCAAAGACGGTCAGGATATTCCCTTTGAAACCTTCCTCGGTTTTAAAGGAGACAAAGTACCTGATATCGATCTTAACTTCTCCGGGGAATATCAGCCGATTGCCCATAAATATACCCAGGAATTGTTCGGCGTGGACAATGTGTACCGTGCGGGAACCATCGGTACGGTCGCCGAAAAAACGGCCTTCGGTTTTGTAAAAAAATATCAGGAGGAAGCGGGCAAACAGTTTCGTAATGCCGAAGTATCACGGCTTGCTCAGGGATGCACCGGGGTGAAACGAACGACCGGTCAGCATCCCGGAGGAATTATCGTCGTTCCGGACTATATGGAAATTTACGATTTTTGTCCCATTCAATATCCGGCGGATGATCGAAATTCGGAATGGCGTACAACCCACTTCGATTTCCATTCTATCCACGACAATCTGTTAAAACTGGATATCCTGGGACACGATGATCCTACGGTGATACGGATGCTTCAGGATTTGACGGGGATCAATCCGCGGGAAATACCACCGAACGATCCTGAAGTGATGAAAATCTTCAGCGGAACAGAAGTGCTGGGAGTAACAGCGGAACAGATCGGCACGAATACGGGAACCCTGGGAATACCGGAGTTCGGAACCAAATTTGTGCGTCAAATGCTGGAGGACACCCTTCCGACCACTTTTGCCGAATTGGTACAGATATCCGGACTATCCCACGGTACGGATGTCTGGTTGAATAATGCCCAGGAACTGGTGCGCAAGGGAACCTGTGAGTTAAAAGATGTCATCGGATGTCGTGATGATATCATGGTATATTTGATGCACAAAGGACTTGAGCCGTCTTTTGCCTTTAAGATCATGGAAAGTGTCCGAAAGGGACGCGGACTGACGGAAGAAATGGAAGAAGAGATGAAGAAGCATGATGTACCAGACTGGTATATCTGGTCCTGTAAGCAGATCAAGTATATGTTCCCCAAGGCTCATGCTGCCGCTTATGTCTTAATGGCAGTACGCATTGCCTGGTTTAAGGTGAATCGTCCCATCGAATTTTACGCAACTTATTTTACGGTGCGTGCCGATGATTTTGATGTTTCTCTTGCTGTGAAGGGATCCAATGCGATTCGCAACAAGATTCGGGAAATTGAGGAGAAAGGCAACGATGCTTCACCCAAGGAAAAAAGTTTATTGACTGTACTCGAACTATGTCTTGAAATGTGCGAACGCGGATTCCATTTTAAAAATGTAGATTTGTACCGTTCGGACGCCACCCAATTTATCATTGACGGAGACGGTTTGATCCCGCCTTTTAATGCATTGCCCGGTGTCGGTACCAACGCCGCGTTGAATATTGTAAATGCCCGCGAAGAAGGGGAATTTCTGTCTAAAGAGGACCTGCAACAGCGCAGTCGAATCTCTAAATCTGTCGTAGAATACCTTGAACAACAGGATTGTCTGAAAGATCTGCCTGATTCTAATCAACTGAGCTTGTTTTAATCCTCAAATCATAGTGATCTTGCCATGATATGAAGGATATGGTACAATCAAAATGGCTATACTGATCATAGTGATGTGTTCGTAAAGAGTGGGTGATTTTCCCACTCTTTCTGTTTGATTAAAGGAGGGAAACCATGAGCAAAAAAGTGACGGACATTACCGCGCAATTGCTTGAACCCATTCTCGCCGAGGAACCGGATCTCGAACTGGTTGATATTGAATATAAAAAGGAAGGGGCCAACTGGTTTTTGCGCGTCTTCATCGATAAAAACGACGGAGCTGTGGATATTGATGACTGCAGCAGAATCAGTGAAAAGTTAAGCAAAAGGCTGGATGAGACCGACCCGATCCCGACCGCTTATTTTTTGGAGGTTTCTTCACCGGGCGCGGAACGTCCGCTCAAAAAGGAAAGTGATTTTGTGAAATCCGTCGGAAAAAATGTGCACATTCAAACCTATGAACCGATTGGTGATCATAAAGTTTTTGAAGGTGAACTGCTCTCATTTGACGGGAAAGTACTGGAAGTCAGAGACGGTAAACAAACAGTTTCTATTTCTTTTGAGAAGGTATCCAGTGCCCGGCGGGCAGTTTCTTTTAAATAAACTTTGATGCAGGAAATCCTGCAACGTTTGTAAAATTTATGGTGTGATTTGAAAGGAGGAGAAACAGGAAATGAATCCTGATTTTATTGAAGCATTACGCGATATTGAAAAGGAGAAAGGGATCAGCAAAGATGTTTTGATTGAAGCCATTGAAGCGGCTTTGATTTCCGGCTATAAAAGAAATTTCAACTCTGCTCAGAATGTAAGGGTGGACATCAATCGTGAAACGGGGGCAGTCGGCGTATTCGCCAGAAAAACAGTAGTTGAAGAAGTAACGGATCCCCGTCAGGAAATCTCCCTGGAGGCAGCACAGGAAATTGATCCGCAATATCAACTGGAAGACATTGTTGAGATTGAGGTTACGCCCAGGGATTTCGGCCGGATTGCCGCTCAAACCGCGAAACAGGTCGTGACCCAGCGGATTCGTGAAGCGGAAAGAGGCCTGATTTATAATGAATTCATTGATCGCGAAGAAGATATCATCACTGGAATCGTGCAACGACAGGATGCAAGATTTTACTATGTCAATCTGGGCAAAGTAGAAGCACTGATGCCTTTGAATGAAAAAATGCCTTCCGATAATTTTCAACTGGGTGACAGGGTGAAAGCTTTTATCACCAGGGTTGAGAAGACTACCAAAGGTCCTCAGGTATTTGTTTCACGTACCCATCCCGGTTTGCTGAAACGTTTATTTGAACTGGAAGTACCGGAAATTTATGAAGGGATTGTCGAAATTAAATCCGTGGCCAGAGAAGCCGGTGATCGTTCCAAAATCGCTGTTTATTCCCATGATCCCAATGTAGATCCGGTAGGATCCTGTGTTGGCCCCAAAGGGATGCGCGTTCAAACGATCGTCAACGAATTAAAGGGTGAGAAAATCGATATTGTGAAATGGTCTGAAGATCCGGCTGAATATGTTGCCAATTCACTGAGCCCGTCCAAAGTGTTGCATGTTGCCGTAAACGAGGAAGAAAAAATGACCCGCGTGATTGTTCCTGATTACCAGTTGTCTCTCGCGATCGGGAAGCGCGGTCAGAATGCCCGTCTCGCTGCTAAGTTGACCGGCTGGAAAATTGATATCAAGAGTGAATCACAGGCTGAAGAAGAAGGAATTGACTGGAAAAACGGGGCTGTTTTTGGTGAACCCTCCCACGAGGAAGTTGAAGATGAACCGATGGTTCTGGCTGACGTGGAAGATTACGAGGAAGAGGAAACGGATCAGGAAAATTAAGGGGGAGTGACGAATGCGCAGACGAAAAATTCCGATGAGAAAATGCATTGCCTGTCAGGAATTAAAAGAAAAAAAGGAATTGGTCCGCGTAGTGAGAACTCCTGAAGGTGAAATAAAAATTGATCCGAGCGGAAAAATGTCCGGGCGCGGAGCTTATATCTGCAAGACTATGAAATGTTTTGAGACAGCCGTAAAAAAGAAGGCTTTTGATCGTGCTTTAAAAACATCAGTCGGAGCGGATGCATATGAACAGCTACAACAACAGTGGCAACAGATCCGTTCATCCTAACGTATTTAATTTGCTGGGTCTGGCCATGCGTGCCGGAAAGGTGGTTTCAGGTGAAGATGGAGTACTTGATGCCATTCGTTCCAGCAATGCCAGACTAGTGATCATCTCTCTGGATGCATCGGAAAATACGAAGAAAAAAATCCTGGATAAATGTTCTTTTTATCAGATAGATTGGCTGGAATTCGGAGACCGGACCCGGTTGGGGCATGCGATCGGTAAATGGGAACGGGTTGTACTGGCGGTAACCGATCCTGGTTTTGCAAAGAAAATGAAAACTTATTTTGTCGATTAAATGTGGGGTGAGTATATGAGTAAAATTAGAGTGTATCAATACGCAAAACAAATGAACATGAGCAGTAAAGAGATTTTGGAAATATTAAAAAGACTCGATATTGAAGTTGCCAATCATATGAGTGTGCTTGAACCGGAAATGATTCAACAGATTGAAAAATATATGGAGGGTCTTAAAACAAAAGCACAAAAAACATCCGATGCGAAGAAAAAACCTGCTGAACCGGAAAAACAGTCTGCTGAAAAACAGGAACGTCCCCGAGGAAAATCAAAACCATCACCGAACAAACAACGCGAAACACAAACGGATCAAAAAAATCAGCGCCATAAGAAACGTCCCCAGCATAACCAGCATAACAAACAAAAACCAAACAGGAATGAGGCGGCTCCATCGAAACAGCAACAGGTAAAAGAACAACCGCTTAAAAAAGAAAAGCCTGTACCGCAAAAAATTGAAGTGAGCGGTGCGATGCAGGTGGGAGAATTGGCAAAAGCCCTGAACAAAGAAGCCGGTGAACTTATCAAAAAGTTAATGTCTCTCGGGGTGATGGCTACCATTAATCAAGAGATTGATATGGAAGTGATCACTCTGATAGCCGATGAGTACGGGGTCGAAGTGGAAGAAAAAGTATTGATTGATGAACGGAATTTTGAAACGATTGAAGAAAATGATGAACCCGAACAATTAAAATCCCGTCCACCGGTCGTTACGATCATGGGTCATGTTGACCATGGGAAAACAACGTTGCTGGATGCCATTCGCGAATCGAACGTGATTGATAAAGAGGCAGGCGGAATTACCCAGCATATCGGTGCTTATCAAGTTGACATTAATGATAAGAAAATCACCTTCCTGGATACACCCGGTCATGCTGCCTTTACAACCATGAGGGCAAGAGGTGCACAGGTAACCGATATTACCATCCTCGTCGTTGCCGCAGACGATGGCGTCATGCCTCAGACTGTTGAAGCGATCAACCATGCCAAAGCAGCGGATGTACCGATTATCGTGGCCGTTAATAAGATGGATAAACCGGAGGCTAATTCGGATCGGGTAAAACAGGAGTTGACGGAACACGGACTTGTTCCCGAGGAATGGGGAGGAGACACGATTTTTGTTCACGTGTCCGCATTGAAACATGAAGGCCTGGATGAATTACTGGAAATGATATTACTTGTGGCTGAAGTCCATGATTATAAATCCAACCCGGACAAACGGGCACGTGGTACCGTGATCGAGGCCAAACTGGATCGCGGGAGAGGACCGGTAGCTACAGTGCTTGTGCAGAACGGTACCTTGAAAATAGGGGATCCGATTGTAGTCGGAACAGCTTATGGAAGGATTCGGGCCATGGTCAACGACTTGGGTAAGCGGTTAAAACAGGCCGGACCTTCAACGCCCGTTGAGATCACCGGTTTGAATGATGTTCCCCAGGCCGGAGATCAATTTATGGTATTCGAAGACGAGAAAAAAGCGCGCAGTATCGGTGAATACCGTGCAATGAAACAACGGGAATCGGAGCGGGGAGCCAATACACGCGTTTCTCTGGATGAATTGTTCGAGCAGATCAGAGAAGGAGAAATGAAGGAACTGAATGTGATTATTAAAGCCGATGTCCAGGGTTCCGTTGAAGCTTTGCGGGGATCACTTGAAAAGATCGATGTTGAAGGAGTCAGGGTTAAGATCATCCATACCGGTGTCGGTGCGATTACCGAATCTGATGTTATCCTTGCTTCTGCATCCAACGCGATCATCGTCGGCTTTAATGTGCGTCCCGAACCGAATGCCCGTGTCACTGCTGAATCGGAAAAAGTGGACATTCGTCTGCATCGCATTATTTACAAGGTGATAGAAGAGATCGAGTCAGCGATGAAGGGAATGCTCGATCCGGAATATGAGGAAAAAGTTATCGGACAGGCGGAAGTAAGACAAATTTTCAAGGTATCAAAAGTAGGTACCATTGCCGGTTGCTATGTTACGGAAGGGAAAATTACCCGTGACTCCGGTGTTCGTGTCATTCGTGACGGTGTCGTGATTTTTGAAGGAAAACTGGATACGTTGAAACGATTCAAGGATGAAGTTCGTGAAGCGGTTCAGGGATACGAATGCGGAATCACCATTGAAAAATATAATGATATCAAAGAAGGGGATATCATCGAAGCATATGTCATGGAGACGGTTGCCCGCTAAATTTTGTATCAGACCAAGAGGTGAGGCATGATGAGTAATGTTCGTGTGCATCGGGTAGGTGAACAAATCAAAAAGGAAATGGTGCGCATTCTGCAAAGAGAATTAAAAGATCCCCGCATAGGCTTCGTGACGGTCACAGGGGTGGAAATGACGGGTGACTTGCAGCAGGCAAAAGTGTATATCAGTGTGATGGGTGATGAGGAGCAGAAAATGAACACACTGGAGGGCCTATCCCGTGCTAAAGGATTCATTCGCTCGGAAATCGGCAAAGTCGTCAAGCTGCGCAAGACACCGGAATTGGTTTTTCAATTTGATGAATCCATTGAATATGGAAACAAGATTGAAAAATTGCTGCAGCAAATTAATCAGGATAAGAAAGTAGGTTCCGATAAGAGAGATGGAGAATTATAAACGATCGTTTAAGGAAGCCGCTCGTTTTTTGAGAGAGCATGATCATTTTTTAGTGGTGAATCATGTTAATCCTGATGGAGATGCTACGGGGTCTCTGCTGGCCGTGGGATGTCTGTTAAAGCGCATGGGAAAGTCTTTCACACTGGTTAATGAAGGAGAAACACCGGGTCGTTTCTCCTTTCTTCCCATGTACGGAGAATTAATCAATGTATCGCAGACGCCACTGGCAGAAACATACCGTTATGTAATTGCGGTGGATTCGGCTGACCGGGAACGGATGGGAAAAGTGAGACAATTTTTTGTTGAAGATGTCCTTATTCTTAACATTGATCATCATCCCACCAACGATCGTTATGGAGCAGTTAATCTGATACGCGACGATGCTGCCTCGACGACTGAAGTCATCTATGAACTGCTTGAAGATATGGGAGAGGGACTGGATCACGATCTGGCAACCTGTCTGTATACCGGTTTGTTGACGGATACCGGTGGTTTTCGATATGCCAATACCACCGCTGAGGTAATGTATAAAGCGGCTGAACTTTTGAAATTCGGGGTCTCACCGTCTAAAGTGGCTGAGCGATGTCTTGAATTGAAAAGCGAGGCCTATCTTAGTCTGTTGCAACGTTCCCTGCGGACTCTCGAAGTGATTGAGGACGGTCAAGTAGCTCATATCTCGATCTCTCTTGAGGATATGTCGCAATCCGGTGCCGGTCGCGATGATGTGGACGGGATTGTCAATTATCCGCGTAACATTGAAAATGTGGAAGTGGCTATATGCTTTAAACAAGTTGAAGAAGACATCGTGAAAGTCAGTTTTCGATCCCGTGAAAAAGTGGATGTGGCCGCCATTGCAAAACACTTTGGAGGGGGAGGACACATTCGTGCATCGGGATGCACTGTGGAAGGGACCCTTGAACAAGTGAAAGAGAAAGTTCTTCGTCAGGTGAAACAGGATCTGCAGCAAAGTAGGTGAAACAGGATGCACCATGGTATTTTACCGTTATGGAAACCAGAGGGAATGACTTCGCATGATTGTGTGCATCGCGTTCGACGTTTGACGGGCGTAAAAAAAATAGGTCACACCGGAACCCTTGATCCCGACGTGACCGGAGTATTGCCCTTATGTCTCGGTCAGGCAACGAGAGTTGCCGAGTATGTACAAGAACTTCCCAAATTTTACCATGGAGTCATGACGCTTGGTCGTTCAACGCATACCCTGGATTCATCAGGGGGGACAAGGGAAACACGCCCTGTCAAATCGGGTGACGTGACGACGGACGACATCGGACGGGTATTTTTAAAATTTACCGGTGAAATTGAACAGGTTCCTCCGATGTATTCGGCTGTGAAAGTGAAAGGAAAACGTCTGTATCAACTGGCACGTGAAGGGAAACAGGTTGAAAGAAAAGCAAGGAAAGTCATGATTTATCAACTGACATTGATTGACCTCACATATTCCGACGACCTCTGTCATGTGACTTTTGATGTTTCCTGCTCAAAGGGGACATACATACGGGTACTCTGTGAAGATATGGGAAATGAACTGGGGTTTCCCGCTCACATGTCCGATTTGATCCGTACCCGCAGTGGTCCCTACACCCGGGACAATTGTGCCACATTCGAAGAACTGGAACAGGCGGTTAAAGAGGGTACATGGCTGGATTTACTTTATCCCGTTGACAGCGCAGTCACACATTTTCCTGAAATCGTGGTGGACGGAGATCAAAAAATGGATGTGCTTGACGGCAAAAAAATCAAAGTACAGGGGATAAAAATGACCCGGGAGACAGGTTCGGCGGAATTATTCCGTATTTATTTTGACGGACATGACGGTGAATCCCGTCAATTTCTCGCTCTGTATCGAAGAGAGAATATCGATTCCGAACTCAATGGAGAAATATGGTTAAAACCGGAAAAAGTGTTTCGGCAACTGATTGGGGGAGATGTCAGTTGAAAGTGATACGATTACAATATCCAATTTCAGCGGAAGAACAATTTCATCCCTGTGTGATGGCGGTCGGATATTTTGACGGTGTTCATCTCGGGCATCGCCGGGTAATTCAAAAGGCGATCGATGAAGCCAACCGCCAATCTCTGCTCAGTGCGGTGATGACGTTTGACCCGCATCCCCGCGAAGTGCTTGGGAAAACGGGATATAACCGATATCTGACGCCGCTGGAACACAAACTTGCTCTTATTGAACAAATGGGAATCGATATCGTTTATGTTGTTCACTTTGATATCCCGTTTTCTTCTGTTTATCCGCAGGATTTTGTGGAAGAGATGCTTATTCCGCTTGCCGCAAAACATATCGTGGTCGGTTTTGATTATACTTTCGGCTACCGTGGTTCGGGAACCGCTTATACTCTGCAGAGTCTCGCGGCAGATCGTTATGGGGTCGATGTCGTTGCCCCCGTGAATCGATACGGAGAAAAAATCAGCAGCACCACGATTCGTGACTATTTACACCAGGGGGAAGTTGAACAGGCTGCCCTCTTTTTGGGCAGACCCTATTCCATTCGCGGTCAGGTTGTACATGGTGAGGGAAGGGGAAGGCAGATCGGATTTCCCACAGCCAATCTTGATTTAACTCAACCATATCTGGTACCAAAAAACGGGGTGTATGGCGTAAGGGTGTTTCATAACGAAAAAGAATATTTCGGTCTGATGAATATCGGGATCAAACCCACTTTTGAAACGGAACGCAAGCAAAAATCCCTTGAAGTATTTATTTTCGATTTGCATGAAGATCTGTATGATCAAACCCTGGAAGTTTCTTTTCTTCAATTTATCCGTGAAGAGCAGAAATTTTCCGGAGTTGACGCTCTTAAAAACCAGATTGCACAAGATATTGAGGCTTTTCGCATTTTTTTACAAGAAAAATAGGCAAAAACATTTACTTTAATATCGCCGTTATGCTATACTATCTCGTGAACCTTGGCTCGGCTATCGGGTCACCGTCGATCGACTGGGCTACAGGGGATGATACCAACGAAGGAGGTGAAAAGGATGGCATTAACTCAGGAACGCAAGCTGCAATTAATTCAGGAATACCGGACCCACGAATCGGACACCGGATCACCGGAAGTACAAATTGCTATCCTTACTGAAAAGATTAACTATCTGAATGAGCATTTGCGCGAACATAAGCATGACCACCATTCCCGTCGGGGATTGTTAAAAATGGTAGGTAAGCGGCGTAATTTACTTAATTACCTCAAGAACAAGGATATTACCCGCTATCGGAAGTTAATCGAGAAGCTTGGTTTACGCCGTTAAAACTTTTCGAATTCAAAAATCTTTCCATCTGCGGATGGGAAGATTTTTTTTGCAGGGTAAAAGATAATTTCTCGGCGGAGAAGGAAATACTAAGATGATGAAGAAATCTATTTATGTGAAATATGAGAGGAGGATCAAGCGTACATGGAAGTTAAGACCTACGAGACAGAAGTCGCAGGAAGAAAACTTTCCGTTCAATACGGAAAAGTGGCGAAGCAGGCCAATGCCGCTGTTCTGGTCCAGTACGGTGACACCGTTGTTTTATCTGCTGTTACCGCTTCAGATAAACCGTCTGATCTGGATTTCTTCCCGTTGACCGTAAACTATGAAGAAAGGTTATATGCAGTCGGGAAAATCCCCGGCGGATTTATTAAAAGAGAAGGTCGTCCGAGTGAAAAAGCAACACTGGCGGCGAGACTGATCGACCGTCCCATCCGCCCCCTGTTCCCCGATGGATTTCGAAATGAAGTTCAGATCGTAAACACCGTATTATCCGTAGATCAGGATTGCTCTCCGGAATTTGCAGCCATGCTCGGTACATCGGCTGCTCTGTCGATATCGAATGTTCCTTTTAACGGACCGATCGCCGGAGTCATTGTCGGTCGTGTGGATGGTCAGTTTGTCATTAACCCGACTGTGGAACAGTCGGAGAAAAGTGATATTCATTTAGTTGTGGCCGGAACAAAAAACGCAATCAACATGGTGGAAGCAGGGGCCGACGAGGTGCCGGAAGAAGTCATGCTGGAAGCGATCATGGAAGGGCATAAAACGATTCAGGAACTGGTCATTTTTCAGGAGTCGATCGCTAAAGAAATCGGTCAGGAAAAAATGGATGTCGTGTTGCATCAAGTAGATGAAGAGATTGACCGGGCTGTGCGTGAGTATGCGACGGAAAAAATGCTGGCAGCCATTCAGGTACAGGAAAAGCAGGCGCGTCAGGACGCAATCGACGGCGTTCAGGAAGAAACCCTCAATCACTTTGCTGAAGTATATGGAGAAGAGGAAGCGGACAAAC
This sequence comes from Bacilli bacterium, assembly GCA_041686735.1. Lineage (GTDB taxonomy): Bacteria > Bacillota > Bacilli > JACDOE01 > JACDOE01 > JAWLDF01. Next base: position 276,148 of record JAWLDF010000001.1, read on the forward strand.
TTTCACAGGTTAAAGAAATTCTTGATATGATCGTGAAAAAAGAGGTTCGTCGTCTCATTACGGAAGAAAAAATCCGTCCCGACGGACGCAAACCGGATGAAATTCGGCCAATCTCCTGTGAAGTGGAACTCTTACCGCGGGCACACGGTTCCGGACTTTTTACCCGGGGACAAACCCAGGCTCTTTCCGTATGTACACTGGGTGCACTGGGAGATGTTCAAATCCTTGACGGACTGGGACTGGAAGAATCAAAACGATTCATGCATCACTATAATTTCCCGCCCTACAGTGTGGGTGAAGCGAGACCGCTGCGTCCGCCGGGAAGACGTGAGATCGGTCACGGAGCTCTCGGAGAAAGAGCACTGGAACCGATTATTCCGTCGGAAAATCAGTTCCCTTATACCATTCGTCTCGTTTCGGAAGTGCTTGAATCGAACGGTTCTACGTCACAGGCAAGCATTTGCGCAAGTACGCTGGCTTTGATGCAGGCAGGTGTTCCGATTAAAGCTCCCGTTGCCGGGATCGCCATGGGATTGATTAAAGACGGAGAACATATGACGGTGTTGTCCGATATCCAGGGGATGGAAGACCACCTGGGAGACATGGATTTTAAGGTGGCGGGAACAAAGAATGGCGTTACCGCTTTACAGATGGATATCAAAATCGAGGGAATCGATCGTACCATTCTGGAACAAGCCCTGAATCAGGCACGCGAAGGCAGATTGTATATTTTGAACAAAATGCTTGAAGCCATATCGGAGCCGCGTAAAGAGCTTTCGCCCTATGCACCGAAGATCACCACGTTCAAAATTAACGCTGAAAAAATCCGCGATGTTATCGGACCGAGTGGCCGGATTATCAATAAAATCATTGAAGAAACCGGCGTAAAAATCGATATTGAACAAGATGGACGCATCTTCATTTGTTCTGTTGACCCGGAAATGAATCTTAAAGCACAAAAAATCATCGAAGATCTTGTTCGTGAAGTGGAAGTCGGACAGGTTTACCTGGGTAAAGTGACACGGGTTGAAAAATACGGAGCATTTGTCGAGCTGTTTGCTGGCAAAGAAGGGCTCGTCCATATTTCTCAACTGGCGGAAGAAAGGGTAAAAAGCACGGAAGATGTAGTATCCGTGGGTGATTCAATCATGGTCAAAGTGGTTGAGATCGATCAGCAGGGAAGAATTAATCTCTCACGCAAGGCTGTGCTTAAAGAATCCAAAGACGCTACCGCCAAAGAGACCATAAAGTAGTTGAGAAAAGCTTCATTTTCGAAGCTTTTTTCGTTTTTTTCTGAAGAATAATAACTTCGATTCCTCCGGCATAGTTTTGTACAAACAATCTATCCGATTTCAAGGATCAACGGAGGAATAAAAATGAAAAAAAACAAAGCATGGCATTACCGGACCAGATTGGCATTGGCAGGATTTCTGTTTTGCATTCTGTTTATCTTCGTGGTCAATTCCGAACCTGTCGATCAATTTGTATCTGTGACCAAACAGCAATCAACGGGGACAGTGGAATTCTCGAACGAAGGCCGGCATGATCGTATTCGCGCCATCGAAGAGATGGCCCAATCCCTTGAGGAAGCACCGATTAACGCAAGAATTGATCCGATATGGAAAGCGATTCCCGAATATAACGGTCGAAAAGTTGACATTGAAGCAACCATGAAAAAAACAGGGAATCGTCCTGTGATTAAAGAAAAGGATCTGGTGTTTCGTGAAACTTCCCCCGAAATTCAACTTGACGATCTGGAACCAGCTCCGATTTATCGAGGAAATCCGCGCAAACCGATGATTGCTTTCATGGTCAATGTGGCCTGGGGAAATGAATATATCCCGCAAATGCTTGAGATATTTAATCGATACGGGGTTCGTTCTACTTTTTTTCTCGACGGATCCTGGCTGCAAAAAAACGTCGATCTGGCGGAAGCGATCGTACGACAGGGACATGAAATCGGCAACCATGCTTATTCACATCCCGATATGAGCCGCTTATCCGAACAGGATGCGACTGATCAGATCGTAAAAACAAACCTGCTCATTCAACAAAAATTAAAGGTAAAGGCGAAGTGGTTTGCGCCTCCATCCGGTGCATACAATAACCGGGTAGTAACGATAGCCGACCGCCTCGGCATGAAAACGATCCTGTGGACGCTTGATACAGTTGACTGGAAAAAACCGCATCCGCAAACCATTATTGAACGTCTGGTTCCACAACTGGATCATGGTGTACTGATCTTGATGCATCCGACGGAATCGAGCGTCAGAGCTTTGCCGGCTTTAATCGAATCGGCTCAAAAAAAGGGACTGATTCCGGGAACGGTGAGTGAAGTAATATCACCCAAACGGATTGATGTTTCTATTGAGTGATTTTTCTATTTTTGCTATGATTCAATGGGAAGGACTAAAGATAACAGGCTGAGGAGGATGTACGTGATTGATAAAAAAACATTAGCCAATGGGGTACGGGTGATTACTGAAAAAATACCATCTGTCCGATCCGTCGCTATTGGAATATGGGTAGGAACCGGATCTAAATATGAAACCCCAAAAAACAACGGGATATCTCATTTTATTGAGCACATGATGTTTAAAGGAACTGAAAAAAGAAGCGCAAAGCAAATTGCTGAATCTTTTGACCATATCGGCGGTAATGTCAATGCCTTTACATCCAAGGAATACACCTGCTATTTTGCCAGAGTTCTGGATGAGCATGCACCTCATGCGATTGAAATTTTAGCGGACATGTGTTTTCATTCCAAATTCGATGCTGTCGAACTGGAAAAAGAAGTTAATGTTGTCGTTGAGGAAATACGCATGTACGAAGATACTCCGGATGATCTTGTCCATGATTTGATCTCAAGAGCCAGTTATCGTGATCATGCGCTCGGGTACAGTATTCTGGGAACGGAAGATGTCTTGAAAAGCTTAACGCGAAAGGATCTTTTTCAATACATAGAAGAACACTATACTCCGGAAAATACCGTTATTGCTGTGGCGGGAAATGTAACGGACGAATTGCTGGAGAAAATCAATCAATTATTTTCCGAGTTTCCGCGCAAAATCAGAAAAACGGAAAAGATATTAACAACACCTGAATTTCAACCGAATACCATTGTTCGCAAAAAAGAAACGGAACAATCCCACTTGTGTATTTCTTTTCCCGGCTATCCGATCAATCACGGCAATTTATATTCGTTGATCTTGTTGAACAATATTCTGGGAGGAAGCATGAGTTCCCGGTTGTTTCAGGAAGTCCGAGAAGAGAGGGGACTGGCCTACTCTGTTTTTTCGTATCATTCGTCTTATAAAGACAGTGGCATGTTTACCATTTATGCCGGGACTGCTCATCATCAACTGGAACAGGTTCACGAAGTCATTTTTCAAATTATCAGGGACTTAAAAGATAATGGAATCACGTTAGATGAATTGGAAAAGGGAAAACAACAGCTAAAAGGAAGCCTGATGCTTAGTCTGGAAAGTACCAGCAGCCGTATGAGCCGTCTCGGTAAAAACGAGTTGTTACTGGGTAAACATCTGACCCTTGACGAGATTATTGAGAGAGTAGATGCAATTTCGCTGGCATCCATTCAACAGGCTACGGAGGAACTTTTGCATGGTAAGGCTTCACTGGCACTCGTCAGCCCCCATGAAGAACTTCCTTCAGCAATAAGGAGTGATTTGATTGTCTGATTACTTGCAACCTGTAAAAGTACAAATTAAAAGGTTGACGGGAAATGAAGATCTTCCTCTTCCGAAAAAAATGTCGGAAGCGGCCAGTGGATTCGATATTTTTGCTGCCGTGACAGAGCCTGTAACATTATCTCCCGGAGAAACAAAGTTGATTCCTGCCGGTTTTTCACTGGCGATGCCGGAAACGGTTGAAGCCCAGATCCGACCGCGAAGCGGGCTGGCTCTCAAAAAGGGAATCACCTGTCTCAACTCTCCCGGGACCATCGATGCGGACTATCGCGGTGAAGTAGGCGTGATCTTAATCAATCATGGAAAAGAAGATTTTGTCATCGAACGGGGAGACCGTATCGCTCAAATGGTATTTCAACTTGTTCCGAGGGTGGACCTGTTGGAAACCGACGAATTATCATTAACCAAACGCGGTGAAGGCGGTTTTGGACATACCGGTGTATCTTCCTCCGGAACCTGAAACCGTCAAAATCACAGGGCTGTTTTCGGTCTGATTCACAGACTTGAAGGCAGCCCTTTCCCTATTTTCCGGTACTTTTTATATCGTGATTTGCATATTTAGTAATTGAGGGGAGGATGAGTTCATGCGGTTTTCCGAATTTAGCGGAAAAGAAATTATTAACCTGGATAATGGAGAAAGAGTGGGGATCGTTGCCCAGTCCGATCTGGTGATCAATCCCGAGAATGGGGAAATTGAATCGATTGTTCTCCCGGCAACAAGTTTCCTGGGTTTCGGTAAAAAAAGAGATGAAATTGTCATTCCCTGGAATACGATACGTAAAATCGGACCGGAGATGATTATTATTGAATTGCGTCGGAGGGGAACGGAAACGCAACGTGAATTTGAATAAAATGTTTGATTGTAACACCCGATTTCCGGATTGAATACGATGTAGCGTGGGCGCGTATTCCACTGGTACCGGGTGTTTCATTCTTTACCCATATTTTGATATCAAGTAAAATTTGTTGAAAGGGGCTATCTGCATGTTGTCAGGAGTAAACGTGGCTATTGTTGGCGGAGATGCCCGACAGTTAGAAGTCATTCGCAAATTTATCAAGTGTAAGGCAACGGTTTATTTGATCGGATTTGATCACCTCGATGAAGAAAAAGATGGTGTCAGGGGAGCCATCAAGACGGAATTGTCGGGGGAGGTCTTGAAAAGAATCGATGCTTTGATTCTTCCGATCGTGGGTACGGATGATGAAGGAAATATAGAAAGTATTTTTTGTTCACGCTCCTTGAACCTTTCAGAGAATGATATTTCATATCTTCCGAAACATGCTATCATTTATACGGGAATGAGCCGGCCATATTTACGTCAACTTGTTGACAATACGGGTTTAAGATTGCAGGAAATTTTGAACCGGGACGATGTGGCCATTTATAATTCCATACCTACAGCAGAAGGTGCCGTGATGATGGCGATTCAAAACACGGATTTTACGATTCACGGTTCACGTTGTGCTGTACTTGGTTTTGGACGTACAGGAATGACCATGGCTCGTACGTTACAGGGAATGGGTGCGAAGGTAAAGGTTGGAGCCCGTCGTCCGGCCCATATTGCCCGTATTACGGAGATGGGATTTACTCCATTTACCATGGATGAAATGATTTATCATGTATCGGATCTCGACCTTGTTTTTAATACCATTCCTGCAAAGGTCATTACGAAAGAAGTGATTGAAGAGTTACCACGGTGGGCAGTGATTATTGATTTGGCCTCCAGCCCGGGAGGTACCGATTTTCAATATGCCGAAAAAAAGGGAATAAAGGCTCTTTTGGCACCTGGTTTACCCGGAATCGTCGCCCCGAAGACAGCGGGACAAATCCTGGCGGATACGTTATCCCGTCTTGTCAAGGAACAAATGGGTAATCAGGAGGAATAACAAGTGGATTTCAAAGGGAAAAGAATCGGGTTTGGGTTAACAGGATCACATTGCACGTATGAAGAGGTGATTCCGCAAATCTGCCGGCTGAGAGCGGCGGGAGCCGAAGTTGTACCGATTGTGAGCTATACCGTAGCCAATGTAGACTCAAAATTCGGTGATGCGGCAGACTGGTTGGAAACCATTAAAAAGGCGGCGGGAACGGATTATATCATTTCCACCATCCCGGAAGCGGAACCGCTCGGACCTCAACATCCACTGGATTGTATGGTGATCGCACCCTGTACGGGTGCTTCTACCAGTAAACTGGCCAATGCACAGACCGATAATGCAGTACTTATGGCAGCAAAAGCAACGATGCGGAATGTAAACCCTGTTGTTGTTGCAATTTCAACAAATGACGGACTGGGGTTAAACATGGCCAACATCGCCCGGCTTATGACGACCAAAAACATTTACATGGTGCCGTTTGGACAGGATTCTCCTTTTAAAAAGCAGAATTCACTTGTTTCCCGGATGGAGTTAATTCCTGAAACAGTCGAGCAGGCTTTGCTGGGGAAACAGCTACAACCCGTACTTGTTGAAAAATTTAAGTACGCGACACCTTCATGAATGTGCTATCATAGAAAGAAATTAATTTTTACTTGCGACTGCGGGAGGAGAGTTGAGCATGCAAACAGAAAAAACATTTAATGTAGCAGTAGTTGGAGTAACGGGAGCTGTAGGCCAACAAATACTGAGGATGTTGGAAGAACGCCGCTTTCCGGTAAAAACGTTGAAACCGCTTGCTTCAAAAAGATCTGCTGGAACGACTGTGACTTTTAACGGCAGGGAATATACGGTTGAAGAGGCTACTCCGGAGGCTTTTGAAGGAGTGGATATAGCCCTTTTCAGCGCAGGAGGAAGTGTCAGTAAAGAACTTGCTCCCGAAGCAGTAAAAAGAGGGGTTGTCTGTGTTGACAATACCAATGCGTTTCGCATGGCCCCTGATGTACCGCTGGTTGTACCGGAAGTGAACGCGGATAAAATTTTTGAGCACAAAGGCATCATAGCCAATCCCAACTGTTCCACCATTCAAATGGTGGCTGCATTACAACCGATTAAAGAACGTTTCGGTTTGAAAAGGATTATTGTTTCCACCTATCAGGCTGTTTCCGGTGCCGGTTTTAAAGCGATGGAAGAATGTCTCCGGCAGAGCAAAGCCGTAGTTGAGAACGAGCCGGTGGAACCGGATATTTTACCTGTGGGCAAATTGCCGAAAAAGCATCAGATCGCTTTTAATGCCATTCCACAGATCGATGTCTTTCAGGAAAACGGTTATACTCTGGAAGAAATGAAGATGGTCAACGAGACCAAAAAAATATTTGATGACTATGAAATTGCCGTTTCAGCCACATGTGTCCGTATCCCGGTGCTGACCGGTCATTCGGAAGCGGTATACGTTGAAACTGATAAGCCGTTTGAAGTGGATGAAGTGAGAGAATTACTTGAAAGCGCACCTGGTGTGGTTGTGCAGGATGACCCTGCCGAACAGGTATATCCGCTGGCAACGGAAGCGGCAGGCAAAATTGAGGTGTTTGTCGGCCGTATTAGACGCGATGTATCTCATCCAAACGGTCTTCATCTCTGGGTTGTCTCAGATAACCTTTTGAAAGGTGCCGCCTGGAATACGGTACAGATTGCAGAATATCTCGTTCAAAAAATGTAATCACATCAGTTTATTCTTTGATAGAGGGTGACATAGACCTTATGGGGATGATTGTTCAAAAATTCGGAGGATCTTCACTCACAAACGAGGAGAAAAGGGAGCAGGCGATTCAACATATCCAGGATGCGTTAAAGGAGGGGAATCGCGTCTGTGTAGTCGTATCGGCCATAGGAAGAAAGGGAGATCCTTATGCAACCGATACCCTCATTGATTTGATCGCAACAAATGGAAATCTCTTAAATGATCGTGAATGGGATTTATTATTAAGCTGCGGCGAGGTCATTTCCGCCAGTGTTCTTGCCAGTATGCTCAACGTCCGCGGCATTCAATCAACGGTATTAACCGGGGGACAGGCGGGCATTATTACGAATGAAGATTTTCGCAATGCCCGCATCCTCACGGTTCAACCCAAAAGAATACTGGAAGCATTTCAAACCCATGATGTTGTGATTGTAACCGGTTTTCAAGGGCGTACAGCCGACGGCGAAGTAACCACACTGGGCAGGGGCGGAAGTGATACGACGGCTACGGTACTCGGTGCAGCATTGAAAGCCGATGTTGTCGATATTTTTACGGATGTTAACGGAATTATGACAGCCGATCCGCGTATTGTGGAGGAAGCCCGTCAGTTACAAAAGGTGACGTACACTGAAATCTGTAATATGGCTTATCAGGGGGCAAAAGTGATCCATCCGCGAGCTGTGGAAATTGCCATGCAGGCCAACATTCCGATTCGTGTCCGTTCCACTTTCTCCAAAGAAAAGGGAACCCTGGTAACCCATCTTCAAGAAGGGGACGGGGTAACCAGCGAAGTACGTGACCGCATGATTACCGGTATTGCCCAGGTTCCCAAACTGACTCAGATTCAGGTATGGTCAAAAGAAGGACGGCATGATCTTCAGGCCCGAGTATTTAAGGCCATGGCCGATCACAGTATCAGTGTCGATTTTATCAACGTGTATCCCAGTGGTGTTGCATACACCGTATTTGATGATCAAGCGAAACGTGCCGCACAAATTCTTGGTGAACTGGGTTATGAACCGGAATTGCTTCCCCATTGTGCAAAGGTATCGGCAATCGGTGCCGGAATGGCAGGGGTCCCCGGAGTCATGGCCAAAATTGTTCAGGCTTTAACGGATGAAAACATTCAGATCCTGCAATCGGCTGACTCCCACACCACAATCTGGGTACTTGTCAAACAGGATGATATGAACAGAGCGGTTCAGGTACTACATCGAACTTTTCAGTTACATGAGTATTAATTAAGATCCTAATTACTGGACTTCGCCATTCACTTTCAACATACGATGGAAAGGAAGGAGAATTTTGTGATCGATTTTGGCAGGCTGATGACTGCAATGGTTACACCGTTTGATGATAACGGAGAGGTGGATTTCGAAAGGATAAAGGGACTGCTTAACCATTTACTTAATACAGGAACCGAAACCCTGGTGGTTGCGGGTACAACGGGAGAATCACCGACATTAAGCAAGGAAGAAAAAGTCTCATTATTCCGGTTTGTTGTTGAACAGGTACGAGGAAAAGCAAAAGTAATTGCAGGCACGGGTTCCTATGATACCATGGCTTCCGTGGCGCTTACGAAAGAAGCCGAAAATACCGGGGTTGACGGAATTATGCTTGTTAATCCCTATTATAATAAACCATCCCAGGAAGGATTATACCGGCATTTCCGCACGATCGCGGAGAGTACGTCTCTTCCGGTGATGCTTTATAACATACCGGGACGTTCGGCGGTAAATGCAACTGCAGATACGATTGTAAGACTGGCGCATGATGTAGAGAATATCGTCATGGTGAAGGAAGCCAGCGGAGACCTTTCCCAGATGGCGATGATTATTGAAAGGTCACCCGTGGATTTTTTGTTGTATAGCGGCGACGACAAAATGACGCTGCCTGCTCTTGCCATCGGTGGGCATGGTGTGGTCAGCGTGGCCAGCCATGTTGTGGGAGATGAAATGCAGGAAATGATTCACGCTTATCAAACAGGTGATGTATCACGGGCTGCCTCCATCCATCGCCTTTTACTTCCCTTATTTGAAGAGTTGTTTGCTGCACCAAGTCCGGTACCGGTAAAGACCGCATTAACACTTAACGGGGTTGATACCGGCACGGTGAGGTTACCGATGGTTCCGTTAACCGATGAGGAAAGAACACGTTTACAGGCGGTGCTCGATAAAACAAAACTGGAAATGAACCGGTAATCGATTTAAATTAGAAAAACAGCCCGTTGGGCTGTTTTTTCAGATTTATGTAGTCTTCCTGCAATATCATCCAAAAAATAAAAAGCTGGATTTGATGCAGACCGGCCGAACGAAGTGAGGGAAAGGCTAATCAAATCCAGTTTTTTATTTTTCTTGACTTGTAAATGTGATTTCACATCATGTATAATGAGTATAAGTGACTGGGTGCGGTTTTTTAGTGTATCTACAACTGAATATTAGGAGGTATGTATTTGACCAGTAAACACAGTAAAGGCTTGACCATTTTCGCTTTGGGCGGCGTGGGCGAAATTGGCAAGAACATGTATGTAGTAGAGTACGGAAATGACATTGTTGTAATTGATGCCGGACTGAAATTTCCTGAAGAGGATATGCTCGGTATCGACATTGTTATTCCAGATATCACCTATCTTGAAGAAAATAAGGATAGGATACGCGGTATATTATTGACTCATGGACACGAGGATCATATCGGAGGTCTTCCTTATGTTTTGCGTCATGTGAATGTTCCGGTTTATGGAACAAAACTGACCCTCGGTCTCGTGGAAGGGAAACTGAAGGAAGCGGGAATTCTTGGGCAATGCAAGCTCAATGTCATCGATAATAAATCGGAAGTCAAGCTGGGTTGCTTTACGGCATCCTTTTTCCGAACCAACCATAGCATTCCCGATTCTGTCGGAATTTCTCTTGATACGCCTGAGGGAATCGTTGTTCATACCGGAGACTTCAAGATTGACCAGACACCGGTGAATGACCAGCATGCTGATTTTGCAAAAATGGCTGAGATCGGACAACGTGGAGTGCTCTGCCTGTTATCTGACAGTACCAATGCAGAACGCCCCGGATTTACCGGTTCTGAAAAAACGGTGGGCAAGGCCATTGCTGACGTATTCCACAGAGCTACGGGCCGGATCATTGTGGCAACCTTCGCTTCAAACATCCATCGCATTCAGCAGGTATTTGAAGCAGCGATGAAATATGATCGCAAGGTGGCAGTGATTGGACGCAGTATGGTCAACGTCGTCAACGTAGCGATGGACCTCGGTTATTTACAGGTACCGGACGGAATGATCATTGAGCCGGAAGAGATTAACAAACTTCCTGCAGAAAAAATTTGTGTCCTTTCAACCGGAAGCCAGGGTGAACCCATGGCTGCTTTGACGAGAATGGCCCGTTCTTCTCACCGCCAGGTAGACATATTGCCCGGTGACACAGTAGTGATCGCAGCCACACCGATTCCCGGAAATGAGAAGTATGTGGCACGAACCGTTGACCAGTTGTTCCGAGTCGGAGCAGAAGTAATCTATGGTTCGGAGATTCACGTATCGGGTCACGGGAGTCAGGAAGAATTAAAATTGATGTTGAATTTTATGAAGCCGAAGTATTTGATCCCGATCCATGGGGAATACCGCATGTTACGTCAACACGCCCTTTTAGCTGAATCTGTCGGTGTAAAACCGGAAAACATTTTTTTGATTGACAACGGAGATACCGTTGAAATTACAAGGGATCATGCTCGTTACGGTCCCAAAGTTCATGCCGGGAACGTTTTGATCGACGGTCTTGGTGTGGGTGATGTCGGAAATATTGTACTCCGGGATCGCAAATTATTGTCTCAGGATGGAATTTTAGTCGTTGTAGTTACACTAAGCAAACAAAACAATACAATACTGTCTGGACCGGATATCATTTCACGCGGATTTGTCTATGTACGGGAATCCGAAGAATTGTTGGAGGAAGCGAATCGCATTGTTACCAATACGCTCAATAAATGTATGGAAGACAATGTGAATGAATGGTCCAGTCTGAAAACAAGCGTGAGAGACGCACTCGGGCGTTATCTGTATGAACAAACGAGACGGCGTCCCATGATATTACCCATTATCATGGAAGTATAACCACAGTCACTGACGGCCCTGCGGGGCCGTTTTTCATTTGATGAGACACGCATGCTTTCCCTTAAGCTATCAAATACTAGGGGTAACAAGGAGGGAAAACATGATGGATATTCAACTTTCGAATTCAGAGCCTGAGAATCCAGATCAACAACAACCTTCACCGGTCATAGCCAATCCGACTGTAAAACAACCAGATGAAAAAAAGGGGCTGCTCGAAAGCATACAACAACTGGGACAGGCATCTGTACCTTCTCCTGCCCCGGAATCCAATATTTTCACACTTTCAATCATCGGTCAAATTGAAGGGCATATTGTATTGCCGCCTCAAAATAAAACAACCAAGTATGAACACATTATGCCGCAACTTGTGGCTGCAGAACAGAATCCTAAAATCGAGGGGATGTTGATAATATTAAATACGGTTGGAGGAGATGTAGAGGCAGGACTTGCCATCGCTGAAATGATTGCATCTCTTTCCAAACCGACGGTCACCCTTGTGCTGGGTGGAGGGCACAGTATCGGAGTGCCGATCGCCGTCGCTTCGGATTATTCGTACATCGCGGAAACAGCCACGATGACCATTCATCCCATCCGCCTGACGGGGTTAGTGATCGGAGTTCCACAAACCTTTGAATATCTTGATAAAATGCAGGATCGCGTGGTTAGTTTTGTGACCCGACATTCTTCGATCACGGAAAAACAGTTTAAAGATTTGATGTTTACAACCGGGGAATTAACCCGTGATATAGGAACGAATGTCATCGGTTCCGACGCAGTCAAGCTGGGATTGATCGATGAGGTAGGCGGATTGGGCATCGCATTGCGACGATTGCAATCAATGATTGAGGAACGCAGGGGAAACGGGGGCGTCATGCAATGATCATTTATTCCGTTGTTCCGCCGGAGCAAATTTTTGACGGATTGGAGAACCATCATCCTCAATATAAAGAAGTGAAGCTAAGTAATGGCGCGACCATGATTGTCGAGCCGGTCAGTTTAACGGAAGGAAAAATTGTACGATTGATCAGTCCCCGTGCTGAAGACTATCTGAATCCGCGTTACACGCCCGGTAATCGTATTTTTTTCCGTCCCGACGGTCTTTAATTTCAGAACTGACGCACAAATCTAAAGATGCACAACCGTAAAGGATATAAGAGATAGCCAAATTTTTTTTCGCAAAACTGCACTGAACATCGCGAAAAAAATATGAGAAAATAGTGTGGGAAAATGGAAAAAGGAGCCACACTATGAACGAAAATGGAACTTGGCCGGAAGAAATCACTTTAGTTGGACGTGTAAGGAAAAGGGAAGAACTGAAGTATATTGAGAAGTCATTCGACTGTTTCCTAAACTGAGTCGCAGGGAACTGGCATTTACGTTGTGTGAAATACTGGAATGGTATGCACCTAACGGGAAACCGAAACTGGAATCCTGCCTATCGTTGCTAGCAAAGTTGGAAGCAAAGGGTTGAGTAAACTTACCCAAGAATAAGCATCCGATGGTGCGTGAGAATAAAAGAGAGGAAAAAATCATCATCAGTGCAGCTACGGAACCGGAGGAGGAAATTGGAGAGAGTGTATCAGCGTATACTCCCATCCAATTGGAGCCAGCACGGAAACGAGAAGATATTCGTTTATGTAATGAATATATCGAACATTATCATCCACTTGGCTACAAGCGGCCGTTTGGTTCGCATCAACGGTATTTTATTCGATCTCAAGCGTTGAACCGGAATTTAGGGTGCATGCTCTTTTCTGCTTTCCGCCTGGGCTTTGGTAGAGCGGGATCAATGGATCGGTTGGAGCAAGGACGAACGCAGTCAAAGGTTAAGCTTCATTGCGAACAACACCCGGTTTTTAATCTTTCCCTGGGTGAAGATAAAAAACCTGGCAAGCAAAGCGTTATCGTTAGCGGCCCAACAAGTGCCTATAGATTGGCAGAAGCGATACGGATTTGAGCCTGTGTTACTGGAAACCTTCGTGGACATCGCCCAATATCGCGGCACCTGTTACAAAGCGGCAAATTGGTTGTTGTTGGGAGAAACAGCGGGACGAGGTCGCATGGATCGGTATAATCAGTATCTGTCTTCCCCCAAGCATATCTATGTGTATCCGCTTCGGCTTGATCCTATACGGTGAATGGGGTGATAGATATGATTTACGAAATCGAGGATAATCAAGTTGTCCTTGTTGATTATAATTGCAGGAAATGGTAGATTATTATCGCTTACAATTAGATCTATATTCTATTTCTTGACCTTATTATTTCTAATACGACTGAGTGCTTCCGGTGTAATACCAAGATAAGAAGCAATATGGTATTGGGGGATACGTCTTTCTATGCCAGGATATTCATCAAGAAATAAGTTGATATCTATGCTCTGCTGACAAGAGCAAGAACTGTCTCTCTTTTTGTTCTTTTTTGATATAAAGTGCTTCTACCATTTTCCGACCCAGTCGTTCCCAGCCTAGATGTCGGTCAAATAATTTCATCATAAATTGAAAGGGGATAGCAAGAAAACGGGAAGGTTCAAGGGATTGTATAAAAAGATGGGAGGGGATTTGCAACAGTCCTGCACAATATGAGGTAATAAACTCATTTTCCTTGCAAAAGCTTTTGTTATATTCATCTCCGTCATCTGTAATGTAATACATAACTTATTAACCCTTTTGTACAAAAGTAAATGTATTGAGGTACTTCTCCATTGGATAACAGATGCTCTCCTTTTGATAATTCAACGATATGTAAATGAGATAGTGCAAAATCCCATTCCTCTTCGGGAATACTGGCATATGAAGATACAAAATCCCTTAGCTGTCGTATATCCTCCATTCTCATTCTTTCCCCCCTTCAAAATCATTATTTATAATAGAATATAAAAGAAAAATTTGATAGGATGTTAATATAATAAACCTGTTTGTTACAAACACACTAAATGGTATGCGCTGTAACATTCCGGTGAGAGGGGTGAATTTTTATGGAATGTCGTCTTAAATCTATTACTGTACATTATAATATTATTGGGTCAGGTAAACCGATTCTGATGCTTCACGGTTATACCCTTGATCATAGAATGATGATGGAATGCATGGAGCCTGTTTTTGAGAAAATGGATGACTGGCAGCGTATCTATATTGATTTGCCCGGCATGGGGAAGACAATAAGGGAAGACTGGATTCGCACCTCAGATGACATGTTACGGGTTATCATAGAATTTGTAGAAGCTGTTATACCGGGACAGCGTTTCTTAATCGTCGGGGAATCCTATGGAGCATATATTGCCAGAGGGCTTTTACACAAAAAGTGGGACCTAGTGGATGGCCTCGCTATGATTTGCCCGATGATTATTCCTGAAGCAGACAAGAGAATACTTCCTGCACACAGGGTTATCGTACATGAACCGGGATTAGAATCGAAGTTGTCCTTGGAGGATGTCACAAGCTTTCAGTCTATGACTGTTATTCAATCACAGTATGTAATGGAACGTTACGAAAAGGAAATCTTATCTGCGGCAAAGTTAGCTGATGTTGAGTTTTTGCAAGAAATAAAGGAGAATGGATATGCCTTTTCGTTTGATCCTGATAAATTACCTAAACCTTTTGACAGACCTGTTCTTATTCTGACGGGAAGGCAGGATTCTATTACGGGATATCAAGATGCGTGGAGAGTATTAAGTAATTTTCCACGGGCTACATATGCCGTTCTGGATGGTGCAGGGCACAATTTACAAATCGAACAACCTCAATTATTTGAGGCCTTGATTGGAAACTGGTTAGAGAGGGTAGAGTACACTTAAAAATGCCAACAAAAAATAAAATCCCCCAGTCATAGACAAAGACGAAGGTCTAATTCTGTATATGTTTAAATTTTTGGTTACAGATCATTGATTTCGTCCTCGGTTTTTTATGTATCTTCGTAAGTGATTGCAGTTAATTCACGACAATTCCAGCATTCACTGCGAGTTTTTTCCCATCTAATTAATTCATTTCCACAATGAATACCTTTAATTTAAAGTTTATGGAGTCAACAGGAAAACCTGTGTTATAATTGATATAATTGGATGACAGCCGTAGTAAGCTCATTGCGGCTGTTTTTTAAGGAATGGGGTGATGAGAACTTGAGCCGGACAAGTTCTGCGCGGTCGCAAAACAGACGAAGGAAGACAAGGAAAAAACAGGTGATTCAAAATGCATTAAAATTTGAAGTATATGGATTAATCATCATTGCCATATGCCTCATTGCCCTGACAAGATTTGGCTGGATCGGAGAATTGTTTTTCGGGGTTTTCCGTTTTTTTGCAGGTAATTGGGATTTTTTATTTCCCATTACCGGAATTGTAATTGCCCTATACATGATGGTTAAAAGAACATGGCCCACGTTGCGCACATCGAAATGGACAGGGTACTGGCTGCTCGTTTTCTCCCTGTTAATATTTCAGCATCTCCAATTTTCTGATCTTGAAGGGATGTCCATTCTGAAAGAAACGTGGAATGCCTTTGTGGATGACCGAGCTCAGCTTGCGCAGGGAGAAGTGCCAACCACCAGAGTGGGCGGAGGAATGACGGGTGCAGTCGGACTGCTCGTTTTTTCTTATTTGTTCGGTGTTACCGGAACCCGTATCGTCATTTTCTTTATGACGCTGATCGGAATCATTTTGCTGTTTCGCGTTTCTTTTGTCACTCTGATGCAACGAATCAATAAAAAGATCGTCGGGATTTTCAAAAAAGGAAACGATAAGGTGATGCACAGCCTGACATCCTTATCGGAAAAGAAACAGAAAAACAATGAATTTTCGGGAGATTCTTATGAGAAGGAAGAGATGCCCAATGATCTTTCTGAAGGACACCTTGATGCTCATCATGAGGATCTGTTGACCTCTCCTTTTGTTGATCATGATGGAGAAACGCCGGTGATTCATGACTTTGCGGATCATTTGCAAAAACAACAAACGAGCACCGCTGAAGGAGAACCCGATCAAAATCAATCCGATGAACGTGCACGTGGTTCTCGCAGTGCAACCATCAGTGTTCAATTGAATCAGGATGATGAGAAAGTAAAAGATGGTTTTCAACAGGAACTCAAGGAAGACGGTCCCATTTCGGAGTATAAGCTTCCTTCCATACATATGCTGGATAAAGGCCCAAACGGTGTTCACCCCAATGTTGCCCATAAGGACATGCAACAAAATGCACGTAAACTGGAACGTACATTAGAAAGTTTCGGAGTAAAGGCGAAGGTGACCCAGATTCATCGCGGACCTGCCGTTACCCGTTATGAGGTGCAGCCGGCAGTGGGGGTAAAGGTGAGCCGCATCGTCAATCTGACTGATGATATCGCGCTTGCTCTGGCAGCAAAAGACATCAGGATGGAAGCACCGATTCCCGGAAAACCGGCGATCGGAATTGAAGTACCCAATAAAGAAGTTGCAATGGTTTCTCTAAGGGAAGTGCTGGAGAGTCCGGCATTTCAACGGGCTGAATCGAAATTAAGTGTCGCCCTCGGAAGAGACATCTCCGGAGAAGCCATTGTCGCCAACCTTGGAAAAATGCCTCACCTTCTCGTTGCAGGTGCAACAGGAAGCGGAAAGAGCGTATGTATTAATAGCATCGTGACCAGTCTGCTTTTTAAAGCTAAACCGCAGGAAGTCAAGTTGATGATGATTGACCCGAAAATGGTGGAGTTAAATGTATATAACGGCATTCCTCACTTGCTGGCTCCCGTTGTCACCGATCCTCGCAGGGCAGCAGTCGCATTGAAAAAAGTCCTGGCTGAAATGGAACGCCGCTATGAATTATTTGCCAAATCGGGCACACGGGATATCGACCGATACAACCAAATGATGGCGCAAAAAACAGGAAAGAAGGAAGAGGAGCAGTCCCCGGCACTCCCATATATCGTTGTGATCGTGGACGAGCTGGCTGATCTGATGATGGTGGCTCCGGCTGACGTGGAAGACGCTATCTGTCGACTCGCACAAATGGCAAGAGCTGCAGGAATTCATTTGATCATTGCCACTCAGCGTCCTTCAGTGGATGTCATCACGGGAGTAATCAAAGCCAATATACCTTCAAGGATTGCTTTCGGTGTTTCCTCCCAGGCAGATTCAAGAACGATTCTTGATATGGGTGGAGCAGAGAAATTGCTCGGACGCGGCGATATGCTCTACTATCCCGTAGGGGCAAATAAACCGATTCGTGTTCAGGGAACGTTTGTATCTGATTCAGAAGTAGAAGCCATCGTCAATTATGTAAAGAACCAGCAGGAGGCAAGATATCAGGAAGAGATGATCCCCGAGGAACATGAGGAGCATCTTGATGAGACGGATTTTGAGGATGAATTGTTTGACAAAGCTGTCCAGGTTGTAGTTGATGCCCAGACTGCATCCGTGTCGATGTTACAAAGAAGATTCCGCATTGGATATACAAGAGCAGCAAGATTGATTGATGCCATGGAAGCAAGGGGAATCGTCGGTCCTTATGAAGGAAGCAAGCCGCGGGAAGTCCTTGTTCCCAGAGGAAGCAACCAGGGTGGCAATACACAGCACAATCCTTCTCAGATTTCAGGTTAATTATTACCCGGGCAAGCGCAGGTTTCGGCAAATTGCCAATTGCGATAATATTTTTCGACAAATTCGTTGGCAAATCCTATATATAAACGGAAGGCGGGAGCTTACTCTTTTTTGAGTAAGAAACCCGCCTTTTCCATTGCATCGCATGCCTGATCCAGCGTCTCTTCATCCGGAGCTTCCAATGTATGAAGATGGACTCCACCCGTTAAAGAAGAAAGAAGGTTGGCTTCGTTTTTGCTGATTTTGCTGATGAACTGCTTAACATCCCTGCGTGATTCGATCATGAGTGAACCTGTAATTTCCCCGTATATGGGGTGTTCAACAATTACATCCATAATTTTGACTCCATGATCAACCAGCAAATTCAGTTCTTTTTCCGTTTCCTCAAAAGTATGTCGACATGCAATCACCCGTTTAACCCGCACGACTGAATTTTTTTGGAAATAAAGGTAACCGTTGGGTGTTGCCATGATCGGTTCATTTCTGGCCCGCAAAAGGGCGATATCCTGCACAATCACCTGTCTGCTAACCCCTGTTTCGTCGGCTAAGGCCGTACCCGTGAGAGGATGGGAAGATTGCTTCAGCAAATCAAGCAGATGTTGACGACGTTGTTCCCCCAATAATTTTTGTTCCTGGTTCATGCGACTCCCTCCGTCCATAATAAATCAATGTTATGTTCCATTTTACCATATCAACGGGGTGGATTTTTATTTTCGGGACAAAATAAATGGTAAATTACGTGCAGAAGGATGGTGAATGAAAGGTGTGGACATGTCCTTATTGCGGCTGTGCTTCCGGCATGTATTATAATGACATGCATTTACAGGGAATGCTGTGTTTGCATCCCGAATGCGGAAGATTTGATGAATGGGAAGAAAAGCAGTCTCCCGATGAAACCATTTATTATAATAGTGATTTATAGACTGAAAAAAGATGTGAGAACTACGCTCATGGTTTATAATGGAAATGTATGCAATCATTTTAGCTGCAAAGGAGAGATGAACGGGTGACATCACTTACATTTGTTGATGACACGGTCAGGCAAATGTCTGTCCATGTTTTAAAAGCGAATAAGTTTAAAACCAATACGATCGTGCTGCAGATTCATCAGGATTTGCGCGAACAAACGGTGACCAAAACCGCATTACTCAGTCTTGTTCTTAAGCGGGCCACCGAAAAATATCCCACCAGCCAAAAATTGAGGGAACATCTTGACCGGCTTTACGGAGCTGTTTTTGATACAGACGTGATAAAAAAAGGGGAACGTCAAATCCTGCAATTGTATCTTGAGGTTGCAAATGAGCGTTATCTGTCCGATCCTGCCCCTCTCTTAGCCGAAGGAATTCAATTTTTGGGAGAGGTGATAGCACGACCGTTGACAGAGGGAAACGGTTTTTTTTCCAGACACGTGGAAACGGAAAAAGAAACATTAAAACGCAAACTTGAAAGCCTCGTTGATGATAAAATCCGATATGCCGCCCAGCGGGTAACTGAGTCCATGTGTCATGATGAACCCTATCGTTTTCATCCCTATGGACGTAAAGAAGATATCGACAGTATCACCCCTGAAGATTTATATGAATTTTATTTGCATCTGGTACGGACTCATCCAATAGATGTATATGTTGTGGGAGATGTGGATCCAGAACAGGTTAAAACAGAAATAGAAAAACGAATACCCCTTGAACGAAAATCCGTCGTCAATCTGAACCGGACTGTGATTCTTCATCCGGTTTCTCAAGCAAAAGAAGTGATTGAACGCATGCAGGTTACTCAGGGAAAATTAAATATCGGTTGCCGAACTCAGTTGTCCTATGCGGACGATGAATACGTTCATCTGCTTATGTATAACGGGATACTGGGAGGATTCCCCCATTCCAAGCTGTTTATCAATGTGCGGGAAAAAGCGAGCCTCGCTTATTATGCTTCGTCGAGATTGGAAAGTCATAAAGGTTTGCTTATCATTATGTCGGGTATCGAGATTCCCAATTATCAAAAAGCTGTTGACATCATGAAGGAACAAATGAAAATGATGAGGGACGGTCAGATCAGTGAACAGGAATTGAAGCAGACCAGAGCTACGTTATCCAATCAATTGAGGGAGATGATGGATCATCCGCGAACGATGATCGATCTCCATTTTAATGGAATCATCAGCGGGCGGCACCGAACCCTCGAAGAACTTCTCGATGAAATCAATCGTACCCGTATTGAAGATATTCAACGTGTGTCAGAAAAGGTTGCCATCGATACCATCTACTTTTTGCGCAATCACGAACAGGAGGGATCCTCGTCATGAAAAAAATATACTATGATCAACTGGATGAAACCCTGTACGTTGAAACTCTGGATAACGGACTGTCCGTGTACGTTCTTCCCAAACACGGATTTAGTAAGACATATGCCACTTTTACCACTCGATACGGTTCAATTGATCATCATTTCCTTCCTGCCGGTGATCAAGAAGTCAAAGTGCCTGATGGCATAGCCCATTTTTTAGAGCATAAAATGTTTGAAAAAGAAGAGGGAGATGTGTTTACCAAATTTTCAAATCAGGGAGCTTCCGCTAATGCTTTTACCAGTTTTACACGTACAAGCTACCTGTTCTCAAGTACAGACCATGTTTATGAAAACCTTGAGACACTGGTCGATTTCGTACAGGACCCATACTTTACCGAGAAGACGGTAGAAAAGGAGAAAGGTATTATCGGACAGGAGATCCGGATGTACCAGGATAATCCGGACTGGCGAGTGTTTTTCGGACTTCTCGACAACCTTTACGTTCATCATCCTGTCAAAATCGATATTGCCGGCACGATTGAATCGATTGCGGATATTGATAAAGACCTGTTATACCGTTGTTATCGCACCTTTTATCATCCTTCCAACATGTTGTTGTTTGTGGTCGGATCGGTGGAACCGGAAAAAATTTTCACAATGATTAAAGAAAATCAGGCACGTAAGGGATTCTCATCTCAGGAGCCGGTCAAACGATTGTTTCCTGATGAACCCGAGAAGGTGTCGAAACCGAAATCCGAAGTCGAATTGCATGTGGGGGTTCCCAAGTGTCTCATCGGAATTAAAGATTCAGTCAAGGGATTGAATGGAGAAGAATTATTAAAACGTGAATTGGAACTTTTAATCTTATGGGACATTTTGATTGGTCCCCGTTCCGGTTTATACCAGGATCTGTACGATCAGGGATTAATTGATGACAGTTTTTCCTATGATGTAACTGTGGAACCGGAATTTGCCTTCTCTGTTATCGGCGGGGATACGAAGGACCCCGATGCTCTCGCAACTCAGGTGAAAGATGGGATTTTCCGTGCATTGAATCAGGGAATTGACGCTGAAGAATTTGAAGTGAGCAGAAATAAAAAGATCGGACACTTTCTTCGCTCGCTCAACTCCGTAGAGTTTATTGCCAATCAGTTTACCAAATACCGTTTTCAAGAAAGCGACCTGTTTCGTGTCATCCCCGTACTTGAGGAAATGAGTCATGAAGATGTCAATCGTCGGTTGCGAGAACATATTGTTGAGGAACGACTCGCCGTATCGGTTGTAAAACCGGCAGGCTGAACAGGCAAACTCGTATACGGAGAGAGGGAAAACGGATATGCAACCTTTATTTAGTTATCAGGGGAAGTGGGCTCTGGTTACGGGAGCAAGTCGCGGTATAGGTGCTGAGATCGCACGTATGATGGCGCGGGCAGGGATCCATCTTTATCTTCAATATGGAAAGTCGGTCGAGGAAGCGAAACAAGTAGCCGATTCCTGCCGCAGGCATGGTGTAGAAGTGTTGTTAATTCAGAGTGATTTGTTAAAAGAAGGAAGCGCAGAATCGTTGATTTCGCAGATTCCGCGAATTCCGGATTATCTGATTAATAATGCCGGGATTGCTCATTATTCGTTATTCTCTGATTCAACAGAAGAAGAGTGGCGACAAGTACAACGAATTAACTTGGAGATCCCCGTATTTTTGAGTCGTCAAGTTTTGCCCTCAATGTTGCAGCGCGGGTTCGGCAGAATCATCAATATTTCTTCCGTATGGGGAACAAGCGGTGCGGCAATGGAGGTACTCTACTCAACCGGAAAAGGCGGATTAAATGCATTTACGCGATCACTCGCAAAAGAAACGGCAGCCGCAGGAATCACGGTTAATGCTGTGGCACCGGGCGCAGTGATGACCGATATGTTATATAATCATCTAACCGGAGATGATCTGGAGATGTTAAAACAGGAAATTCCTGCAAGGAGGCTGGCACATCCTGAAGACGTTGCCTATGCAGTGATATATTTGTTATCCGATCAGGCGTCTTATGTTACCGGTCAGATTATCCATTGTGACGGAGGCTGGCAATGATTACTTGATAAAAGTCGGTACATTTGTGCATAATGTATTCCTCTGAGACTCATATTACTTGTATACGGACCTTTTCACAGTCCTATAAGGAGACAAGGAGGGATGTTATTTTGTCCGTTCTCGAAAATTTTGAGCAATGGAAATCGTTTCTTGGTGACCGTCTGAATCATGCCGAAAATGAAGGAATGTCACAAAACGTGATTTCAGATCTGGCATATCAAATCGGCGGTTATCTTGCAGAGCATGTCGATCCGCAAAATCCTCAGGAAAGATTGTTGCAACAAATGTGGAACCTAGGAAGTGAAGATGAAAAACATGCCATTGCCAGTTTGATGGTCAAACTGGTGGAGCAAGAGCAACCGCAACAATAATACGGTTATCGGTCAGAGAAGGAACCCTGCAGAAACGACAATTTGCGGGGTTCTTTCACTGTGAATTGTAAAAATGATGGATGGAAAGAAGGAACTTTGAGTTATATGTAGAATAAGTGTCGAGAGGGAGAGGTAGATCCGATGGAGCCAAAAGAATGGTATCTTGAATATAAAATACATAAAAATCGTCCCGGGTTACTGGGGGATATCGCATCGATCCTCGGTATGCTCGCAATTAATATCAAAACGATCAACGGTGTGGAAGATGCCAGTCGCGGGATGTTATTAAGTTCTGATGACGACGAAAAAATAGAGATATTACGAAGTATGTTATTAAAGGTCGAAAATATCACCATTACCAATCTTCGTCCTCCCAAGCTGGTGGACCGTCTGGCTGTTCGTCACGGACGTTATATCGAAAGGGATGTCAGGGATAAGAAGACTTTTCGTTTTACAAGGGATGAGCTTGGTTTGCTTGTCGACTTCATGGCCGAGTTATTTAAAAAGGAAGGCCATCAGCTCATCGGAATTCGGGGTATGCCGAGGGTAGGTAAAACCGAATCCGTCGTAGCAGCAAGTGTTTCGGCTAATAAAAAGTGGACCTTTATTTCGTCCACTCTTTTACGTCAAACCGTTCGCAATCAACTTGCGGACGATGAGATGTCCTCTGACAATGTTTATCTGATCGACGGTGTTGTTTCATCTGTCAGGGCATCGGAGAAACACCACATGCTTGTGAGAGAAATACTCCGGTTACCTGCAACGAAAGTGATCGAACATCCGGATTTTTTTGTGAAAGAAACAGAGTATTCGCTGGACGATTTTCGTTGTATCATTGAATTGCGTCATCACCCCGATGAAGAGATCAGCTATGAAGTGATAGAAAACGGCATGAGTGGGTTTGACATGCCGTGATGGATAAATCAAAAGATATTCCTCTAGAAAGAAATCGGAGGTGTCACCGTGTCAGAGCTGGGGCAAATATTAAAGAAAACGCGTGAAGAAAAAAATATTTCCCTTGATGAAATTCAAGAGAGCACCAAAATACAGCGAAGATATCTGGAAGCGATCGAGCGAGGAAATTTTCATATGCTGCCGGGACATTTTTATGTGAGAGCGTTTATCAAAAGTTACGCTGAAGCGGTGGGGCTCGATGCTGATCAGCTGTTTGAGCAATATGAAGGTGAATTGCCTGATTTTCAAAAGAGGGAGGAACAGGTTCAGGTCGTACCCAAACGAAAGAGACGTACTCGTCCTCCCGTACGTGCAGGCAGATGGTTATCACATGTTTTGCTTTATTCTTTCATTTTACTGATTTTATTTTTGATCTATGTAGCCGTTTCCAACTCCCAGTTGTTTACATCGGATCCAAACGACACCTCCATTGAAGACGAACAAAATGTACCGGATTTGCCGGATGTGGACGGTGCACCTGAAGATAACGACGGGGAATCGGACGATCCGGTATCCGGCGGAGATCCGGTTGCTGAAGAACCAGAAGCCGAACCGGAACCGGTACTTACTTTTGTAAAAAAAGAAGGGAACGATTTTTTCTATAACCTTACTCATTCGGATCAAATGGAAGTCATGATTTCAGCATCGCGCGGCAACTGCTGGCTGGAAGTCTATCAGGGTGAGGAAAGAGAGAATCTTTATCATTCCACTTTAAAAAACGGAGATTCCGAGGACTGGACTGTTACAAAAAATGTATTATATATCGTAACAGGAAACGGACCTGCAGTTGATATTCAAATCAACGGACAATCAATCGATACCAGTCAGCTAAAAAACGGAAGACAGACGATTCGTATTGAATTGAAAAATTAAACAGGCCTGGCCAGAAAACACTTCCCCTGTTTGGAACGACCTTTTCCGGACAGGGGTTTTTTGACACTGATTCACGCGTTATATTATACTGTTTAAAGGCATTGAACAAAATCATCTCAGTGCATTGCGATCTGTCTGGAGGAAAGATGAATGTCGAATAAACAATCAAAAAGGGAAAAGGTTGCCATTGTCACCCTGGGTTGTGAAAAAAATCTGGTCGATTCAGACATCATGGCCCATTTAATTGATGAAAAAGGGTACGAACTGGTGGATGATCCCGAACAGGCTGATGTCGTGGTCGTCAACACTTGTGGTTTTATTGACGTCGCCAAGGAAGAATCCATCAATACCATTCTTGACATGGCTGATTATAAAACAAGCGGACATCTTAAGTCTTTGATTGTGTCCGGTTGTTTGACACAGAGATATAAAGATGAATTGATGAAAGAAATGCCTGAAATTGACGGCATCGTCGGGACGGGCGATTTTGACAAAATTACAGACGTGATAGAAGAGGCTATAAAGGGGAAAAGACCCGTACTGGTCGGAAATCCTGCTTTTTCCTATGAAAATGTTTCACGTAAGAAACTAAAAGATGGAACGTATTCAGCATACATTAAAGTTGCGGAGGGATGTGACAATCGCTGTACGTTTTGTACCATCCCGTCATTTCGCGGATCTTTTCGCAGCAGAAGTATTGAATCGGTGGTAAAGGAAACTGAAGAGCTGGCTCAACAGGGTGTGAAGGAAGTCATTTTAATCGCACAGGACCTCACCAATTATGGTATGGACCTGTACGGTGAATTACGATTACCGCAGTTGATTAATGAAATGTCAAAGGTGAACGGTATTGAATGGATTCGCCTTCACTATATGTACCCCGGTTATTTCACAGAGTCACTTCTTGATGTGATCGCCGATAATCCAAAAGTATGCAAATATATTGACATGCCTTTGCAACACAGTGAGGATCATATTCTCAAAAAAATGAACCGGCCCGGAAGACAGAGAGATATTCGTTCACTCGTCCGTCGTATTCGTGAACGGATCCCTGATGTGGCGATTCGGACATCGATCATCGTCGGATTTCCCGGAGAAACAGAAGAGGATTTTCAGCGCTTACTTGCTTTTGTTGAAGAGATGGAATTTGACCGTCTCGGTGTCTTCACATACTCGGATGAGGAAGGGACCCCTGCAACAAAATTGCCGGATCATGTCGATCAGGAAACAAAAGATCGCAGAGCGCAGACCTTGATGGAAGCGCAAAGAGAAATTGCTCGCAAAAGACATAATCGCTTCGTTGGACATGAACTTGATGTGATGATAGAAAAGTATGATGGTCGTAATGATATTTACATCGGTCGTTCACAGTATGATGCTCCTGAAATTGACGGCGAAGTATTCGTGTCGGGTTATCAAGGATCATTAGGCCGGATTGTCAGGGTGAAAATCACCCATTCTTATGATTTTGATCTGGCGGGGGAGGTCGTTCTGATTGAATCTGCCCAATAAAATCACACTGGCCCGTATTTTCCTTGTTCCTGTTGTCATGCTTTTTTTGCTTGTGCGCTTTAATCTGGGAGTGGTCACAATAGGTGATTTTCAAATCACATATAATGAACTGATTGCTGCCCTCGTATTTATTCTTGCAGCAAGTACGGACGGGCTTGACGGATATATCGCCCGCAAAAAAAAGCTGATAACCAACCTGGGTAAATTTCTTGATCCGCTGGCTGACAAGCTGTTGATTTCAGCAGCGCTTATTTCTCTGGTGGAACTGGGCAGATTGGATGCATGGATAGCAATCGTCATAATAAGCAGAGAATTTGCCGTCACCGGTTTGCGACTGATCGCAGCGGCAGAAGGAAGTGTAATTGCTGCCAGTCCGCTGGGAAAATTGAAAACTTGGGTTCAAATCGTTGCCATTGTTGCGCTGATGATGAATAATTTTCCCTTTGCTACCATTGGAATTCCTTTTGACACCATCGCGATCTGGCTGGCTGTCATTATCACCATTCTTTCCGGAGTCGATTATTTTATAAAAAATAAAAAGGTGATCCATCTATCTTAAATCATGTTCCCTGCAATAACTTATACGGGTATTTGATTAGTAGGCCGATTGTCGCCTGCTATCTATTTATGATGGGGAGATGAAACGATGAAAGCGGAAATCATCGCTGTAGGAACTGAACTTTTACTGGGGCAAATTGCCAATACAAATGCCCAATTTTTATCGCAAAAATTAGCGGAGATCGGCGTGGATGTTTATTATCACACTGTGGTGGGAGATAACGGGAAGCGTATGGCTGAAGTATTTCATACAGCCCGGAGTCGTTCTGATTTGATCATTATCACCGGAGGGCTCGGGCCCACGGAGGATGACATCACGAAAGAGACTCTCGCATCCCTGCTCGGTTTGACACTTGAACTGGATGCAGAGACATGGCGCAGGATCAAAGCGTTTTTTAAACAACGGGGAATTCCCATGTCGGATAATAACCGAAAGCAGGCGGAAGTGATTCGTGGAAGTGAGGTTTTCCCCAACAATAATGGACTTGCTGCAGGAATGTTGACCGAAAACAACGGCAGATTATTTATGTTACTGCCCGGACCTCCTTCTGAATTAAAACCGATGTTCGTTCAATATGCCATTCCTGCTCTTCGTTCACGATTGAACGATCAACATATCGTCTATTCAAAAACCCTCCGGTTTTTTGGAATTGGCGAAGCACGACTTGATGACAGGCTGAGGGATCTTTTACGGAATCAATTAAATCCTACCATAGCCCCGCTTGCTTCTGATGGGGAAGTATCGCTTCGTCTTACTGCCAAGGCAGATTCCGAGCAACAGGCGATTGACCTGATTAGCGAAGTGGAACAAAAAATTCGTCACCGTGTCGGGCGATGGATTTATGGATTTAATGAAGATACTTTGCCCGGAATCGTTGTGCGTCATCTTTCCGAGGCCAGGGAAACGGTCAGTACCGCGGAAAGTTGTACCGGCGGCTGGATCGGTCAGATGATCACCTCCGTACCGGGAAGCTCATCCGTGTTTAAAGGTGCGATTGTATCTTATGCGAATGAAGTTAAGCGTGATCTGTTGCAGGTGCCCGCTGATATCATCGAAACATACGGCGCGGTCAGTAAACAGACGGCGGAACAAATGGCAGAACGAATTCGAAAATTAACCGGCACTACATACGGTATCTCCGTAACGGGGGTTGCCGGACCGGATGAACAGGAAGGAAAAAAAGCAGGGACGGTCTGGATTGGATTGGCCGATGGGAAGACAACGGAAACATACCCTCTGCAACTGGCCGGTGGACGAGATACCATTCGCCTCATGGCAGCGAAATATGCTTTATTTTACTTGTGGCAAAAAGGAAAGAAAGGTGAAACGATAGCATGATAAACACATTTAACGATTTTCCTCTGGATAAACGAATACTTCAGGCAATACATGACATGGGATTTGAAGAACCCTCTCCGGTCCAGAAAGCAACGATCCCCCATATTTTACAGGGAAAAGATGTGATTGGACAGGCACAAACGGGAACAGGTAAAACAGCCGCTTTCGGGATTCCGATCATTGAAAGGATTACGTCAGAAAATTATGTTCAGGCGATTGTTCTGACACCTACGAGGGAACTGGCGATTCAGGTTTCCGGTGAAATAAGGCGGATTGCAAAATATAAAAAAGTTCGCACCCTCCCGATTTATGGGGGACAATCGATCGGCCACCAGATTCGTGCTTTGAAACAGGGTGTACAGGTGGTAATCGGTACACCTGGAAGAGTACTCGATCACCTGCAGCGCAAAACTTTAAAATTAAATCAAGTAAAAATGCTGGTCCTTGATGAAGCGGATGAAATGCTGGATATGGGATTTGTTGACGACATTGAAACGATTATCCGTCATATGAAACGGGATCGTCAAACGTTGCTGTTTTCAGCGACGATGCCTCCAGAAATTCGAAAATTGGCTTCAAAATACATGAATTCTCCGGAAGAGGTGGCCATCAACCGCACAAAAGTTGCTGCACCTTCAATTGAACAGGTTTACTATAAAGTTTTTGATCGCACAAAACTGGACAGTTTGTGCCGCATTCTCGACAGTGAAGATATTGATCTGGGAATTGTGTTTTGCCGAACCAAGCGAGGCGTGGATGA
This sequence comes from Bacilli bacterium, assembly GCA_041686735.1. Lineage (GTDB taxonomy): Bacteria > Bacillota > Bacilli > JACDOE01 > JACDOE01 > JAWLDF01. The sequence goes on from JAWLDF010000001.1 coordinate 304,886, forward strand.
ACTGACGGATGCTCTGCATGAAAGAGGATATATGGCGGACGGACTTCACGGGGATTTAACCCAGGTGCAGCGGGACAAAGTAATGAAGGCATTTCGCGACTCGACGATTGAATTGCTGGTTGCCACCGATGTGGCGGCGAGGGGAATCGATGTCAGCAATGTTTCCCATGTAATTAACTATGACATTCCGCAGGATCCGGAAAGTTATGTCCATCGAATCGGAAGAACCGGTCGTGCAGGTCGCACCGGAATTGCGATGACTCTGGTGACGCCGCGGGAAATGAAACAACTTAGAACCATCGAAAAAATAGCGAAAACTAGCATCACGCCCCGCAATCTACCTTCTTTCGAAGAAGTTGCCGAACGGCAACAAGAGGTGTGGAAACAGCAACTTTATCCGTTACTTTCCGATGAGAAGAAACAACAGGTCATTTTTCAAGATATCGTTCAGGAACTTGCTGATGAATATCCTATTGAAAAAATTGCAGCCGCCGCATTACAGGTTGCGTTCGGACAGCATTCCGGAACGGAAGAAGAGGTGTATGACTTTGGTGAGACCGGCGCTTCCAAAGGGATGGTCAGGTTCTTTATGAATGTAGGGAAAAATGTAAACATTGAACCGAAGGGGCTTGCTCAGGATATTTCAGAACTTGCCGGTATCCCCATTCAATCGGTGGGACGGATCGATGTGTTTGACCGCTTTACTTTTCTCGAAGTTCCACAGGACACCGCACCTTTTGTATATGAGGCACTGAGACAATCACGGATCAATGGGGCAAGGGTGAATCTCGAGCCGGCCAAACCACGTGGAAAAAGATAGATACGCCAGTCAAAATTCAAATATTTGCATGGGAAATATTTGCACCAAATTCAGTAAAAAGGGGTTAAAGGCTGCTGTAGCAGTCTTTTTCTTATATTTATAAAGGGGAATAAATGTTCGCATAAATGCTTGGCAACCCGATGAAAAAGGTGTATCATATCAAGTAAGAATAATCCATGGATTTTTCACTTTACATAAAAAGGAGCGATTGTTGGTGTCAGATCGAAAAGCTGCTTTAGATATGGCTCTGCGTCAAATTGAAAAGCAATTTGGAAAGGGCTCGATCATGAAATTGGGAGAAATGAGTGCCGCTTCCCAGGTATCAACGATATCCAGCGGTGCACTTGCTTTAGACATTGCCCTCGGTGTAGGAGGGTATCCCCGCGGACGGATCATTGAAATTTTCGGACCGGAATCTTCCGGGAAAACGACCGTTGCCCTTCATGCGATTGCGGAGGTGCAGAAAACAGGCGGACAGGCGGCGTTCATCGATGCCGAACATGCACTTGACCCCATATATGCAAAAAATTTAGGAGTAAACATCGACGAGTTGCTTCTTTCGCAACCGGACACGGGAGAACAGGCTCTTGAGATTGCAGAAGCACTGGTACGCAGCGGTGCGGTGGATATTGTGGTGATCGACTCGGTTGCTGCCCTGGTTCCGAAAGCAGAGATTGAAGGAGAAATGGGTGATTCCCATGTGGGACTTCAGGCCCGATTAATGTCTCAGGCTCTGCGTAAACTGTCGGGGGCGATTAACAAATCAAAAACGATTGCCATCTTTATCAACCAGTTGCGGGAAAAAGTCGGTGTGATGTTCGGTAACCCGGAAACCACACCCGGAGGACGTGCACTTAAATTTTATTCCAGTGTCAGACTGGATGTGCGCCGGGCTGAAACGATCAAACAGGGAGACGCCATGGTCGGCAGCCGGACCAAGATCAAGGTCGTAAAAAACAAAGTGGCACCGCCGTTCAAACAGTGTGAAGTTGATATTATGTACGGGGAAGGAATTTCCCGTGAAGGAAGCATTCTCGATATCGGAACGGATATTGATATCGTCAATAAAAGCGGTGCATGGTATTCTTTTGGAGATGAAAGGCTCGGACAGGGAAGGGAAAATGCAAAGCAGTTCTTAAAGGAAAACCCGGACATGTTGCAGGAAATTGAAACAAGAATTCGTGAACATTTCGGTCTTGAAACAGGTTCATCTGCAGTGAATCAGGTTGTGGAGGAAGCTGCTGCTTCCGATCAACAGGAATCTAAATAAACAATTTCTCAGCGGAGAAAATGGGAATCAACAGGCTTCTGTTCAGATCAGAAGCCTTTTTTACACTATTACTTCTATGGAAGATCGTATAGGGCAACTAAGGCTTTACGTCTGCGCCTAAAGGCTTGTTGAAAGCTAAGTTTTCTTTACAGGATGATTGTTAAATTAAATAAGGTACTGAGGGGGGTTAAGTTCATGGTGGAGAGCAGATCAATTATCACAGCGATTGAAAAGCAAAAACACCATGCATCCCGATTTAATGTATATATAGATGGAGAATATGCTTTTTCCGTCCATGAGGATGTTCTGGTAAAATATCGCCTGCTGAAGGGACGGGAAATCGACGGGGATGAGATGAGGGAGATTTTGCAGTATGAGGAAGAGAATCGAGCCCGACAATATGCTCTCAAATATTTAAGTTATCGTCCCAGGACCCGGCATGAACTGATTCAGCATTTGTTACATAAGGGATTTACGGAGGAAATATGCAAACAGACAGCAAACTGGTGCAATGAGCATGGTTATGTTGATGATGAACGTTATGCATTTCAGTGGGTGGAAGAACGGATGCGCCTCCGTCCGCGTGGAAGATATCTTTTGCAACAGGAATTGTTGAAACGTGGAATTCCTGCGTTATATGTGGAACGGGCACTCCGACAAATTCCGGCTGATTCGGAAGAAGAGGCTGCATGTGAACTGGTTGAGAAAAAATTTATTCGACAAACATATCAACAAAAAGATGTCGATGTCGATAAAGTGATGGGTAAGGCAGGGGCTTTTTTGCAACGAAAAGGGTTTACATCGGAAGTGATCCGGCGTACATTACATAAATTGAGACAGGCACTCGATGAGCATGATCCTGGGGTATGAAACCGTTTTCTTTCTAATTTCTTGACAATGCTTCCTATTAAAGTCTAAAATGATTATGTATATTTCCTATAAAATATTTTTTCGCTAATCTGGATAGTATCACATCATTTGTAAAAAGCTAAAAGGTTTGATCACGATTCAGGCCGAGTCCGTCGGTTTTTTTATTAAACGACAATGTATTACGACAATTTGAAACAGGAAACAACATGTAACCGCAGACCTGAGATGCAAGGAGGTGAAAGGGTATGGATGTACAAACCATTGCCATTTTACTTGCATCTGCAGCAGTCGGAACTGGGGTCGGTTATTTTGTTCGCAAGTCGATTGCGGAAGCCAAGATATCAAGTGCTGAGCAGGCAGCAAATCAAATCTTGGAGAATGCAAAAAAAGATGTTGAAGCGCTTAAGAAAGAAAAGATCCTTGAAGCCAAGGATGAAGTGCATAAACTGCGAGCAGAGGCCGAAAAAGAAATTCGCGACAGGCGAAATGAAATACAACGTTTAGAACAACGTTTACTTCAAAAAGAAGAAACTCTGGACCGAAAGCTGGAATCTTATGAACGTAAAGAAGCAGAACTTGTTCACAAGGAACGTGCTGTTTCTGAGATGCAAAGTAAAGTGGAAGAGCAATATGATAAGCAAGTTGCAGAATTAGAACGGATTTCCGGATTGACACGAGATGAAGCCAGAGAGTTGATCCTCTCTCAGGTTCAAGATGAGATGCGCCATGAAATGGCGATGAAAGTAAAAGAAATTGAACAACAGACTATGGAGGAAGCGGATAAACGCGCCCGTCATATCATCACAACGGCGATTCAACGCTGTGCCGCTGATCACGTAGCTGAAACGACCGTATCCGTCGTAGCACTGCCCAATGATGAAATGAAAGGTCGAATCATCGGGCGTGAAGGGCGAAATATCCGTGCCCTTGAAACACTGACGGGAATAGATTTGATTATTGATGATACACCGGAAGCAGTTATCTTGTCGGGATTTGATCCGATTCGCAGAGAGATCGCCAAAACATCACTGGAAAAATTGGTAGCCGATGGTCGGATTCATCCGGCACGGATCGAAGAAATGGTGGAGAAGTCTCGACGAGAAGTTGACGAACGCATCAGAGAATATGGTGAACAGGCAACTTTTGAAACCGGTGTACACGGGTTGCATCCTGACTTAATCAAAACACTTGGACGGCTTAAGTTTCGGACAAGTTATGGTCAAAATGTGTTAAAACATTCAATGGAAGTCGCTCATCTCTGCGGATTAATGGCAGCTGAACTGGGTGAGGATGTAACGCTCGCAAAACGGGCAGGATTGCTTCATGATATCGGAAAGGCCATGGATCATGAAGTCGAAGGATCTCATGTTCAAATCGGTGTGGAATTAGCGAAAAAATATAAAGAACATCCTGCAGTCATTAACGGGATTGCTTCCCATCACGGGGATTGCGAACCTGAATCAGTCATTGCAATGCTGGTAGGAGCAGCGGATGCATTATCGGCTGCCCGACCCGGAGCGAGACGGGAGACGCTCGAAACATACATTCGTCGTCTCGAGAAACTAGAAAAAATTTCGGAGTCGTTTGAAGGTGTCGAGAAATCTTACGCTATTCAGGCGGGCCGCGAAATTCGCATTATGGTCAAACCGGATCAGGTAGATGACCTTGCCGCTTACACTCTGGCAAGAGAAATAACGAAGAAAATCGAAAACGAACTCGATTATCCCGGTCATATTAAAGTAACAGTGATCAGGGAAACACGTGCAGTTGAGTACGCAAAATAAAGTGGCCTGAGCCACTTTATTTTTTTCACAATAAAGAAAATGATACAATACAAATAGAAAGACTGAAACAGGAAACGATGGAGTGGTTAATTTGAGAATTTTATTTATCGGTGATATTGTAGGGTCGATCGGTCGTGAAATGCTGGAATCTTATATATCCCAACTAAAGGCTAATTGCTCTCCGGATTTTATCATTGCAAACGGAGAAAACTCAGCAGGAGGGCGCGGGATCACAAAAAAGATTGCTAATGAATTCTATCAGTGGGGTATCGATGTTATTACCATGGGGAATCATACCTGGGATAATAAGGAAATTTTTGATTTTATCGATGAGGACTGCCGTCTCATACGTCCGGCCAATTACCCTCCAGGTACACCCGGTCGTGGATACACGATGATTGAAAACAAGCAATATAAAGTGGCCGTGATCAATTTGATGGGTCGCACCTTTTTGCCTCCGATTGAGGATCCCTTTCGTACAGTACAGAATATCGTTGATGAGGTAAAACAATACACACCGCTGATATTTGTTGATTTTCACGCGGAAGCAACTTCGGAAAAAGAAGCAATGGGATGGTATTTGGACGGTCAAGTGTCGGCAGTGGTAGGAACCCATACCCATGTTCAAACGGCCGACGAACGTATATTGCCAGGTGGAACAGCGTATTTAACAGACGTGGGAATGGTCGGTCCTTACGACAGTATACTCGGAATGGAAAAGGACGGGGTATTACGTCGTTTTCTCACCCAACTGCCGGTTCGATTTGAGGTTGCCTCTGGGAGAGCGCAGTTGAATGCGGTGGTTATCGATGTTGATCATCAGACGGGAAAAGCTTCTACCATCAAGCGAATTCGCATCGATGACGACCATCTCTACACCCAATAAAGTACCTCATATTCATTTATGGTCGGAATTTTGTGAATTTTTATATCTATTAGCAGGAATTATTTCACCCTTTCACGAATATAGTAGAAGTGCTAATCATCATAACAATATTTCAAGGAGGTACTCACATGGAGGTATTAAAAGTTTCAGCAAAATCTAATCCTAATTCCGTTGCAGGGGCTTTGGCCGGCGTTCTCAGAGAACGTGGCGCTGCTGAAATTCAGGCTATCGGTGCCGGGGCATTGAACCAGGCAGTGAAAGCGGTAGCGATCGCAAGAGGATTTGTGGCTCCAAGTGGTGTAGATTTGATTTGCATTCCTGCTTTTACCGACATCGTGATTGACGGGGAGGAAAGAACAGCGATAAAACTTATCGTTGAACCAAGATAAGCATATTTTGATACTTGATATAAACCTGTTTATTCGACTTGAATAAACAGGTTTTATATTTGTTATGATGAAATTACGATGAGGAGGCAATCACTGTGTGGAAGGTAGATAGTCATTGTGATGTGTTATGGAAAATGTGGCGTGATCCAAACGTTTCATTTTTTGATAAGAATTCTTCATTGCATGTACATATGGATCATTTACGCAAAAGCCAGATGAAACTACAAACATTTGCCGTTTTTGTTTCACCTTCAGTTTCAGTTTCTGAGCGATTTTACAATGCATTGAAGATGATTGATATTTTTTATGAAAAAATAGTGAATCCTTCACAGAAAGTTTCGGTTGTTTTACATCCCGACGATTTACCGGAGGAGGGATGGTCGGATGAACAGATTGGTGCGATCCTTTCTCTTGAAGGCGCAGACGCACTGCAGGGTGAACTGCACAACCTTCGTAATTTGTATCGACTCGGGGTACGCAGTTTGGGCCTTACCTGGAACTGGCGAAATGAAGCTGCTGACGGTGTGCTGGAACCGTCACCGGGTGGACTCTCACAATTCGGTAGAGAACTAGTACGTGAGGCCCAGGAACTGGGCATCATCCTTGATGTATCGCATATAGCGGAAAAACCTTTTTGGGAAGTGATGGAACAAAACCGGGGAAAACCGATCATCGCCAGCCATTCCAATTGTAAATCCGTGCACAATCATCCCCGCAATCTTACAGATGAACAGATTAAAGCCATCATTCAAACAGGTGGGGTGATCGGGATAACCTTTGTACCTTTATTTATATCCGGGGAAAAAAGTACGGATATTTCTCAACTGATCCCCCATATTGAACATGTATTGTCCCTAGGAGGAGAAAACAATCTCGGGTTTGGTTCTGATTTTGACGGAATCGATGAAACGATGACGGACCTGACTGATGCCGGTGAATATAATCGCTTAGAGGAGGAATTATTAAAACGGTACCCGGAAAAAATCGTTAAAAAAATTTTTTTCGACAACTGGATCAGGGTATACCGTGAGGTTTTGTAAATGGAAATTTCGATTTTGTAAAATAAATAACAGGAAAAGGCTTGAAATTTCACAGCAATAGGACTACAATTGTTAAAGTTTGAAATGAGTTTTTCACAAATTGTTAACAATATGGTATAAAAAAAGAGGTGAATTTTATCGACAAGAAAACGAAGGGCTGGTCGTCAAATAGATATCATCGCACTGGCTGGTAGAATATTGTCGATTGATATGAGTTACATTGTAGTCTAATTAAGGGGTGGAGTCCATGATTAGTCAATTGTCTTGGAAGGTAGGAGGACAACAGGGTGAAGGGATTGACAGTACGGGTGAAATCTTTGCCATTGCTTTAAACCGGCAGGGATATTATCTCTATGGATACCGTCATTTTTCTTCACGTATTAAGGGAGGCCATACCAGTAATAAAATCCGTGTAAGTACCAAACCGGTTTACACGATAACAGATGATCTGGATGTACTTGTTGCCTTTGACCAGGAAACGATTGAAGTTGATGGAAAAGAATTACGAGAAGGCGGTGTCGTGATTGCCGACGCCAAATTTAATCCCGTTCTTCCCGAAGGATTGAATGGTGTAACACTATATGCTGTTCCTTTTACAGATATTGCAGAAGAACTGGGAACTTCATTAATGAAAAATATGGTTGCCGTCGGTGCGACCGGTGCTTTGTTGGATCTGCCGCTGGATTATTTTCAGGCCGTTGTGGAAGAAATGTTTTCACGCAAGGGTCCAAAAGTCGTGGAAAATAACATGGCCGCAATAACCAGAGGTGCTGAATATATTAAAAATGAGATCGGAAAAACCGTTGAAGATTTTAAATTGGAACAGGGAGACGGTAAAAAACGGATGTTTATGATCGGTAACGATGCCATCGCTCTTGGAGCCATCGCAGCCGGTTGCCGTTTTATGCCTGCCTATCCGATTACACCTGCATCCGAAATTATGGAATACTTAATAAAAAAATTGCCTCAATACGGCGGAACCGTTATTCAGACTGAAGATGAAATCGCTGCGTTGACCATGGCAATCGGGGCAAGTTATGGCGGAGCCCGCTCAATGACTGCTTCTGCGGGTCCGGGACTTTCCTTGATGACAGAAGCGATCGGTCTGGCGGGGATGACGGAAACGCCCGTTGTCATAGTCAATACCCAGCGTGGAGGACCGAGTACCGGATTGCCTACCAAGCAGGAACAAAGTGATATGAACGCCATGATATACTCCAGCCACGGTGAAATCCCGAAAATTGTACTGGCACCCGGTACGGCTGAAGAAGCTTTTTATGATGCGGTTGAAGCATTCAATCTGGCAGAAGAATATCAGTGTCCTGTTATTCTCTTATCTGATTTACAATTATCACTCGGAAAACAAACTGTCGATCCGCTCGACTATAACAAAATCGAAATCCGTCGCGGAAAATATCTCGGAGACCAGGAGTTGCCTGAACAAGAAGGAGGCAATTTCAAACGTTATGAATTTACCGAAGACGGCGTTTCTCCGCGTGTGATTCCGGGACAGAAAAACGGGATCCATTATGTAACGGGTGTTGAACATAATGAAGTGGGATTACCCTCTGAAGCTCCGGAAAACCGAAAAAAAATGATGGATAAGCGTTTGCGTAAATTAGAGGGACTCAAATTGAAAAATCCGCTATATGTTCAATCGAAGTATGAGGAAGCAGATGTACTTCTGGTTGGAATTGGTTCTACCCGAGGTGCGATTGAAGAGGCAGCGGAAAAATTGGAAGCGGACGGTTATAAAGTGAATCGTGTCCATGTTCGCCTGCTGGCTCCATTCCCCAGGGAAGAATTTGAAAAGGAAATGGTCAAAGCAAAAAAAGTGGTTGTGATTGAACAAAATGCGACCGCTCAACTGGCGGACCAGATTAAATTGCATACCGCGATCAATCGCGATCAACTTCACCATTTGTTGAAGTATGACGGAAATCCGTTCTTGCCCTCGGAAATTTACAACCATGTAAAGGGGTTGATGTAAGATGGCAACATTTAAAGACTTTCGTAATAATATCAAACCAAACTGGTGCCCCGGATGCGGTGATTTTTCCGTGCAGGCTGCAATTCAGCGCGCCTGTGCTTCTGCAGGACTTGAACCGGAACAGGTAGCTGTCGTTGCCGGTATCGGATGTTCCGGACGTATTTCCGGATATATTAATTCTTACGGATTTCATGGTGTTCATGGACGTGCTCTTCCGATTGCCCAGGGGCTGAAAATGGCGAATCGTGAGTTGACTGTCATCGCTGCCGGTGGTGATGGAGACGGTTTTGCCATCGGAATGAGCCATACCATCCATTCCATTCGTCGCAACATCGACATCACCTATATTGTGATGGATAACCAGATCTACGGATTAACCAAAGGACAGACTTCTCCGCGAAGTTCGGTCGGCTTTGTGACAAAGAGTACACCGAAGGGTTCGATTGAATCTCCACTGTCCCCGATGCAAATGGCGCTATCCGCCGGAGCAACTTTTGTGGCTCAGAGTGTTTCCAGTGATCTGAAAGGATTAACGCACATCATCGAGGAAGGAATTAAACATAAAGGATTCAGCTTTATCAACGTGTTCAGTCCCTGCGTAACCTTTAACAAAATTAACACCTATGACTGGTTCAAGGAAAACCTGGTAAGCCTGGACGACATTGAAGGATATGATCCGTCCGATCGCAATCTGGCCATGAAAACCTTGATGGAACATGAAGGATTGATCACGGGAATTATTCATCAAAATAAAGAAGCTCCGTCCTATGAAGATCGTGTACCCGGTTTCAGTCAGGAACCGCTGGTTAAGCATAACCTTGAACTCAATAAAGAAGACTTTGAAAAAATGATGGTTGAATTCATGTAATTGCCCATTCAGTCAGAAACATTCGCCGCTCCTTCTGGAGCGGTTTATTTTTTGTTTTTTTATGGGTAAGATAAATAAAATAGACAGGGAGGAGGGACTGTTGTTGAAATTGACGGTTCTCGGTTACCAATCTCCTTATCCCGGTCCCGGCGGGGCCACTCCGGGTTATCTTGTGGAAACCGACCGCGTAAAGATATTAATTGATTGCGGCAGCGGCGTGATCAGCCGGCTGGGGCATTATCTTCAACCATGGGAACTGGATGCCGTAGTCATCTCGCATTTACATCACGATCATACAAGTGACATCCCTGTTTTACAATATGCGATCATGATGGGCACCATGATTGATCGGCGTGAAAAACCGCTTCTTTTATACGCTCCCGACGAACCGAAGGAGCAATGGTATCAACTTTTTTATAAAAATTACATCGATGTCCGTCTGCTTGAACGACATACCTCATTACACATAGCGGACGTACAGTTGCAATTTTTACGTACAGATCATCCGGTACCCTGTTATGCCGTGAAATTGGAGAATCAAGGGAGGATTCTGGTGTATGGGGCGGATTCGGGTCCTGGGACAAACTGGCGCCCATTTGCAAACCTCGCTGATCTATTCATATGTGAATCCACCTATCTTTCGGATAATGTTCCCGATGGTAAACGCGGACACCTGTCTATTGCAGAAGCATTTACCATTGCTGAGGATATCGGCTGTAAAAGGCTATTGTTAACACATTTTTCGCCGATGTACGATCGTGATGAAATAGAACTTCTGGCAAAAGATACTGGGAGCAGTATCCCGTTTATTCTGGCTGAATGCGGACTGCAGATCAATCTGTCAGCGTCGGAATTGAGATGATTCTGAGGAGAAATCAAGGGGGAAACAAATATGAAAATGACTGCTTATGCTCATCAGTTGTTACAGAGTTGTATCACAGAGGGGGATGTGGTGATAGATGCCACGGTTGGAAACGGCCATGATACCCTGTTTCTCGCCCGGTTGATCGGTGATCAAGGACATGTATACGGATTTGATGTCCAGCCGCTGGCCATTGAAACAACACGATCTCGCATAAAAGAAGAAAATTTATTACATCGAGTAACGCTGATTGAGGATGGTCATCAAAACCTTGATCAATATATTGATGAAAATAGACAGATCAAGGGCACCATTTTTAATCTCGGCTATTTACCCGGAAGTGATAAGAAGATTACTACGAGAGGCGAATACACCCTGCAAGCCCTTGAAAAAATGATTTCCCGATTGCATCCGCAGGGATTAATTATTGTAGTCGTCTACTGGGGACACGAACAGGGGAAAATTGAGAAAACCTATCTTGAAAGTCGATTGGCAGACTGGGACCCTTCTCAAGTGATTGTAAGCAAATATGAGCATATCAATCGTCACAATGCCCCGCCATATCTGTTGCTTATTCATAAAAACAACATACAATAAATCAAAACAGGCAATGGAATCAACGCAATAATTGTCCGCCTTATATGGACATTTGTTGTCCTTGTATCATGGACACTTAATTATGTATATGGTATTTTACTTATGATACTAGTAATTTATAGCCGTATACAAATGAAAAGAGGTGTACTTCATGGGTGGAAAAATGAAGGCGTTGGTGAAACATCATGGCGGACCCGGGGCAGAATTGCAAACGGTTGATATCCCTACTTATAAAGATGATGAAGTTTTGATACAGGTAAAAGCAGCCACCATTTGTGGAACTGACTTACATATTTATCTGTGGGACGAGTGGGCGGCCAGCCGGATTCAACCTCCAATGGTCTTCGGGCATGAGTTTTCAGGAGTAGTCGTGGAAAAAGGGAAAAATGTAACCAGTGTCGAAGTGGGTGACCATGTTTCTGCTGAGACACATATTGTGTGTAATGAATGTCCCCAATGTATGACCGGCAAACACCATATCTGTCGCAGGACAGAAATTCTCGGGGTTGATCGTCCGGGATGTTTTGCTGAATATGTCGTCATGCCTGCGCAAAACTTATGGAAAAATGATCCTGAACTTCGCTTTGAAATCGCTTCCATTCAGGAACCGATGGGAAATGCCGTACATACCGTTCTTTCCGGTTCAATAGCGGGAAAAAGTTGTGCTGTAGTGGGATGCGGACCGATCGGATTGATGGCGATTGCGGTGGCAAAAGCTACAGGAGCTTCGCAAATCATCGCCATCGACGTAAACCCGTATCGATTACAAATGGCAAAAGATTTGGGGGCAACTCATTCAATCCACTCGGGAGAGACGGACCCGGTTCAACAGGTAATCCGATTGACGGGAGGAAACGGGGCAGAGGTCGTTCTGGAAATGTCGGGGCACCCGCTTGCGATTCAACAGGCTTTTCGTATGATCAGTAATGGAGGAAGAATGTCGATGCTTGGACTGCCGACAAAACCGGTTGATATTGATATTACCAATGACATTGTATTTAAAGGAATTACCATTCATGGCATCACAGGTCGTCTCATGTTTGAGACCTGGAGGCAGACAGCAGGACTGTTACATTCGGGACAGGTAGATCTGCTACCGCTCATCACCCATCGGCTTCCTCTGGAGAAGTTCGAGGAAGGTTTTGAACTGATGAAAAGCGGACAATCCGGCAAGGTTGTATTGATTCCTTAATATAATTGAATAGAAGGGGTGAATGTTATGAAAGGTTTTGAGTATTTGCATGAGGAACTTGACGGCCTCAAAGAACAGGGATTATTTCGTCTGTTAACGACACTGGAAAGTAATCAGGAACCTCGTGTGCAAATCGGAGGGAGGGAAGTGATTCAACTTTCTTCCAACAATTATCTGGGGCTGACGACCCATCCTCGTTTACGCCGTGCGGCAATTGATGCAGTGGAAAAATACGGTGCAGGTACAGGATCTGTTCGTACCATTGCCGGAACATTTACCATGCATCAGGAATTTGAAAAGAAACTCGCCGAATTTAAACATACGGAAGCGGCCCTGGTTTTTCAATCGGGATTCACGGCAAATGTGGGTGTTCTTAGTTCCATTTTGAGTGAACAGGATGTGGTCATCAGTGATGAATTGAATCATGCTTCCATCATAGACGGAATACGTTTGACCAAAGCAGCACGCCGCATCTATAAACATGCCGATATGGATAACTTGAAAAAGACGTTAATAGAAACTCAAAATTACAGAAAACGTCTGGTTGTCACCGACGGTGTTTTTAGCATGGACGGTGATATCGCTCCGTTACCCGATATTGTCCAACTGTGTGAACAGTATGATGCCCTGGTGATGGTGGATGATGCGCATGCCAGCGGAGTTCTTGGAAGAAACGGCCGCGGATCCGTCGATCACTTTGATTTGAACGGACGGGTACATATACAGGTGGGTACCCTGTCGAAGGCGATCGGTGTTCTTGGAGGATATGTTGCCGGGGATCAGGTATTGAGAGATTATTTAATTCATAAAGCTCGTCCTTTTTTGTTCAGCACCTCCCATCCACCAGCTGTGACCGCCGCATGTTCCGCAGCCATCGATGTTTTGCTGGAGGAGCCGGAACTGATTGATCGTCTGTGGGAAAATACCAGGTTTTTCAAAAAAGGTCTGGCAAATCTCGGTTTCAATACGGGGAAAAGTGAAACTCCGGTCACACCGGTCATTGTCGGAGAAGGGGCCCTTGCAATGAAATTTAGCGATCGACTGCTTGAACTCGGTGTTTTCGCCCAGGGAATCGGATATCCGACCGTTCCGGCCGATCAGTCCCGGGTGCGAACCATCGTCACCGCGACTCACACGAAGGAGGACTTACAACAGGCGCTCGATGCCTTTGAGAAAGCGGGAAAAGAGTTAAACATAATTTAAATGCGGCAGGGTTAACTGCCAGAGTATTTTATATCAGCGGTTGTTGACGAAACGTCGGCAGCCGTTTATCATTTAAATAGGAAAATTTAGAAAATTACTTATTTTAAGGAGGAACAGTTTATGCTCCCCATTCATGATCAAATTCTACAGGTCCGGCAAGAAGTAAATAAAGTAATGATCGGAAAAGAAATAGAAACGGATCTTTTACTGACCGCTTTTTTTAGTGAAGGACATGTATTATTAGAAGATGTACCGGGTACCGGAAAAACGATGCTGGCAAAAACACTGGCTCTTGTTCTCGGCTGCGAATTTAAAAGAATTCAGTTAACGCCGGATCTCCTTCCGTCTGACATTCTCGGCGTTCAAATTTTTAATCGTAAAACGGAAAATTTCGAGTTTCGAAACGGACCTGTTTTTACCCATATCCTGTTAGCCGATGAATTAAACCGTGCCACACCGCGCACCCAATCAAGCCTGCTTGAAAGCATGGAGGAAGGACAGGTCACCTTTGACGGAATTACACGAACTTTACCGCAGCCCTTTTTTGTGATTGCCACCCAAAACCCACTCGAATCTCAGGGGACTTTTCCGCTTCCTGAAGCACAACTCGATCGCTTCCTCCTTAAATTAAATACCAATTATCCGGATTTGGAGCAAGAACGCAGCCTGCTTCGCCGTTTTAGGAAAGAAAGACCGCAGGACCATGTGAAATCAGTACTGTCACCCGAACAGATCATAGAGATCCGGAAACAGGCGAGAGACATACATATTCATGAGGATATTGAAACCTATCTGCTGCAGATTGTCCATCTAACAAGAAACGACCCGAGGATTGAAGTAGGAGTGAGTCCGCGCGGTACACTGGCCGCGATGAAAGCTGCACAGAGTTATGCGTTCATACAGGGAAGAGATTATGTGACTCCGGACGATATCCAAACGCTGGTTCCCTGTGTTTTCTCTCACCGCATTATTCTGACGCTAGAGGCCCAGTTAAAATATAATGTGGAAGAAATTCTACAGGAAATTATCGAACAAACAGAAGTACCGCTGGAGCGATTAACATGAGATCCGGAGACGGCATTTTGTTACTGAGTATTCTGTTGTTTTTTATATCGTGGCGTTATTCCATGCCGATTTTGCAATGGATCGCGGTATCTCTGCCGTTATCCCTCTATTTGTTGCGGAGATGGGCTGAACATGTAAAAAGACATCTGCATGTACAATTGCACATGGACGAGACCCGTTTATTCCCCGGTGAAAAAACGTGTGGGGAACTTATTCTTATCAACCGCAGCCGCTTTCCTTTGGCGTCTGTCGATCTTTCTTTTTTGAGTGCGGATGAACTTCAATTAATGAGTGATGTTTTAGAGGAAAGCGGTGAAGGAAAAGGGATACGTCGATATCGGGGCCGTTTTATCCTCGGTGCAAGAGACAAATTGCATGTTCCTTTTATTATTACTGCCGGAAGACGCGGTGTCTATCGGTTTATGCAAATGGTGATGGAGTCAGAAGATTTTACCGGGCTGAACAAGGTACGAAAAGAAGTTGATCTGTTTGATGAAATTCTCGTATATCCGGAAGAAAAACCATTATCCGGTCTGGAGAAAATTGATAGGATCCCCCAAGGGGACACCGTCGTTAAGCGCTGGATTAATGAAGACACTTTTTTTCCGGCAGGCGCCCGTCCATATCAGGCAGGAGATTCATTTTCACGGATCGATTTTAAAACTACGGCACGTCTCGGAGAATTGCACAGCAAACAGTTTGACTTTACAGCACATCGCGATGTATGCGTGATTTCCAATTTGATGACATCTTCAAAAAAATGGGAAGGTGTGGATCGCGGGACCCTGGAACGAAATTTGTCAATGATTGCCTTTTTGGCAAGAGAAGCCCTGCAGAATCAACAACGAACAGCCATTTTTCTCAATGTCTACACCAACCAAAAAAGGTTATATGTTCTTCCTTCAGACAGTGGACGCAATCATTACCGACGTACGATGGAAGCTCTCGCCCGGTTTGATTATCTGCAATCATCTCCGTTTGCCCTAGCTCTGATGCAACTTCCCCGTTACTATCCGAACGGGGCGTTGATCCTGGCACTGACAAGTTATATCGATGGGGAGATTGAACAACAGTTGAATCTGCTCGTGGTGAAGGGGTTTGACGTTTGCATTACCGATCCTTCACAATCTTCACCCCGAGTTGAGCGATGGCTTTTGACGGGAATGAAGGGGGAAGATGAAGTTGTTTCTACTGCAACCGGCTATTAATCAAAAAATTTGGAACAGATTGCCACTCATCAGTTATTTGTTTACACTTCATTTTATGGTCGTGTTCGGCGGAAGACTATTGCTGATGCGAGCGGGAATTGAGTTTGATTCCTTTCTTCCTGTTTTACAGCATATTTCAAGTTCATTGATGCTATGGGCCTGGATGGTGGCAACCAATTTCATCATCATTCTGGCAGGTGAAAAAGAACATGACCTGAAGAAACGAAGGATGCGTCTGTTTTTGATTTCCTGTATTTTTCTGGCGATAGCCATGATCCTGTTCGGATCTGTTAATTTGATGGCGGCAACAACAATGTTCACTTTTTGGACAGGAACAGGTTGGTTAAATCGTCCGCTTGAAAAATATGATATCGTTAAAACATTTTATGTCAGCCTTATCTTGATTATCGTTGTATTGGTTATGGGGTACTTTTTACCGTTCACTCCGGATGAACAAATCTATTTTTCGACTGTTTCTGTCTTGATGTTGATCATGCATTTGGTAACATTCAGTATGTTTGAAGGACGACGTATTTTTCTGCATTCTGCCCTTATATCCGGTGTAAGACCTTTGAAACAGTGGGCATTATTACAGGGGATAATCTGGGGAAGTGTCCTTCTCATTTTCGGAACGGCGATAATTTTAATCAAGGGACTGGACCGGACTGCGGGATTCCTGTTCACGTTGGCCGACCGGCTTGCTCTATTCCTGGCTGAGGCCTTGTACCGGTTTTTCCTTCTTTTTCAAAACCATGAACGTTTGGCGGAAATCTCGGAAGGAAACGGTAATCAGAATAACGATCGGTACGATTCGTCGCAAATGCCCGAACTTGATATTTCACAGGAGGGAGCATGGACCGACACCATCAATCGGATTTTTGACATTTTTGCATGGATTGTAATCATCCTTATCATATTGTGGTTGTTGCGAATAATTTGGTACAGGTTTAATCACCGTTCATCAAGCACATCTGAGTTAATTGGTGTAAAAAGAAGGGTGCTTTCCGCCGGAAATGGATCATTTAATGATATCCATCAACAGATGAAAATGACAGGCAATTATGCTGCGAGTATTTACTCTGACTCAATCCACCCCGTACGACGAACATTCAAAAAGTTTTTAAAAGAACTTCGCAAGAAAAAAATGTGGACGTCATCCGATACGACGGTTTCACGCCTGGAGAAAGAATTTTCAGTGCCGGCTGTCTGGTATGAGCGTGTCAGATACGGAGGACAGGATCTGACCGACGAAGAGGTAAGGCAGTATCAGGATAAAATGAAACAGGTGCTCAAATCTTTAAAGAACAAAGGGCATTAGGGATTTGTCAACAGGCAGCGAATGCTATATAATAACGTAGATGTGGAACAATATTGTATATGCAGATTGAAGCATGAAAGGGTGGGTATTATGGGCAAGGAAACCGTAGATTTTGAAAAATATTTTCAACCGCCCAATTTAAAAGAAGCGAAAAAACGCGGAAAGCAGGAAACCCGGGTATTAAATTTCAATCCCATTCCGGATGAAATGAAGAATGCAGGCGAGGGTAAATTTTATATGCTCAAAACCTACGGCTGCCAGATGAATGAACACGATAGCGAAACGATCGCCGGAATTCTTGAAAATATGGGTTACCAGCCTACCGAAGATAAACATAAAGCGGATATTATTCTGTTCAATACCTGTGCCATTCGGGAAAATGCCGAGGACAAGGTGTTTGGTGAACTGGGGCGCCTGAAACCTTTAAAAATGGAAAATCCCGATTTGATCCTCGGGGTATGCGGTTGCATGTCCCAGGAAGAAGCAGTAGTCAATCGCATACTGCAAAAATTCCAGCATGTTGATTTAATATTTGGAACCCACAATATTCACCGCCTGCCCCTTTTGCTGAGGGATGCCCTTTACAGCAAGGAAATGGTGGTTGAAGTTTGGTCCAAAGAAGGCGATATCGTCGAAAACATGCCGAAAACCCGTTCCGACGGATTAAAAGCCTGGGTCAATATTATGTATGGATGTGATAAATTTTGCACGTACTGTATAGTACCATACACCCGCGGAAAAGAGCGCAGCCGTCGGCCCAATGATGTTCTGGCCGAAATACGCGAACTGGCCCGTAAAGGATACAAAGAGGTCACGCTGCTAGGTCAAAATGTGAATGCTTACGGCAAAGACTTTACCGATATCGATTATGATTTTGCCGATTTGCTAAGTGATGTCAATAAGATCGATATTCCACGCGTACGTTTTACCACCAGTCATCCGCGGGATTTCGACGATAAATTGATTGAAGTGCTGGCTAAGCGCGGGAATCTGGTGGAGCATATTCATCTTCCCGTTCAATCCGGAAGTAGTGAAGTACTGAAGCGCATGGCCAGAAAGTATACGCGCGAACATTATCTTGAACTGGTTCGAAAAATCCGCACAGCAATTCCGGATGTGGTCTTAACGACAGATATTATTGTGGGATTCCCGGGGGAGACGGAAGAACAATTCCAGGAGACGCTGAGCCTGGTGGAAGAAGTGCAATACGATTCAGCATATACGTTCATCTATTCGCCCCGTCACGGCACACCAGCTGCCGGTATGGAGGATAATGTAACGGAAGAGGAAAAAAAGGATCGCCTGCAGCGTCTTATGGATTTGCAAAATGCCATCAGCCGGGAGAAGAATGAACAGCTTCGCGGACAAATTGTAGAAGTGCTGGTTGAAGGCGAAAGCAAAAATAACCCGGAAGTCCTGTCGGGGCGCACGCGAACCAATAAGCTTGTACATTTTAAGGGAAATGCAAATTTAATCGGTCAATTTGTCAACGTGAAGATTACGGAACCTCAAACATGGACATTAAAAGGGGAAGCGGTGGTGGAAAGTCATGTCTAATGCAGAACAAAATCAAACAAGAGTGGACAACAAACAGATTATTGAGAAAGCAAAGGAATTGGCCCGACTCATTGCTGGTTCAAATGAAGTGGATTTTTATAAACGGGCCGAACAACAAATCAAGCAGAATGAGAAAGTTCAGAAATTGATCCAACAGATCAAACGTAAACAAAAGGAAGCCGTATCGCTGGAACACATGCAGAAACTTGATCTTGTCAAAGAAGTAGAAAAGGAAATTGATGCCCTTCATGAACAACTTGATGAAATTCCCGTTGTTCAGGAATTTAAACAATCACAGGTTGAAGTCAATGATTTGTTGCAAATGGTGACTCATGTCATCAGCAATACCGTCACTGATGAGATCATTATCTCAACCGGCGGTGATCCTTTATATGGAGAAACGGGTGGACCGCGTGCCAGTGGATCATCCTGCGAAAACTGCGGATAAGAAAAATAAAAACCTGGATTTGATTTGCTGGTGACCATAGACGAATGCCCTGCATATTGTAAATCATGAACTCAGTACAGTGCAGGATTGGTCATTTGTCATGGTCCCAATACAGAAAATTGCACCCTAGACGAATGTCCTGCATACAAATGTACTGAAACGTTGTATGGAGGAGGTTTACTTATGTCGGGTACAGTGAAAGACATGCAAAGCAGAGAAATTATCACGAAAGCCGTCATCGGCAAAGGTCGCAAGTTCTCCCAGGCAACCCATACGATTACCCCCTCTAACTCACCGTCAACGATCTTAGGGGCATGGATCATAAACCACACCTACAGTGCAGAAAAGTCCGGGGAAGCCGTTGAAGTTGTCGGCAGCTATGACATTAACATCTGGTATTCCTGCGACAACAATACCAAAACGGAAGTTTGCAAAGAAACGGTGTCTTATGTAGATCAAGTCCCACTTTCTTACTATGACGGAAATGTGAGAGGAAGCGTCGAAGTCAATGCACATGAAATGCAACATCCCAATTGTATCGAAGCAAAAGTTGCAGCCGGAAGCAATGCCATCATGGTTCGTGTGGAAAGGGAATTCGCCGTCGAAGTTGTCGGGGAAACGAAAATTTGTGTTTTAGTCAGCAGTCATTGTGATGATCTGGATCAAAAAGAAGTAGAGTTTGATGACGGTTTTGATGAAATTGATGACTTCGACGATCTGGATCCCGATATCATGATCGATGAACTGGATTAAGCGCGGGTGGGGATCACATGTCCCCGCTTTTTTGTTTTTAACACGATCAGACCCTTCCGTCATACGATGTAGAAGCCTACATTGAAAGGAAGAATATGAATGACGGGGTTTCTGATCTATCACCAACAACACCAGGTTAAGCCGTTGCTTCCTTTTCTTCATATGAAACATGGAAATGTACTTCCTTCCCAAAACACAGATCAGGAGGAAATGTCTGATCAAGGACGTCCTTCTGTACTGGTACGCTGGGGGGATAGCGGAAAGGAGATTGATGAGTCCGATTTCCATGTAATCAACCGATACGAAGGAGTCATGAACTGTGTTCATGAAGAGAGCAGGGAAAAAATACTCCGACACAACGGAATTCCGATATTTCACGGAAAAAGGACTTCATGCCTACGCAGTTATTATGTCATTGTTTTTCAACAGGAAGTTGTCGGGTTGTATCGTTCTCGGGATAAAAAAGCCTGGGTGAATCCGAAGGCCGATCTGAATGGGAATAATGATGAAATATTTTATGAAATTCATATCAAAACAGATAATGTTGAGATTCGCAGAGTAACCCGGCTTGCTTTGCGCAGCATTTATGCTCTGGGGCTTGATTTTGGCGGTGTGTTGATCGGGGTTACCACGTCGGGGAAAAGGAGAGTTCTTCATGTGACTCCCGTTCCCCGTCTCCAATCACAAATCGCTGAAAAAACCGCAGGTCTGTTAAATGATTATTTATTGAAATATCAATTAATGAAGGATGGCCTCTATTCACCGGATAGTGTTCTCGGGGCCGATCCCGAGTTTGTCCTGAGAAATGCTGAAAACGGACAGATCTTACTGGCATCACAATTTTTTAAAAAAACCGGAAGTGTGGGATGCGATGCGATCTGGATACGTGAGGATCGTTCACGTAATCAGTTGCCGCTGGCAGAATTGCGTCCGCTTCCTGATGAAGACCCCCGTCAACTGGTTGTAAATTTATATCGAACGATGCTTGATGCCATCAAACAAATCAACGAACCTGGGGTGGAATGGCTGGCCGGAGGAATGCCGCTGAAAGGCTATCCGATCGGAGGACATATTCACTTCAGTGATGTATGGCTTAATTCTCACCTTTTACGGTGTCTCGACAACTATCTTGCTCTTCCCATGGTTTTAATCGAAAGTAAGGAATCGATTCAAAGGAGACCGCGCTATGGATTTTTAGGAGATATCCGTATGCAATTTCACGGCGGTTTTGAATATCGTACATTGCCAAGCTGGCTAATGTCACCGAGGATCACCAAAGGGGTAATCGCGCTGGCAAAAATGTTAACTTTATGCTTTTTAAATCTGAATGAATTTCCGCTGTTAAATGGATCCGTTCAACAGGCTTTTTACGAGGGTGATAAGGAATTTCTAAGACCCATAGCCGAAAAAATGATTCAACATCTCGTACGACTGGAACAATATCAACAATTCGCTGTTTACCTCGACCCATTTTTTGAACAGATTTTATCGGGAGAAGAGTGGGATGAACACCGTGACATCAGAGTGGCATGGAGGTTACCCCCCTTTCATCAGTTGACCAAGCAAGAAGGTCAGAAACAAAGATAGCGGGCAAAAAGCGGGAATGCAACGGTGTTTTTCCGTATGTTACCTGTGTTATAATTGGGTACATGAGGTGAAGTCAAAAATGGCGAAATATACCCCGATGATTCAACAATATTTATCAATTAAAAAGAATTATCCCGATGCTTTTTTGTTTTTTCGCCTGGGAGATTTTTATGAATTGTTTTTCGAAGATGCGATTCAGGCAGCCCGAGAACTTGAAATTACTCTGACCGGCAGGGAGGGGGGAACGGAGGAGCGCATTCCGATGTGCGGCGTTCCCCACCATTCGGCAGAATCATATATCAGTCAGTTGATCAATAAAGGGTATAAAGTGGCGATTTGTGAGCAGGTGGAAGATCCGAAAGAGGCCAAAGGTGTAGTCAAACGGGAAGTGGTCAGAGTGATCACACCCGGTACCGTAATGGAAGGCAAAATGCTTGAAGACAAAAAAAATAACTTCATTGTAGCAGTAGTTCGTGAAGGGGAAAGTTTAGGAGTGGCCAGTTGTGATGTGACCACCGGTGAATTTTACGCCACAATCCTGGATGATGAGCCATCCACTCTGTTAAATGAATTAAGTTATTATCACCCTTCTGAGATCGTTGTGGAAAAAGAAGAGGTGTTGCAAAAGATCAAAGGAGACCTGCAACAGCAATTTTCAGCTGTCATTACCCTGTTTACGCTTTTGAACGGTGAGGGTGAGGGCGATGGCGATATCTCTGTCGAACAGCATTTTCAAAATGGACAGGCATTATCGGCCATACATAAGAAATCGGTTGCACTCCTGTTCGGATATCTGAAAGAAACGCAAAAACGCTCACTTGAACATTTGAAGAGGGTCGACGTGTATGAATCAAGACAGTATATGATCCTTGATGCTTTTTCACGTCGCAATCTGGAATTGACGGAAACGGTCCGCGATCATCGAAAGAAAGGTTCTCTTTTGTGGTTGTTGGATCGGACCTCCACTGCCATGGGCGGTCGCCTGTTACGCAAATGGATCGAAAAACCGTTGATCCGTCGGGATTGGATCGAAGAACGATTGCAGGCCGTATCCTTTTTGATTGAACAATGGATGGCCCGCGATGAATTGAAAGATTTGTTGCAACAGATTTACGATCTTGAGCGTTTGGCAGGAAGAGTAGCCTATGGCAATGCCAACGCCCGTGATCTGGTTCAACTTAAAAGATCTCTTTCTGTCATACCTGCGATCAAAAATTTATTGCTGACTCACAGTGAAACGATTTCTGAAGAAGCGGCGAGAAATCAAATTCAGCGAATTGTATCGGAAATCGATGAGTGCAGCGATGTAAAAGAAATGCTGGAAACCGCACTGGTGGATGATCCGCCCTTCTCTGTCCGTGAAGGAGGAATGATACGAAGCGGATTTCACGAACATCTGGATAAATTGCTGGAAGCAAGCCGTAGCGGAAAAAAATGGATTTCGGAACTGGAACAGCGTGAACGGGCATTAACCGGCATTAAATCTCTTAAAGTGGGTTACAATAAAGTTTTTGGATACTATATCGAGATTACACGCGCCAATCTGGGTGCTGTGCCGGAAGATCGTTTCATCCGCAAACAAACGCTGGCCAATGCAGAACGTTTTGTTACCCCTGAACTAAAAGAAAAAGAAGCGTTGATCATGGAAGCCGAAGAAAAATCGGTCGAACTGGAATATCAATTATTCGTTGAATTACGGGACAAAGTAGCTTCACAGATCCAACGGATTCAGAAGCTGGCCCATCAGGTGGCGAGATGGGATGTATTACAGGCTTTTGCCAGTGTGAGTCAGGAAAATGGATACGTGAAACCCACGATTCTTGATATGGAAGAAAATCGTTTTGATATCGAAGAAGCACGACATCCTGTGGTTGAATCTGTGCTGGAAGAGGAATCTTTTGTTCCGAATGATATCTGTCTGAATCATAAAGATAATCAAATTCTGCTGATTACCGGGCCCAATATGGCAGGAAAAAGCACATACATGCGTCAGGTTGCGTTAACCGTGATCATGGCTCAGATCGGTTGTTATGTACCGGCCAGACGGGCAGATCTGTCGGTGGTGGACCGTATTTTTACCCGGATTGGAGCTGCCGATGATCTCGCCGGCGGACAAAGTACATTCATGGTAGAAATGAATGATATCAAATTGACCACTGTTCAGGCCACACGACACAGTCTGATCATTGTCGACGAACTGGGACGTGGCACCTCAACAACAGACGGGATGGCCATTGCGCAGGCGGTAATTGAGTACATCCATGACCGTATCGGCTGTGTTGCTCTGGTTTCCACACATTATCATGAACTGGCATCACTGGAAAATCATTTGCCCCGTTTAAAAAATGTAAGTATGGCGGTGACGGAGGAAGAAGAAGAAGTCATTTTTCTGCGACGTTTGCAGGAGGGAGCAGCCAGCAAGAGTTACGGCATTTATTGTGCGCAAATCGCCGGAGTCCCTGGTCCCATCGTTCAGCGGGCTCAATCGTTGTTGCAGGTTTTTGAGAAACAACAACAAGAAATTGCAGTAGCCCAGGATCAAACAGCGGTACAGTTAGATATTTTTGGAGAAACGGTTCAATCGGTTCAACCTATGAAAGTGACGGAGCCTGCTCCACCCAAATCACATGAAAAGGTAATCAAGAAACTCAGGGAGATCGATCTGATCCATATGACTCCGCTTGAGGCGATGAATACGCTTGATCAGTTAAAAAAGATGCTGGATTAATGTTAAGGGAGGATGACAGCCGTGGGAAAAATTCATGTATTGGACGATAAACTGGCAAATATGATCGCTGCAGGAGAAGTGGTCGAACGTCCATCCTCTGTCGTTAAAGAATTGGTCGAAAATGCTATAGATGCCGGATCTGCCAGAATTGAAGTTCATATGGAAGAAGGCGGGCTCCAATCCATTAGGGTGATCGATAACGGTCACGGTATCGCTGCCACGGATTGCCTGATTGCCTTTGAGAGGCATGCGACCAGCAAAATTCAAAAAGAAAGGGATCTTTTTCGCATTCACACCCTCGGTTTTCGCGGAGAAGCATTGCCCAGTATTGCAGCTGTATCCCGCATGGAACTTAAAAGCAGGGAGTCGGGTCAACACTCCGGAACACAGGTCATTATGGAGGCAGGAAAGCTGTTGCAGCAAAAAACGATGGGCATGCCCACAGGGACGGAAGTGATCGTTCGCGATCTCTTTTTCAACACACCGGCCCGTCTCAAATATATGAAGACGATTCAAACGGAAGTTGGGCATGTATCCGACCTGTTAAACCGTCTTGCCATTTCCCATCCGGATATCTCATTTATTTTCACCCATAATGGCAAAACTATTTTAAAAACGGCAGGAGACGGAAAATTGCTGCATGTCATCGCATCCATTTATGGAACTAACACAGCCCGTCTGATGGTTCCGATCGAGGAGGAGACAATTGACTTTACCATCCGGGGTTTTGTGGGAAAACCGGAAATCACCCGTGCAAACCGTTCCTATGTAACGACCATTGTAAACGGCCGTTTTATCCGAAATTATGCGTTAAACCAGGCCGTTATCCGCGGATATCATACTTTGCTTCCGGTTCATCGTTTTCCCATCGCTGTGTTACATTTGGAGATGGATCCGGTATTGATTGATGTCAATGTACATCCTTCCAAACTGGAAATTCGCTTTAGCAAAGAACAGGAGCTTTTGACGATTGTGGAGCAGACGGTTCGTCAATCCTTGCAGGAGAAACGGTTAATTCCAGAGATAACAAAACCAGAAAGAAAAAATCCCGTATCATCGTTCTCATCCGCTGCAGTAATTAAACCGGTCCAACAGAGAATCGACCTGGACAGACCGACACAGAGGGAAATCGAAACTTTTCAACGTTGGATTGAACCGGAGAAAAAAATGATTGACGATAAAGGTGAAGAGGGAATCCCGGTTCATCAGGTAAAAGAAGACGCGAGTCCGCAGAATTATGAAATTGTTGAAGGACAGTCGCAAACAGTGGAGAAATTTCCCGCACCTGAGGAACGTCTTCCGTCTTTAGAGCCACTGGCACAGTTGCACGGAACTTATATCATTGCACAGTATGAAGACGGTTTTTATATGATTGATCAACATGCGGCTCAAGAAAGGATAAACTACGAATACTTTTATAAGAAATTAAGCGAACAACAGATTGAAAGTCAGGAACTGCTTGTCCCCATTACAATTGAACTGACCGCATCGGAAGCAGAAATACTGCGTCAGCACCGGGATATGTTTGTCCAGGTGGGAGTTGAGTTAGAGGAGTTCGGCACCCATACCTTCCGGATACGTGCATACCCGCAGTGGATTCCTTCCGGAGAGGAAGAAGCAGTCCTTCGAGAAATGATTGAAATGGTCATTAATCAACAGCAGATTAATATAGGAAAATTAAGAGAAGAAACGGCGATCAATATGTCCTGCAAGGCATCGATTAAAGCCAATCAACATCTGACCCGGCAGGAGATGGAGGCATTGATCGATCAATTGCGACAAACGGAAAATCCCTTTACATGTCCCCACGGGCGTCCGATCACCGTTCATTTTTCATCTTATGAAATTCAAAAAATGTTCAAACGAGTGATGTAAATGTGATTGTAACAACATCCTATAATGAATCTGAGGAACTGATTCATCAAGCACGGCTACTGGCAACCGAACTGGGGAGTTCATTTGTACCCCGACGAGATCGTTCCGTAAATCGTATTTTATCTGAAGAAGGAGAGCCACTGTTGATTGTATCGACAGACGGATTAAAACTCTATAATGGGGGGATGAAAGAACCGTTTTATTTTCATCCCAATATGGCCAAAGTTCGTATAAAACGGTTATTACAGGGCGATAATGACAGAATGATAGAAGCTTGTGAGTTAAAAAAAGGGGATCATCTTCTTGATGCCACCCTCGGGCTGGCTTCAGATGCCATAATCGCTTCGTTTATAACTGGTGAAAGCGGCCGGGTTGTCGGAGTGGAAGTTGAACCGTTCCTCGCACTGATTGTTTCGTGGGGACTCCGACACTATTCAGATCGCTTAAAACCAATGGTTGAAGCCATGCGTCGAATCGAGACTGTAAAGGGAAACGCACTGGACTATTTATGCAGTTGTACGGATCAATCGTTTGACGTTGTTTATTTTGATCCGATGTTTCGGTCTTCTGTAACGGAATCAAGTGCGATGTCTTTCTGGAGAAATCATGCAGTAACGATGCCTCTCACCCCGGAAGTGATTGACGAAGCATGTAGAGTCGCACGCAGGCGTGTGGTATTAAAAGAAAGAAAATACAGTGGAGAATTCAAACGGTTGGGTTTTGAAACCATCCTGGATTCACCGTCATCGATAGCATTCGGTGTGATTGATATCAGGGAGGGGGGATAATGCCGTTATGACTCAGACGAAAGAAAATCTGGTTGTTATCCTCGGTCCGACAGCGGCGGGTAAAACCAGTCTCAGCCTGCTGCTCGCTGAAGATTTTCATGCAGAAATTATCTCAGGGGATTCAATGCAAGTCTATCGTGGTATGGACATCGGTACGGCAAAAGTATCCCGGGAAGAACGAGCCCGAATCCCTCATCATTTAATAGATATTCATGATCCCGATCATGATTTTTCCGTTGCTGAATTTCAGGAGAGAGCGACCCGGCTCATCACAGAAATTAATCAGCGGGGTAAACTTCCCATGATTGTCGGGGGAACCGGATTATACATTGAATCGGTCACTCACCGATTCCGATTCGCAGAAGCGGGACAGGATGAATCATTTCGCCTGAAGTATCAGCAATATGCAGACGAGCACGGAAATGAGGCACTACATCAAAGGCTTTCTGATATTGACCCGGAAACGGCCCAGCGACTCCATCCCAATGATCGAAAACGGATCATCCGTGCACTGGAAATTTATCATTTAACCGGACAGCCCATGTCCCGTTTTCAAGAAAAGGAAAAGGTTTCTCCTTATCATCTGTTGATGATCGGTTTATCAATGGAAAGAGATTTATTATATCAACGGATCAATCAGCGGGTGGATCAGATGATAGAGGAAGGACTAGTCGATGAAGTGAAGAGGTTGCTAACTGAAGGCTATGATCCCTCACTTACTTCCATGCAGGGTCTTGGATATAAAGAGTTAGTTCCTTACATCAAAGGGGAAGATCCCTCCCTCGAACATGCAGTCGAACTGATAAAAAAAAGGACCCGTAACTTCGCCAAACGTCAGTTGTCCTGGTTTCGCCGCATGGAGGAAATACACTGGTTTGACCTGTCACAGCGCGAAAATTGGCAGGAGGTTGTCGAAAATATTCGAAGGCTTATGGCAGGAAAGTTTTCTTAAATGAAGAATATAATCAAACAAGACTATATTAGGAGGTTCTTAGATGAAACAGACAATCAACATACAGGATACATTTCTAAATCACCTGCGAAAAGAAAACATCCCCGTTACGATTTATCTTGTAAACGGTTTTCAACTGAGAGGACTCATCAAAGCTTTCGATAACTTTACCATTGTCATTGACAGCGAAGGGAAGCAGCAAATGGTGTATAAACATGCCATTTCCACCTTTACACCACAGAGACCCGTGTCGTTGATGAATGACCATGATCATAAAAACAACAGCGAATCTTGAGTAAGATGTCGCTTTCTCATACAATATAGTATGGATTGAAAATGGGCCGGATCTTGATATGAACCGGCTTTTTCAATTTTTTCCCTTGCATTGCATGATTGAGTAACCGGAATACCATAATAATCTTATAGAGGAGGGAATCCATCATGCGCAAGGAAAAGACGATTGAATTAACATGCCCTGAATGTCGGCACACTTACAGAGTGACCAGGGAAACATATCGTAAATTTCAGGAGGAATATGGTTCGGAACTATATTGTTCCCGATGTCAATATCAAAAATTTTTCGGAGATGTTCATTCTGAATAGCGCAATTTGCCCCGTTATTTTAAATAAGATAATATATTAAAATATAGAGAAGAAAACATGAATGATGATTCATTCATTTGAAACATGTGGAGGGAGACCGAGGTGGACCATACACAAATATTAACAAAAGACATACATCAGATTACTGTACCGACCCCGTTTAATGTGGGGCCGGTTAATATGTACGTCATAGAAGGAGACGCGCTGACTTTAATTGATGCCGGGGTCAAAACGGATGAGGCCTGGCAGGTTTTTTTGCAGGAAATTGAATCTCTCGGTTATCGGCTAAAGGATTTTGATCAGGTGATTTTAACCCATCATCATGTTGACCATGTAGGCTTACTGGATTATATTCGGAATGAATCGGATATAAGGGTAGTGGGTCATTTCCGAAATCAGCCCTGGATCAGCAGGGACCCCGACTTTCTGGAACGGCATGATCGGTTTTTTAACCTTTTATATAGGAGAAACGGGGTTCCGGAACCATTTATCGATGATGTGCAAAAAATGAGAAGACGCCTGTTTAACTTTTCATGTCATACCTCGCTTGACAAGGTGATTGCTGAAGGCGACGAAGTTGACGGTCTTTCGGGCTGGAAAGTGATTGAAACTTCGGGTCATGCACAGAGTCACATCTCATTGTTTCGTGAAAAGGATGGACTGTTGATCGGAGGGGATCATATTATCGCTCATATTTCGTCCAATGCGTTGATTGAACCTCCTGCTGTGGAAACGGAGGATCGTCCGCGAACACTGATTCAATATAGGGATTCTCTTAAGCGATGCCAGTCGATGGGGATTTCCCGTGTGCTTTCTGGACACGGAGCAGACGTGACCGATGTTCATCCGTTAATTGAGAACCGATTGAAAAAAAATGAAGAGCGGGCAAATTTAATTCATCAGTGGATCCTCGCAGAGCCTATGACCGTTTTTGATATTTGCAGACGTTTATTTGCCAGAGTGTATGAACAGCAGCTGGCGCTGACCATGTCGGAGACCCTTGGTCATCTGGACCTGCTGGAATCCTGGGAAAAGGCCCGAATCAAACATAAAAACGGAATCGATTATTACATCGGACTTTAATTAGGATAATAGTAAACGGGAGAGGAATAAATTTGATTAAAGTTGAGCAGATCACCTATCGCAGAGATGAGAAAGAGATTTTAAAAGATGTCAACTGGCAAGTAAGGCCGGGTGAACACTGGGCGATCATCGGATTGAACGGATCGGGAAAAACCACTTTGCTGAATATGATTATGGGATATATATGGCCCACGCGGGGCAGTGTGGAAGTGATGGGGAATCGATATGGAACATGCGATATCCGGGAAGTCCGCAAAGCGATCGGATGGGTGAGTTCGTCCTTTGCGGAACAACTTCCCGGACACCAGCGTGTTCAGGATGTGGTTTTGAGCGGACTTAATGGCAGCATGCGACTTTACGATGAAAAAGACGGTACTGATCTCGATCTGGCATATCACTGGATGCGCATGTTCGGATGTGAACAATTGGCGGCGGAACGCTATTATTTACTGTCTCAGGGTGAGAAACAACGGGTTTTGTTAAGCCGTGCGATGATGAGCAACCCCCGTCTGCTGATTCTGGACGAACCCTGTTCGGGACTGGATATGTACGCAAGAGAGTCCCTGTTAAACATGATCAATGAAATGAATGACGTTCCGACACTCATCTACGTGACCCATCATATAGAAGAAATTTTGCCAAAATTCAGCCATGTGCTGGTGATGAGAGAAGGGCAGGTATTCAGAGGAGGAGACAAACAAAGTGTTTTAACTGATGAAGTTTTGAGCGATGCTTATCGTGTTCCAATCCATGTTACATGGAAAAATGACAGGCCGTGGGTACAGGTAACAGCGTAATTCGGACATTGATCAAAGATAATCCCCGAAATATGATAAAAAAATGGATTTTTACGTAAAGCACATGTATCATTTTTCACCCGAATAAACGTTTAGAACATTTTATAGGTTTTGAACGTCTGAATGTATGGGGAATTAGAAAAATTATAGGAGGGATTTGGAATGACTCCACTAAGAGAATTTGTCGACAAGTTTTTTTTTGACGTGTTTACAAATGGGGATACCGAAACTTTGGAGAGAATTGCCGCGAAGGACCTGATGATCCATGGACAGGGACCTGATGAAGGTATGTCCGGTAGAGAGAACTTCAAGGAATGGTTGAAGTGGTATCGAAACACTTTTGTCGATAACGAGTGGACGATTCATGATGTGATAACAGAGGGTGACAGAGTCGTTGCAAGATACTCGGGAAAGGTGACCTATAAAGGTGGATTACTCGATATTCCTTCATTGAATCAACGGATTGTTGAATCGGGCATTATCATTTTTCGAATCGAAAATAACCGGATTCAGGAGTTATGGTGTGAGATGAGTGATTTACAAGTGATGCAACAATTAGGTGCATTCCCAAAATAATCTAATTTTTTAAGTATACATAAGGGGGAGTATGTAATGACTGAGCATCAAATTTTAATAAGACCTTCCACCGATCATGAGTTGGAACAATTAATGGAACTGGATAATCTGATCTGGAATGCAAGCAATTCCCCCAATCCTGATCAATGGGATTCAATAGAAGATTATCAAAAAAGATATCCCGCCGGTAGTCAGCATGTCGCAATAATCGATAATCGGGTTGCAGGATATATTATGTTTAAACCGCCTACAAGTATGGAATCTAATCAACATGTCATTGATATTGCCATCGGTGTCCACCCGAATTTTCAGGGGAAAGGGGTTGGACGACACTTAATCGAATATGTTTATACATGGGGAAAATCTCATGGGAAGAAAAAAATATCACTACGTGTTATGGCCACAAATTTTCAGGCCATCGCTTTTTATCGTGCGGTCGGATTTAAGGAAGAGGGCAGGCTGATTGACGAGTTTTTAATGGACGGCAAATATGTAGACGATATTTTGATGTATCGCATGATAGAATGATGGGAATCAAGGGTGATCGAATGAACCACTGGAACAGAACGTTTGTAGAAACCACAAGAGGTACTTTTGAAGTGTTTGTAAAAGGTGAAGGACACCCTGTTTGTGTCACCCATCACTATTCCGAATTTAATGAGTCGGGAGATTATTATGCGGATGTGTTTACTTCTACACATAAAGTCTTTCTGGTCAATTTAAGGGAAGCGGGAAATTCGGAAAAGGCGAATGAACCTTATCAACTCACTATGATCGAAGTGGTGTTTGATCTTGAAGCAATTAGAGAGTCACTCGGTTATTCCACATGGACATACGCCGGACATTCAACGGGAGGAATGATCGGTCTGATATATGGTGTCCGTTATTCCAATAGTCTGGATGCTCTGATTATTACGGGGGCAGCTGCAAGAGAATACGCTTATTCTTCACCGGAATGTATATATAACAAGAACCACCCATATTATGACAAAATGCAATATTTGATTGAGTCACTAAAGAAGCCGGATATTTCTTCTTCTCAAAGAAAAGAACTGTCAAAAGAGAGAACCAGGCTTTCTTTATTTCGTCCGGAAAAATATGACGAGTATTTTTCGCCGAATGTCCACAAGAAAATGTCCGCGGTTCGGATGAATTTTTTCGCGAGGGAAGTTTTAACGTTTGATATTACCAGACAACTATCAAACATATCGACCAGAACGTTAATTTTGTGTGGAAGACATGACGTTCAATGTCCGCTTCCTTATTCTCAGGAAATTCATGAACAGATTCTGGACTCACAATTTCATATATTTGATGAGAGTAACCACTATCCCTTTCTTGAAGAAAAGGAGTTTTTTAAGAAAGTCGTTCATGATTTTACGATAATTTGAGCGGGATGAGCAGGGAGGAGTTTATTAACTCCAATCTTCCGTATGCAAAATTTAACGGAGAACCGATTGAATATATTGATAAATTTGAAATGAACGCAATGGGTGATCAATAATTTTCGAAATGGTGGAGGACCATGATGCATCAAATAAACAAAACCATTCTAATTGTAACTCTTTTACTTATTTTTTTATTAAATATTCCTCTGTTTGCCCCGATTGCTTCTGCCGATATCGGTCCGAAACCATCGGTCACAATATATGTGGAGAACTTTGAGTCCAAGGATTATATGCTGGATCTTCTGGTTCCCGAAGATTATATCTATTTTGATGATCAAGGATTTAATCATAAATATCCTGAAAATCTTAAGGAATCACCGTTATATAAATACAATGAAGACGGGTGGAGAGCAGCACATATTCGCACATCACTTTTAGACGGTTCTTTATATGGGGATTACGATGAACAGACCGGTTTAATGATTCACCGTTTCGGTTATGTCGGCACGCCCTCTGCCTTTAAAATCATTGCGCAAACAAACACGGGAGAACTTATCACCTCAAACACGGTTGAACCCCGGCAATTTGATGCCGAAATTAAGTTTAATCTCCAAAACGGTGATGTAAAGATCCTGAACAAAGACCTGATGTCAAAAATTAAAGATTTATTGTTATACAATCATCATAAAGGAACGGACCAATTTCTCCTCCGAGTCTTACTGACAGTGTTCATTGAACTTCTCATCGCCGTATTGATTTTCAGAATAAAAAATTGGGCGGTTATTTCAATTACGAATATTGTGACCCAGTTGATTCTGAATGTCACAATCTACATGATGTTTTATTTTACAACGAACTATATCCTGACTCTTGTTTTGATTGAGAGCATAGTCATCGGACTTGAATTCATGGTCTATTTTAAATTTATTCCCGCAATCAACAGGCGAAAACTGTTTGTATATACATTGACGGCTAATATTGTCTCTTTACTGACTGGATTATTTTTGTAGAAGGAGATGATCAGAGTGGAATGGACGCTGGTTAAGGTACCCTTCAGTACTGACACAGAGGATGGTTTAATTAAAAGTAAGGGACCGGAAGTCATTTTATCGGATTATTACGATACAGAAATGTTGACCGTTTCTGATGATGATTCGAATATGCGCGGCTGGATAAATTTAAGCAAGAAGATTTCAGAACTATCCGTAAGCAGACCGATATTTATTGCCGGTGAATGTACGGTAACAACAGGTGTCGTCGGATGGTTGCAAAAAAAGTATCATTCGTTTCACATTTTATGGCTGGATGCCCATGCCGACATGAATACTCCTGAGGTATCCCGGAGTGGTATCCTGAGTGGAATGCCTCTCGGTTGGATCCTTGGCAGATTTTCTCCGACTGAAGGAGAGGAAATTCTGCACCCAATAAATAAAGATAATCTGACGTTATTAGGAACCAGGGATCTTGATGCAGACGAAAAAGAATATATCGATAGACATGATATCTTTACCAGAGCCAACCCTTCTCCTGAGATCATGCACAGGACATCGGAACTGAAAATGCCCATTTACTTACATATCGATCTTGATGTACTGGACCCAAAAGAAAACCCTGCAGTTTCAAATCCGGTGCCTGGAGGGATCACACTGAACGGATTAATTGAGTTAATCTGCACACTAAAGAAAAGTTCTAACATTGTGGCAGTGAGTATAGCATCCTATAATTATAAAAAAGATATTAATCATCAAGGATTAACCTCTGTAATTCGGATTCTTAAAGAATTGGGTGTAAAAGGATAGTAGAAGGGGGGGAGGCTGGTGAATATTCACGGGCTGAATCATTTCTGTTTTTCCGTGTCCAATCTAGAACGTTCTATCACTTTCTATGAAAAGGTTCTCGGTGCCAGATTACTGGTAAAAGGAAGATCACTCGCTTATTTTGATCTGGCCGGGATATGGCTTGCACTCAATGAGGAAAAAGATATTCCAAGAAATGAAATCACGTATTCCTATACTCACATAGCTTTTAGCGTTGACGATCAAGAACTTGAACAATGGCTCAACCATCTCAAACAAAATAAAGCACATATTCTCCCGGGAAGAGAACGGAGCAAATATGACAAACGTTCTGTTTATTTTACGGATCCGGACGGACATAAGTTTGAACTACATACAGGAAATTTATCAGATCGCATGGAATATTACAGACAGTATAAACAACATATGGTCTTTTATGAAGAGGATGATGATGATTATGCTCATGACTAATGAACAGATCAAAGCCTATCTGAAGCGGTTGGGAATCAATGAAATACATGAACCGACGAAAGAGTATTTATTTGAAATCCACAAAGCCCATGTAGAAAAAATCCCGTGGGAGTCCGTCGATGTTTTCGCGGGAAGACCCCGGCCGATTGACTACACTGATTCTGTGCAATTGGTGTTAGAACATAGAAGCGGTTACTGTTTTCACTTGAATGGAGCGCTCTATGCGCTTCTCCGATCCCTTGGTTATCAAGTATTGTTACATCGAGGCGGTGTTCAGTCGCGGGGTACAGAACCCCGCATTGACTCTTTTCATGTCGGCTTAACGGTTGATCTGCCTGTCGATCCAAGCAACTCAGAAAAGTGGGTGATCGACGCGGGACTTGGGGACATTCCGTATGAACCACTGCCTCTTAAATATGGAACTTATCAACAGGGGCCCTTAACCTGTCAATTGACCGAATCCGGTGTTGCCGTTGGCGGCTGGAGACTGGAAAATGACCCGCGCGGTTCCTATGCCGGAGTTGATATTGCTCCCGACACAGTTGAAGATATTAAGGTATTTGAACCCAACCATAAACATCTGAGTACATCTCCAGAATCACCATTCACCCAAATATGTCTGATTAAAAACAGAACAGCGATCGGCACGAATGAAATGAGGGGTTGTATATTCACCCGCATTGATCACAATGGAGTAACCAAAGCTGAAGTTGTACAAAAAGGGGAATGGTTTGAGATTTTGGGAGACATTTTCGACGAAAAATTGGATGGTTACAGCGGTATTGAACGGGATGAGCTATGGAACAAAGTTTATCAAGATCATCAAAAATGGAAAAGGGAACAGGAAGGTGCTTGATTCAATGGACTGGACAGTTCCTGTTTCAATTAAAGGGATTATTATTCAGGATGAACATGTGTTATTAGTTAAAAATGAGCGGAATGATTGGGAACTTCCGGGTGGACGGATGGAAAAGGATGAAACCCCTGAACAGACATTGCTCAGAGAATTATATGAAGAATTGGGTGTGCAAAGTACCGTTATTGAAATTGTAGACGCACAAATGTTTCAAGTAATCCCGGAAAAATATGTTTTCATCGTTTCTTATTATTGTGAAATATCCCATGTTGAACAAATTCGAATCAGTACCGAACATACGGATTATTCATGGGTAAGTAAAGAGGGGTTAAATCAAATATCATTACCTGACGTATATAAACAAGCAATATTAAAGGTTATTTAGGTTAGACCATGATGGAGGAATACCATTTGCAACGAATTGAAGTAAGAGGTGCTTTTATGACAAACTCAATTGACACTTTTCCGTTTCCATTTTCCGATTCACAATATCATTATCACAACGGATCGACCCTGTTGCATCCTACCAGATGCGTCACCATCACTGAAAACTATCATGATGAAATTGACCTCAAAAGGAAGTTGCTTCAAGAACATCATTCCCGATGCTATCAATCTTCATCTCAAACGCTTGAAGCCCAGTGGGAGATCCTCTATACGATTTTTCATGAACTGGCAAGATACAAATCGGAAGACTTTTCTCTCGTCAAAATGGGGAATGAGTGGATCTTTCAAAATCACCTATTGAATGAAGAAGAACGTTTGATTTATCGCGACTCTTCATCCATCGAGATTGAACCCCTCGATCTTGTGGGACGGCATGTTCAGGAGGATCTGATCCTGATGGGGGACAGACATGGTGATCTTTTTTTGGATGCCGGGCAGTTATGTTTTCCATCCAATTGGTCGCTTTCGGACAAATACAGACAGGACTTCAAACTAATCCATCAGCCTGTTCCCGGTATTGAGCGCAATCAATTTGTACAAAAGGTAGCGCGGTTCATCAAGCGGATTCAACCGGGCCAGTCCTGGGAACGAAAAAATTGGTCGATTACCATCGATCGACAGCTCGATACTCCTCATGAAACCTTTAATGAATGGGGAAAGAAAAGAAACGAAATCACACCGGAGAATGCAGGCGAACGGATCCATCTACGGGTAGAGGTGCAGAGATTATACCGACTCCCCATCAATTATGATGTGCTGTTTACCATTCACACACATTTGCGGTCACTGGACGAACTGGCGATCCGCAAAAACTGGCTACACCTTTTTTATGAGAACATTAAAAGTTTAGATTGGGATATTACCGAATATAAGGGGATTTCTACATTTCGTGAACCGTTAATCGCCTATCTTGAGCAAAAATTAACACAGGAAAGGGATATACAGCATGATGATTGATGAACAAATGACTGTCTGTGT
Organism: Bacilli bacterium; assembly: GCA_041686735.1. Lineage (GTDB taxonomy): Bacteria > Bacillota > Bacilli > JACDOE01 > JACDOE01 > JAWLDF01. Next base: position 341,931 of record JAWLDF010000001.1, read on the forward strand.
AAAGGAGATCATTCAAGAGACACACAATGTAAAGCGTTTTGTTCTATCAGCTGTCGATGGAAACCTTCCGCCCTTTGGCGGCGGTTCGCACATTGCTGTACAGATCCCTGACCAATCAGGTAATAAATCGCTGCTCAGGCATTATTCCCTCATCGGAAGCCCTTTTTCAGATCAGTCTCGATACGAAATTGCCGTAAAAAAACTGGATCCGTCGGGTGGTGGTTCACTGTATTTACATGAAAAAGTTAAGGTGGGAGATTCACTACAAATCAGTGGACCGTATAATTATTTTCCTCTCCGTCTGGAAGCGAAACATCATATTTTTTATGCCGGAGGAATCGGCATCACTCCTTTTTTGTCAATGATGAAACAATTAAAAACAATGGATCGGTCATTTCAACTTCATTATTTTTGCAGATCACGTGTGGATTGTCCCTTTTGTGATGAGTTGATGCAATATTTTACTGCACAGAGCAACATCTATTTTACAAGTGAAACTGATAAAACTGCGGCGTTGTCAGCATCATTTGAAGATGTGCCCAATGATACACACCTGTATATATGCGGACCATCCGGCATGATCGATGATATTCATCACATGACAACACATGCCGGATACCCAAATGAACACATCCATGTTGAAAGATTTTCCGCCGACCTCCCCAACGAACGTAATCCGTTTCGGGTCCATCTCTGGCAATCGAAAAAAGAGATTGTTGTTGCAGAGGATGAATCTCTGCTTGATTCCCTGCATAAAAGCGGAATACATATAGCTTATGCATGCCGACGGGGAATTTGCGGAACCTGTGAAGTAACCGTCCAGGATGGGGACGTGCTACATTATGATACGTTCTTAACCGAAGATGAAAGGAAATCTAAAATGCTTGTCTGTGTTTCGAGAGGGAAAGACCGGATTACTCTAAAAATTTAAAAATAACTGCAAAATATGTATGATGCTGTTGTTAATTGGAGGATAATACGGATTTTTATTGAATTATTTAAGTAGAAGCAATAATTATTTATAGGAGATGGAGACTTTGTTTAAGATCGAATTGTGGCAATCCGTATTATCAAACACAGCCATTATTTTTTTTATGCATTTGGTTATCAGCACCCTTTTTCAATATAAACAATTATTTTCAAAGCGAATCATCGATACCCTTTATGTAATCATCATTTCAGTATCGGTCATATCCATGTTTTATCTGCCGATACAATTTGGAGAATACCGTTTTGACCTGCGGTTGATTCCTCTTGTTTTTGCTGCATATCGAAAGGAGTGGGGGACGGCAGCATCCACCCTACTCATCACAACATCCTGGCGTTATTTCCTCGGTGGAGCAGGTGCTGTACCGGGAATTATCTTTGGTATGATTCTTCCTGTGATCTTAACCAGACTGATCTCCATCCTGAAAAAGAAACGGGAGAGCCAACTCACTTATTTTGCAGTATTTACATTGGCCTGGTTTATTTCCGATTTCCCGATCATTTTCATCGTACCGGATGGATGGTCGATTTTTCTTGAGATCTCACCGCTGAGGTTTGTTTCAACCATCATTAATTCATTGTTTCTTTATGTATTTATTAAACAATCGATTAAGCAGGAAGAACTGGTGGAACAATTACAATTTTATGCAGAACGAGATCCGCTGACCGGTCTATATAATCGAAGAACATTTATTAATAAATTGGAAGAGTATGCCGAGCGTGCTGACCAACCCTATCTGGCTATTATCGACATTGATTTTTTTAAAAAAATCAATGACAGTTACGGACATTTGATCGGTGATCAAGTATTAAAAAAAGTAGCTCGATTGATTGATAAGGCAACGGTCCATAATAAGATCGCAGCAAGATACGGGGGAGAGGAATTCATCCTCTTTTTTGACTCAATTCAACGAGATGAACTAATCCGGTATCTGGAAGAGATCCGAAATGATGTGGAACAGACCCGGTTTACTTGTACACAGGGCAAACCTATTACGGGATTAACAATATCCATCGGTGCCGCTCCACTTAATATGAATGCCGATTACTACCGGTCGATTGACCTTGCCGACCAGCACCTGTATACCGCAAAACGGAAGGGACGAAACCAGATCCATGTTGGTGATGAATGATGGGTGCTTTGATCTTGTTTGACGGAGTATGTAACCTGTGCAATCGAAGTGTTCAATTTATTATCAAGAGAGATCCCGAGGGATATTTCCGATTCTGTTCACTGCAGAGCGAACGGGGGAGACAATTATTATCGGAGTATGGTGTGAGTAGTGAAACGGATAGTATTGTCCTGATCGAAAAGGGTAAAAGCTATATAAAATCCGGTGCCGCTCTCAGAATCTGCAAACACCTGTCAGGAGGATGGAAATTGCTTGCGTTTTTCCTCATCATTCCTGCTTTCATCAGGGATTTCATTTATGATTTTGTGGCCAGAAACCGATATCGCTGGTTCGGCAAAAGAGAGGAATGTATGATTCCTTCAGCGGAGATCAAAAGCAGGTTTTTAGAATAAGTCATCTTGAAAATATTGCAAAATTGGAGTAGAATGAAATCCTCTTTAAACGAATTACCACAGAGGCGGAGCGAAATATGCAGACAGTAGTTGAAACCGGACAGATAAAAAAAGTGAATCCGAATCCGACAGTGTACCGGATTTTGTTTATCATCAGTTTTGTCCATTTATTAAATGACTCGGTGCAATCGGTGATCCCGGCAATTTTCCCGATATTGAAGGAATCGATGAATCTTTCATTTTTTCAACTGGGATTAATTACTTTTGCTCTAAACATGACCGCTTCGATGATGCAACCGCTGGTCGGCTTGTATACGGATAAAAAACCGTCACCCTATCTCTTGCCACTGGGAATGGCCAGTACGTTATTGGGAATGTTGGGACTCGCCTTTGCGACCAACTTTTTTTCGTTACTTTTGTCTGTTGTCATGGTGGGGCTGGGTTCTGCCGTTTTTCATCCGGAGGGTTCTCGGGTGGTTTATATGGCTGCAGGAGAACGAAGGGGGTTGGCCCAATCCATTTTTCAGGTGGGAGGAAATGGGGGACAGTCTCTTGCGCCGATTATGACCGCCCTGATTTTTGTTCCTCTCGGTCAATTTGGAGCGATCTGGTTTACACTGGTAGCCGGGTTAGCGATCATTTTCCTTTTTCACGTGGCCTCCTGGTCAACGATGAAGTTAGTGGAAGCAGCTGATCAAATCAAGGCACGACAGAACAGAGTTATAAAAGAGATCGATCCCCTTCGAAAAAAATCGGTATCGACGGCGATGATCCTTTTGATCTTTCTTGTTTTTGCCCGTACGTGGTACCATGCCGGTGTCACAAATTACTATCCGTTTTATCTCATTCAAGAGTATGGTTTAAGCATTGAAAAAGCGCAAATTTTCATCTTTTTGTTCCTTGCGTCGGGTGCGGTGGGAAC
>JAWLDF010000002.1:0-64819 GCA_041686735.1 Bacilli bacterium
ATAATATTCGCCCAATCCCGCCTTTTTCATCTGTTCGGGAGTGGCATCCTTTACCAGTTTATAGACCAGCGTGGCAATGACCTCGAGGTGGGCCATTTCCTCCGTGCCGATATCCGTCAAAAGCGCCTGTGCCCGTTTGTTGGGCATGCTGTAACGTTGATTGAGATAGCGCAACGCAGCGGAAAGCTCTCCATCCGCTCCCCCGTATTGCTCAATCAAAAATTTGGCCAGTTGAGGATTGGGTTTATTGACGCGAACGGGAATCTGCAACTTTTTCTCATATATCCACATACTCTGTAACCTCCTCCATTAGTATTTGATCTCCCAGGGCCACGGTGTTGCAATCCACCACCAGCGTTGCGGTGAAGATGACCATCCGTACTGAAACAACGGCCCGAATTTTCTTTCATACATATGGGCTAATTGTTTCAGTCTGGCGGAAAGATCATTAAATTGCATCAGTGCCCGTTGATCATGGGGGTGCGTATCGAGATAAAGTTGCAGTTCCACAAGTGCAAATTCTGTCTCCTGCAGACGCCGCAGCAGCTTGTGTCCTTTTTTTCCTGCACTCACATAAGACTCCTCCTTGTAGGCTTATTCACTGATAACTTATGCCCCGGGCTGTTGTCCCGAAACAAGGCATATGCCTAATTTTGATTGATCACTGAGGCAGGTTTTGATAAAATCAAACGGCAATCAGCTCAGAGGTTTCAATTGGAGATACGAGAGGGGAAATGATAACATGAGTCTGATATCTCAAAGAAAAGTGGTCCTGTATATCGCTGCAAGCATCGATGGATATATAGCCGGGGAAAACGGAGAAATCGGATGGCTCAATGAATTTGAAGGAGAGGGAGATAATGGTTTCGCGTCTCTTTATCAAACGAATCATTCTCGGAAAAGGAATTCCGCTTTTTAAAAAAGGTGTACCCGAGACAAAATTTGAAGTAATAAAAACAATTCGACTGGGAGAATTCGTACAAACTCATTACAACGTGCGTTTTTAAATCCTGATCCGCTTCCGCACAAAATCGGCCAGTTCATCATAAAGTCCCGGCGTGGCGGCGAAGATACTGCTTTTTTTATGAAAAGACGGCTCTTCTCCGGTCAGGGAGGTGAGTTTTCCTCCCGCCTCTTCCACCAAAATCCTTCCGGCGCCAAAATCCCATGGGTTCAGAGACAAACTGAAATATGCATCCAGCCGGGCGGCGGCTACATAGGCGAGTTCCATTGCGGCACAACCGAACAGACGCAGTCCGCGACATTTGGGTGCCAGTTCTTGAATCGCCCGGTCGAGTCCGATATCCGAAGCATACCTGTTCCAGAAGACGCTGGTGCAAATCAACGACTCCTCCAGCGACATCGTTTCCGGAAGCGATAATTTGTGACCATTCAAATAAGCACCGTTTCCTTTTTGCGCATAAAAAAGTTCGTCACGCGAAGGGTCATAGACCACACCGATTACGCCCTCACCACGATGATACACGGCAATCGACACCACATAATTCTGTTGTTGATGCACCAGGTTGGTCGTACCGTCGATCGGATCAATCACCCATACTGTTTCCGCATATTCATCGTTTCCGGTATGAGTGCCCTCTTCGCTCAGTATTCCATGCTCCGGATAACGCTCCCGAATCCGTTCAATCACCCATTTTTCCACTTCTACATCGATGGCCGTGACCAGATCCGCGGTGGAAGTTTTAAACTTGATATTTAAAGGATGTTTCAGTCGTCTTATACTTAGTTCGCCCGCACCCTTTGCACAGGAGAGGGCCAGTTTCATCCATTCATCCAACGGTTTCAACTGCAACGTTCTCGCCTCACATCATGCATTCATTTTTTTCTCTCATTTTACCACATTCACATCGAATCTTCCTAACCTGAAATTTCCATCTATTCCCATTAATAAATTTTGCCATCACCTGACATACTTAAAAATGTAGTTTGAAAAACCAATAAGGGAGGAATTACCAAGTATGTTTCACAACCAAGTAACCCAGTACACTTCTCAAATCCGACAAATGGCGCAACAGATGGAAAATATGGAGCGAAGCAAAGCCAATCAGCTGCGCCAGATTACTCAACAGTTGGATCTGTTTGCCAGGGAAGAAGCCCAGGGAGCACAGATGGCCCAACAACTGAACCAGTTGATTAACCAGGTGGAACAATCTGTTCAGCAAATTTCAAATCAAGTTTCTGTTACACAGGGAATCCCTTATCAAACCGGAACAATCGGAGTTCAGCCCCAACCTTTTCAACAGCGTCCCGTACAACAACAGGGTGTACAAAGTGTCAGCGAACTGCTTCACCCCACATTCCGTTATGGATCAACAATGCAAAACCAGATTCAACCACAGCAACAGGCTCAGTTTCCCCTACAGGGAACACCCGGTCCGATCAATGTCCAGGCTCCTTATTATTCCCAACAGGCTAATCAGGGAATCCATTCCGTACAGGAACTGGTTCACCCCACCTTCCAGTAAACGATCAGTCATAGACACAATACAACGAGCAAAAAAAGTGGCTCACCCATTATTCCGGGTAGCCACTTTCATTTTGTTTTTTCACCTTTTCTAAAATGCCGGATAAAACCGGCGCACAAATTCCATAAGACCGACGACCGCACAAAAATATATTTGTTTTTGCTCATCTGAATCACCCACCATATGCAATGGGGAGGTTGTTAACATATGATATGCAACGGTTGCTTTCGGTGTGCTGAAAATGGGCAATCCAATCAGATCCAATCAATCCTTATGGTTGTTCCGCCTGCATTTTTTGTTTTTTCAAATATCCCAGTCCGAGAACGACAACGATCAGAAGAGCCACAATGATATAAGACAAAAATGGAATTCCGTGAAGGAAATCAGCGATAGCGGGATCACGTACGATCATCTCTCCCGCAGTATAAACAAGGACTCCCGCTCCCACATAAATCAACAAGGGAAAACGCTCGAGTAAACGTAAGATTAACTTGCTTCCCCAGACAATGATCGGGATAGAAATCAGCAGTCCGATGATTACCAGCAAAAGCGAACCTTTGGCCGCACCGCCGATTGCCAGCATGTTATCCAGACCCATAATAATGTCTGCATAGATGATGGTCTGGATGGCTCCGCGCAAAGAAGTTTTTGCCTCGATTTTTTCCTTCCCTTCTTCCCCGACGAGCAATTTATAAGCAATCCATAATAACAACAGTCCGCCGACGAGCTGCAAAAAAGGAATTTTTAACAAAAGAACAATGATGATCGTCATGATGATCCGCACGACCACCGCGCCGCCCGTACCCCAGAAAATTGCCTTATTTCGCATTTCCGGCGGAATATTGCGGCTTGCCATGGCGATGACAATTGAATTATCCGCTCCCAGAATTAAATCGATCATAACAATTTGTAATAGTGATATCCAAAAAGAATCCATCACGACATCTCCTTTTTCAATCCCATCTTACTAAATGGCTTCGTTTAGAAAACGTACGATACGTTCCACTGCATCAACAATCATTTTCCGGTCAATTTCGCGATGAGTTACAAATCGGATAATCTGTTCATCAAAGGGACCGGCCAGTACACCTTCATTTTTAATCCCTTCCAGAAAGGCAGCATTTCCAAGACCCGTTTCGGATATATCGCACAGAACAATATTGGTCTCCACTTCATCAACATCAACAGAAAGTCCGGGGACTTGATCCAGCTTTTCCGCCAGCAGACGGGCGTTATCATGATCCTCAGCCAGTCGTTCGCTCATCTGCGTGAGGGCAATCAGTCCCGGTGCAGCTAGCACGCCAGCCTGTCGCATTCCTCCACCCAGTCGTTTTCGCCAGCGACGGGCCTCCTCAATAAAAGAACGGGTACCAAGCAGAATCGACCCCACAGGCGCGCTCAATCCTTTGGAAAGGCAGATTTGAACGGAATCTGCACATGTAGCATATTCCTTTACCGAGACATCAGCCGCTATTGCTGCATTAAACAGACGGGCTCCGTCCAGATGAACCGGCACCCCTTTCTCAGTAGCCAGCCGGTGAATTGATTCCATTCGTTCCAGCGGAATTACTTTTCCTCCAGCTTTATTGTGTGTATTTTCAAGACATATTAAGCCTGTTCTAGGAAAATGAATGTCATCACCGCGAATGGCTCTTGCAATCTGTTCCGTATGTAAAGCCCCTTTCTCACCGGGAATGGGACGTGTTTGAATACCGGCAATTGCTGAAGCAGCTCCCGCTTCATACATAAAAATATGGCTTTCCGCCTCCAGAATGACTTCATCTCCCGGTTGACAATGGGTAAGAATGGCGATTTGATTCCCCTGTGTGCCACTCGTTACAAAAAGAGCAGCCTCTTTTCCCAGCATTTCTGCAGCGGTTTCTTCAAGCCTGCGTACGGTGGGATCCTCGCCATAGACATCATCGCCCACCTCAGCATCCAGCATAGCCTGTCTCATTTCCTGCGTCGGTCTGGTAACAGTATCACTTCTTAAATCAATGATCATAAGTTGTTCCCCCTGCTCAAACTGATTTTTGATTCTCCGGTTTCATTTTTCGAAAATATGGGTGTTGCTCTATGATTAAAACTACATTTTTGAGCCAGTCATATATGGCTGTCATTTTTTCAATGTCTTCCGGAGAAAAACGGTCACTCTTAAAGTATAATACGATCTCATTCATTTTCCGTTGCACCTGTTCATCCAGGCCGTTCCAGCGCATCATTTGCGCCACTTCGACATCCTCAAGCATCGTTCGGCGAATGAGTTGTTCACACTGCAGACATTCCTGCAGGATGCGGTTTCCGCGATGGCGATTTTCCATTTCCCGTGCCCACTGATTCTGCTTATGCCAGAATTTGAGCTGGCTGTAGAATTGAAAGTAGTGAACCAGTCCGAACAAAAAACCGCCTACGGTAAAGAACATCGCTGCCTGGTAAAGATAAATCACAATTCCTTCGGGAGAAGGTGTGCGGAACAAAAGGCCAAGGTGAAGAAAGGAAGCGACCACCCAGAAAAAAACAACGAATCCGTTGGGACGGCTCAGTTCCTTATTTTCATCGCGGGCACGTTGCATCCATGATCCGATCCCCGGCATAAAAGAAGCCAGATAAATGACTAGAAACAATCCACTGAAAAAAAACAGGGTTGTGACAAGGGATTGCCTGTCACCGGCATCCGCCGGGATCTGCACATATAGATAAATAAGTACTGCGGCAAACACCAATAGTAAAACGGCCCCAATCCAGAGCCATCTCGATTTTTGTATGTGCGGCGACTGGTTCCGATATGTATTCTTCCGAGACAATGTAGTCATGGATCACACCTACTTTCCTCCTCCATTATACAACAAAAGCAACCGTAAAAGCGGTTGCTTGCACTTTCTCACTCAAACAAATGAATACTCGTTTACATATTGCCCGACCTTACATCATCGATCATTTTCGACTGATCGACAGGAAGAATCTGATGTTCGACATTTAAATGATATTTATTCAACTCATCGGCTGTCATTAAACGCAGTTCATCTTCTTTGCTGGGCATGGGAATAAACCCTCCTACCGGACTCTGCGCAAAACCTGCTTTTTTGGAACAGATGATCAGATATAATCCGTGCTGTTCCAGTTGCTGAAGAAGATCATGCCACTGACCGGGGGTTATGCCACAGGAACGTTTTGCTAAAACCTGGCTGATGTCCTGTACTTTCATCCCATTCTCTCCTTCATTTAAAATAAGTAAGACGTTTACTACTTTACTCTGTCCCATCGTATCATGTCAATGGGTTTTATAAAATTTTCAACTCCCCGATTAAATTTACATAATATGAATTAGCATTTGAAAACATACTTTTTTTCATGTATGGAAGAGAAAAAAGAAAAACTGCCCCTCGTTGGTTACTGTGAGGAGCAGTCATGATTCGTTATTTCGGCTTCACGTATACAATTTGATTGATTCGAACATACATGTCTCCTTCATGATGGAGTAAAATATAATCCGATTGTACACCGGCCAACCTTCCTTCATAGGTCCCGCCGGGCGTACCTACAATCACATTGCGGCCGATCAAACGGCTGAGATTGCGTTGAAACGGACGGGTAAGCATCTGGCTTTCCAGTTGTTCAATGTTTTCCGGATTTTTCAGTTGATCCATTTTCAGTTTTTCCGAAAGCTTCCCCGTTTTCGGCAACGTCTTGAGATCACTCCAGGACGGGAGTTTCTTTTTCGGATTGGCTGCATAGTTCTCATCCATCATACTTTCTTTCATCTGCGTCGATTCCCTCGTCGAAGATTCCCGCATTTGTCTGTGGCGGGTCGAAGATTCCGGAGACATTTGATAACCGGCCGGATAAATCAAGTAAGGGGGACGATAATACGGATAAGGGACTTTACGTGACCGCATAACATTTCTCCTTCCTGAATTTTCTTAAAAAATGGGTCAATGTTAATATATGCGGCTCACGTGCAGTGCCGAAACACGGACATCCACCCAATTCTGTCTATAAATAATATGTATTGCCCCAATCCGCCATCGCTTCCAAAACGGAATGAAGCGCCTGCCCCTTTTCCGTCAAAGAATATTCAACCCGCGGGGGAACCGACGGATAAACCCTTCGGCATACGATCTCCTTTTCCTCGAGTTCCTTCAGACGCTGGCTGATAATTTTGGGACTGGCCCCCAACGCGGTTTCAATATCTGTATATCTTTTCGCACCGGATATTAATTCGCGAATAATTAAAACAACCCATTTTTTCCCGATCACGTCCAGTGTCCGTTCGATTGGGCACATCCCATGCTTTTCCTTCATCAATCGACCACTCCTGGTTTCACGGGGTGATACGGCGTTTCACCATTCAAAACTCGCACAAGATCCTGCGCGGCCATCACCGCCATTTGAGTTCTTGTCGCAATACTGGCACTTCCGATATGAGGAAGCAATACGACGTTATCCAGAGTTAGCAGAGGATGTCCCGGACCGATCGGTTCCTTTTCATAAACATCCAGTCCGGCTGCCCAGATCTCTTTGTTTTTTAAGGCTTTGTAAAGCGCATCTTCATCTACCGTCGGTCCACGTGATGTATTGATCAGAATGGCTGACGGTTTCATCATTGCCAGTTCCCGCTCACTGATGAGATGATGGGTGTCCGGCGTGAGCGGCGTCATCACACAAACATAGTCGGAACGTTGAAGCAATTCATCAAGCGGTACATAACGGGAACCCAGCCGGCTTTCAGCAACCTCATTACGACTGCGGTTATGATAGAGGATCGTCATATCAAAACCACGTGCCCGTTTGGCCACGGCTTCCCCGATGCGGCCCATCCCGATAATCCCGAGGGTCTTGCCGTACACATCCTGTCCGGTCAATTGCATGGGCGACCAGGTCTTCCATTTTCCGTTTCGCAAATATTGTTCACTCTCAGTAATCCGCCGGGCTGCTGCCATCAACAGAGCAAAAGTGAGATCTGCGGTGGTTTCTGTCAATACCCCAGGCGTATGGGTAACCGTCACCCCTTTTTTTGCAGCGGATTCGATATCAATATGGTCGTATCCCACAGACATTGTGCTGATCGCCTTAAACCCGGGTGATGCCTGTGCGAGTAAATCTGCATCCACCCGATCCGTAATCAATACGTATAATCCATCCACTTCGCTTATCTTTTGCTTCAGGATCTCGCGCGGAACCGGGGTTTCTTCTTGTTCCCACACTTCACAATCAAAACGTTCTTGTAAAATGGATAGCGCTTCATCCGGAATTTTTCGTGTCACAAAAATTTTTTTCGGCATCTGCCTGTCACCACCCGAATATCGTCATATGTATTGATTTCATTATACACAATCCGCATTTTCCTGGTAAGAAGCGACAATAGAAAACCCCTTCGGGGTAAATCGAGCTGAAGGGGTTTCCCGGAGATCATATTTATTTTTCCTGAAGGGCTTGTTCGGCGCAGTGATCACATTCATTGGCATAGCAATCGGCCTGTTCTTCCAGTTTACGACCGCAATGGGCACACACCTTCACGGGCAAATTTTTGAAAAAATCGATAACCGGCTGCATTCGGTTGTCCCTCCCCTATTTCCTTTTCTTAATTGTACTAATACAAAACACATTTGTGAATAGCTGTAATAATACAATTTTATCCTATTATCTATTTGAACAAAATAAACATGAGCTTTCTGTGACATATTGTAAATATGAAGTGATAGAGAGGTGAACAGGGAAGTGAGTATATTACAAAATGATCAATACACAAAAGATTGGAAAACGGTGCAGGTCCTTGATGAAGACGGAAAAATCGTCACCCCCGAACTCGAACCTGAATTATCAGAGGAACAGTTGCGTGAACTGATGAAGCGACTGGTTTTTACGAGGGTATGGGATCAACGGGCAATCAGTTTGAACCGACAGGGACGTCTGGGATTTTACGCCCCCGTTTCCGGTCAGGAGGCGTCAATGGTCGGAAGTGAATTCGCGCTGGAAAAAGAGGACTTTATCCTCCCCAGTTACCGAGATATTCCGCAAATGGTCTGGCACGGACTTCCCATGTATCAGGCTTTCCTTTATTCCCGCGGACATCAGCACGGAGGTCAAATCCCCGAAAATGTGCATGTACTGATGCCCCAGATCATCATCGGTGCTCAAATTGTGCAAACAGCCGGGGTGGCACTCGGATTGAAAAAAAACAACAAGAAAAACGTAGCCGTTACGTATATCGGAGATGGCGGAACTTCTCAGGGCGATTTTTACGAAGGGATCAATTTTGCCGGTGCCTATCAGGTTCCTGCCGTATTTATCATCCAAAATAACCGTTATGCCATCTCTGTTCCGGTCGAAAAACAAACGGCCGCTGAAACCCTTGCTCAAAAATCGGTGGCAGCGGGTATTCCAGGGGTACAGGTAGATGGGATGGATGTACTCGCCGTGTACCGGGCAACACGGGAAGCAGCGGAACACGGAAGATCGGGAAAGGGACCGGTGTTAATCGAATCCCTTACTTACCGTTACGGTCCGCACACGATGGCAGGGGATGATCCCACCCGCTACCGCAACGATGAAGAATTGAGTGAATGGGAAAAAAAAGATCCGCTCGTTCGCTTCCGCAAATACCTGCAAAACAAAAATCTGTGGAGCGAGCAAGACGAAAACGATGTGATCGAGCAAGCGAAACAGGCGGTGGCAGATGCGATCAAAAAAGCGGATGAAACGGCAAAGATGACGGTGACCGGGTTGATTGACAGCATGTTTGAAACCTTGCCTCCCCATCTTGAGGAACAGCGCAGGATCTATGCAGCAAAGGAGGAAAGTTAAGCGATGGCCCAGATGACCATGATTGAGGCGATTAGAGACGCAATGCGTCTGGAACTGGAAAAAGATCCACGGGTTTTGATTTTCGGCGAGGATGTCGGAAAAAACGGAGGTGTATTCCGTGCCACCGAGGGGTTGCAACAGCAATTCGGGGAGGAACGTGTGTTTGACACGCCCCTGGCGGAATCAGCCATTATCGGACTCGCCGTCGGTCTGGGATTGCAGGGATTCAGGCCCGTGCCGGAAATTCAGTTTATCGGCTTTATTTTTGAAGCGATGGATGAAATCGTGGCTCAGGCTGCCCGCATGCGTTATCGTTCTGGAGGAAGATATCACAGTCCCATCACCATTCGCTCCCCCTTCGGCGGAGGTGTAAAAACACCGGAATTACATGCGGAAAGTTTGGAGGGCATGTTGTTACAGCAACCCGGCCTGAAAGTGGTGATGCCCTCCAATCCATATGATGCGAAGGGGCTGTTAATCTCAGCGATTCGCGACAATGATCCCGTGTTCTTTTTGGAACACATGAAATTATATCGTTCCTTTCGCCGGGAAGTGCCGGAAGAGGAGTATACGGTGCCTCTCGGTAAAGCCAGTGTGGTGCGGGAAGGAAGCGACGTCACTGTCATCGCCTATGGAGCGATGCTCCATACATCTGTTAAAGCCGCCGATGAACTGAAAGAATCGGAAGGGATCTCAGCGGAAGTGATCGATCTGCGCACGATTATGCCGATGGACATGGATACGATTATACAGTCGATCGAAAAAACAAATCGGGCAGTGGTCGTGCAGGAGGCGCAAAAAACTGCCGGTGCTGCCGCAGAAATCATTGCACAAATCAATGAAAAAGCAATTTTGCACCTGGATGCACCGATGGTGAGGGTAACCGCACCGGACACGGTGTTTCCCTTTGCCTCCGCTGAAGATATCTGGTTGCCCGATCCTGCCAGAGTTAAGGAAGGGATCTATCAAGTGATCAATTTTTGATGAGTAAAGGAGGAAGATCAGTGTGGCTCTGTTTAAATTTAAACTCCCCGAACTGGGAGAAGGGATACATGAAGGTGAAATCTTAAAATGGCTCGTAAAACCCGGTGATTCGGTAAAAGAGGATGACGTGATCGCTGAGGTTCAGAATGATAAAGCGGTGGTGGAGCTTCCCTCCCCCGTAGACGGGACGGTGAAGGAAATCAAAGTGGAGGAAGGAACGGTAGCCGTCGTCGGAGATCCGCTGATTCTTTTTGAAACAGAAGGCGCCGGAAATGCCGCCGGTGAAGTAGAAAAGAATGCTCCCGATGAAATCATCCCGCACGACAAAACAGATGAGTATACCCCAACGGAGAATCAACAATCTCAAGTTGCCGCAAAAACTGGCGCTCAGGTGCTGGCAACCCCTGCCACTCGCAAACTGGCACGTGAGTTGGGAGTGGATCTCACACTGGTACCCGGCACAGGACGAAACGGACAGGTTACCCGTGAAGATGTAAAAAAATTCGCCGCCGCCGGACAACCGGCTCAAGACACGGATCAGCGGAAAGAGCATCCGGCGCCGGCAAAAGCAGATAGGACAACAACAGCCGCCGAAAGAAAGCCCTCTGCAGAAACAACAGACAATCCGGCAGAACGGGAACCGCTAAAAGGAGTACGAAAAATCATATCGGAAGCGATGGTTCGCTCCAAGTTTACCGTTCCCCATGTAACCATTATGGATGAAGTGGACGTCACCGGGCTTGTGGCATTGAGAGAAAGGGCAAAAGCAAGTGCTGATCAACGCGGCATCAAGGTCACCTATCTCCCTTTTGTCATTAAAGCTTTAATCGCCACCCTGCGCAGATACCCGATCTTAAACGCATCGCTGGACGACGAAAAGGGTGAAATTGTTTACAAAAAATACTACAATGTAGGTATAGCCACCGATACGGACAACGGACTGCTCGTTCCGGTGATTGCAAAAGCCGACCGTAAAAACATCTGGATGCTGGCGGAAGAGATTCGCGACCTTGCCACCCGCGCCCGTGATGGTAAACTGGCTCCCCATGAGATGAAAGGAAGTACCATTTCCATTACCAACATCGGTTCGGCAGGAGGGCTGTTTTTTACGCCCATTATCAACTATCCGGAAGTGGCTATTCTGGGCACAGGAAGAATCACGCAGAAACCCGTCGCCAGAAACGGTGAAGTGGTGATAGCCCCGGTCATGGCGCTCTCCCTCAGCTTTGATCACCGCATTATAGACGGGGCCACTGCTCAATACTTCCTGAATGATCTAAAGCAGTTGCTGGAAGACCCTCAACTGCTGGTTATGGAGGTATAAGATATGGTCGTAGGAGAATTTACAACGGAAGTCGATGTTCTCGTGATCGGAGCCGGTCCGGGAGGATATGTGGCCGCCATCCGTGCTGCCCAATTAGGAAAAAATGTAACTGTCGTAGAAAAAGGAGAATTGGGCGGTGTCTGTCTCAACCGCGGATGTATCCCGTCCAAAGCACTGATCTCCGCCGCACATCAGTACGAAAGCATCTCCCATGCTGCCGGCATGGGAATCGAAGCCGACAATGTACGGGTTGATTTTGCTAAAGTACAGGAATGGAAACAGGGTGTGGTCAGCAAATTGACCGGAGGAGTGGGCAGCCTCCTCAAAGGAAACAAGGTCGAAGTCATTAAGGGAGAAGCTCTTTTCGTCAGCGAAAATGAGGTCCGGGTCATCGATGGTTACGAAAGCAACCGTCTTCGTTTCCAGCACTGTATTATTGCCACCGGTTCCCGTCCGATTGAACTTCCGGGCTTTCCCTTCGGAGAACGGATTCTTTCGTCCACGGAAGCACTTGAACTGAAAGAAATCCCCGAAAGCATGGTAGTAATAGGCGGAGGCTACATCGGAATCGAATTGAGTCAGGCCTATGCAAAATTCGGTACAAAGGTCACCATTCTTGAAGGTACCGGTTCCATCCTGCCTGGATTTGATGCCCGTTTGATCAGCATGGTCAAACGCAACCTGAAAAAAGCAGGCGTTAACGTGGTGACAAACGCGATGGCAGGAGGTGCGGAACAAAAGGATGACAGCGTGAGTGTTACATACACGGTCAATGATGAAGAACATACCGTTTCCGCAAATTATGTTCTGGTCACCGTCGGACGCCGTCCCAATACGGAGGATCTCGGCCTCGACCTCATCGGCGTAAAAACCAGTGAGAAAGGATATATTGAGGTTGACGGGCAATGCCGGACCAGTGTCCCCGGCATTTATGCCATCGGAGATATCGTTGCAGGTCCTGCGCTGGCGCATAAGGCATCTTATGAAGGAAAAGTCGCAGCGGAAGTGATTGCCGGAAAAGCAAGTGCCGTTGATTACAAGGCAATTCCTGCCGTCGTATTTTCCGATCCGGAAATAGCCACTGTCGGCCTGACTGAAAAAGAAGCAAAAGATGAAGGATATCAACCGGTCGTCGGCAAATTTTCATACGGCGTCAATGGTCGCGCACTCGCCCTTAATGCAGCTGAGGGTTCTGTCACTATTGTCGGTGATAAGGAAAGCGGTCTTGTTCTCGGAGCCCAAATTGTCGGTCAGGAGGCTTCCAATCTGATTGCCGAGATCGGACTTGCCATTGAGATGGGAGCGACTCTGGAGGATATCGCATTGACCATCCATGCCCATCCGACTCTGGGAGAAATGACGATGGAAGCCGCTGAAGCAGCGCTTGGCAAAGCAATTCACTCCCTGTAAGATCAATATGTTTTCTGGAATCCGGTATCCATAAAGATTTTGGGTGCCGGTTTTTTCATTCACGATTTCTTTCTTGCAACCTCCTTTCATCCCCTGACGTCTAATAAGGTACAATGACAATCAATCATTTTAATTATCATTTGATATAAGGAGGAACTTCTGATGAAGGGGAAAATGAAACATTTTATCGGCGGAGTTGTCCTTGGGATTTGTATCGCAGGGGGAGCGAGTGCCCTCGCCACCAGCATCCATCCTGTCGGTGAAGTGGACTTGAAAGTATCTCTCAACACACCCAGATATGTTCTCGATGGAAAAGAAGTCCTGCCCAGCGATCGTAACGGCATGTATTTTAATGGCGTCGAATACGTGCCTGCAGGAATGATTTACAAAGGCACAACTTATGTCCCGCTCCGCTTCCTGGGTGAATCCTTTGGTAAAGAAGTGAACTGGGACGGTAGTACCCGTACAATTACAATCGATTCCCCCGATACGCAGGATTGTCTGGAACCCGGTGGGAACGGTGAGGGTGAATCCTCCATCCCCCATCAGATCATTAACACTCCTGATCATCTCCCTACTGAAGTAAGGGAGTGGGTCGAAAGGTCCCGGAACATTGAGCTGGCCCAGACGATGAATACCAATGAGCACACTTATATTTTAATCACCCGTGGCGAAAAACCGACAGCCGGATATGACATCCAACTGAAACAGATTCAGCAGACGGAAAACGGAATTGAGGTTGAAGTCACCTTTGGCGAACCGGGGGATGTTGCGGCAGAGGTGATTACCTATCCTTACCTGCTGATTGCCATCGACAGAACCGATCTGCCTGTTCAATTTAAAGAGAGCAATTACCAGTACCTTCCCACTTTAGTGGGGATTGAAACACTCCCTCCGATCGTTGACGGGGACGATATCGTCAAATTATTTGAGCCTAAAAAAGAGAATGGTCAAGTGCTTATCAGCGGCATTACCCGCGCATTTGAAGCAACGATCCAGTACGAGTTGACAGATAAAGGCGGGAACGTGATTAAACATGAAGTGGTTCAAGCCCTCGCCGGTACCGGAACCTGGGGCTACTTTTCCGAAACGCTGACCGAAGATGAATATAACCAGGCATCTGTAATCTCCTTCTTTACGGAGAGTGCGATGGACGGCGAAAGGATTGATCATGTTTCTCTTGAACTTGAAGAATAAGTAAAATCGGGATGGATATCACACAGCCCCATGATTATTTTCATGGGGCTTATTATATTTGAAAATGTTGTCAGTTCATATTCTCATCCCTGTTAGCCACCCATAATCTTGCCTGCAATCCACTATGTAGTCAACGTACACCGTCTGATCCTTGATCTGATATAAAATCAGATACCATTTCTCAACAAGCATCTTATGATATTTATTAAGCGGGATAAATTCAGCATAAAGAAACGGAAATCGTTCTGGCATTTGATGTAGGGAACGGATTGCATCCATCAGGTCGTTTTTTACTTTGCGGGCGGCATCGGGACTTTTCTGTGCAAGAAAACGGACATGGCCCGCCAGCATCTGACGGGCACGGTCTGAAACAATCACCTTATATTGAGGCCTATTTTCCATGTTCCACCTCATCAATAATTCCGTCCAGATATTTGTCCAATTCATCCGGCGTAACTCCTACACGCCCTGCCAGTCGGTCTTCCTCAACAGCCAGCAGTTCTTCCCGCAGCTTCAGCATTTTCTCGCGTCGGGTAAATGCCTCTATATCCATGACCACAAGATCGCCCTCACCGTTTTTGGTTAGATACACCGGCTCTCCGGTTGACTTGCACAAGGCCGCAATTTCGTTGTAATTCTGTCGGATGCTTGCTGACGGTTTAATCTGCATGGTATCAGCCCCTAATAGTAACATTCTAATCATATTATACCTCTTTATTGATATTACAATCAATAAATATTTCGTTATTTTAACAGTTCTCACAACACTCTTCTCTCTGTATATTTTCATAATTTGTACACATCTTCCATACTGTTTACTGTCAGGCATAATTTCCGTTAACAAAGGGAATATCACCTATACGGAATATGAGCTTTTCAATAGGCTTATCCCCGGTAAACGTGGTAAAATGATTATTGTCAAGTCTTGCTGGTCAATACTAGAAACGTAAAGGAGCGTCTTGAAAATGAACACTGCTGATCCTACCATATGGCTGGCATTCGGGGCAGGATTTTTGTCATTTATCTCCCCGTGTTGTTTACCGTTATATCCATCGTATCTCTCATATATCACAGGGATATCGGTTCAGGAAATCAAAAAGGACCGAGCCATCCTGCAAAGAAATGCGATGGTTCACACGTTCTTTTTTATGCTCGGATTTTCAATCATATTTTTGTCACTGGGCCTGTCGTTTACATTGATCGGTGCATTTTTTAAAGATTATCAGGACCTGATTCGGCAGTTGGGAGGCGTACTGATTTTCGTCATGGGCTTATTTCTCGCTGGTATCTTCAAACCCCAGTGGCTCATGATGGAAAAAAGACTGGAAATCTCAAATAAACCAACCGGTTATCTTGGTTCATTGCTGGTCGGAATTACCTTCGCCGCCGGATGGACACCGTGTATCGGACCGATTCTCACCGCGGTACTGGCATTGAGTGCAAGCAACCCGGCACAGGGTGTTCCGTTGATCATCTCCTATACACTGGGATTTGCCGTTCCATTCTTTGTGATGTCCTTCTTCCTTGGAAGGATGCGCTGGATCCTCAAGCATTCAGAGAAAATCATGAAAATCGGCGGCGTCATTATGATGATCGTCGGTATCCTGCTGTATACGGATCAAATGACTCAGATCACCATCTGGCTCATCCGTCTCTATGGTGGATTTACCGGCTTTTAAACTAGAAGGAAATACATCACCACAGTGGTTAAAGGAAGGTGTCTTATCATGAAAAGAGGAATTATTGTTTTGTTTGTGATCGCACTGGTCGGTTTTGCGATTTATAATAATATCTCCGGAAAAGAGGGGGCAGATCCGACACAGGATCCAGTTAGCGTAGAACCCGGTGAAGATCAAAGCGGCGACGCTTCCTCTGCAAATGAGGAACTTCCCGAAGAGGGATTCCGTGCTCCCGATTTTACACTGAAAGGCCTGGACGGACAGACGTATACCCTGAGCAAGGTGAACAAACCGGTGGTGGTCAACTTCTGGGCATCCTGGTGTCCTCCCTGCAAAGCGGAAGCTCCTGAACTCGTGAAATTGTATGACAAGTACGGGGACCATGTAGAAATCTATGCCGTCAACATGATGACGCAGGATAATGTAAAAGATGCACAAGGGTTTGTCAATGAGTACGGATTTCAGTTCCCGGTTCCCGTCGATGAAGAAGGGGTTGTAGCCGGTGCTTATCGCATTCAGGCCATCCCGACATCCTTTTTTATCGACAGTGACGGAATCATTGTAAAAAAAGTGATCGGTCTTGTTACCCCGGAAGAACTGGACAATCTGTTTAAACAACTGGCGGAGGATAAATGATGTTACCTGATTTATTATCTTTAGGGCCTTTTATCATACGTTCCAACTGGCTCATGATCATGATTGGCAGCATCGCAGGTATTGTGTTAATGAAGCAACAGGCAAAGCGCGTGATTCCCGATCAAGCAGAGCCCTGGGATAATGCTGTGACCGGGGCCCTGCTGTTTTTTGTGCTGGTGTGGAAGTTGAGTCCGGCACTGACGAAACCTTCGCTAATCTGGAATGATCCTGCTTCCCTTCTTTTTATGGTACCGGGTACCACCGGGCTTGTTCTTGGCGGCGCAGTTGCGCTCATATATCTGGTGATTACAGTCAGAAGGCTAAACATAAACTGGACTGTTGCACTGGATCTCTCACCCTTTTTCTGGGCTCCCGTCCTCTTTTTATACAATTTGATGATTCCCCGCATCGGACAGGCCACCGCTCTACCTTGGGGAATCCATTATAAAGGGAGCAGTGCCTCCTATCATCCCATCCACTGGTATGATGCCGTCGTTGCAGCAGTCGTCATCATCGTCATTTATCGGAACCGCCGCCATATCAGTGAAGGAATCGTGTTGGCAAAAGCACTGATCATCACCGGGATTGGAAGTCTTTTCATTTCTTTGTTTCATACTACGGCTGATCATATCGCCGGTCTCACTTTTTCACAGTGGTTTAACCTGATGCTGATTGCCGCAGGATATCTGCTATTGAGACAATTCAACCGGACAGGGAGCGTAGAAAATGAACAAAAGGACATATGATGTGGTCGTGATCGGAGGCGGGCCCGCCGGAATGATGGCTTCCGTCTCGGCAGCACAGCAGGGAGCGAAGGTCCTTTTACTCGAAAAAGGAGAAGTGCTTGGACGCAAATTAATGATCTCCGGTGGAGGAAGGTGTAATGTAACCAATGCCAGAGAATTACCCGAACTGATTGAAAACATTCCGGGGAACGGCCGTTTTTTATACAGCGTTTTTAATCTCTTTAACAACCGGGACATCGTTCGTTACTTTGAAAATCTTGGAATCAAATTAAAAGAAGAAGATCGCGGGAGAATGTTTCCTGTTTCAGATAAGGCAAAAACAGTTCGTGATGCCATGGTCAACCATATGAAGGAACTGGGGGTCAACATTCGGCTGCAGTCACCGGTCGAACGTCTATTGTTTGCCGACGGATCTGTTAAAGGGGTTCGTTTAATAAGTGGAGAAGAAATCACAACGAAAAGTGTGGTGATTGCTGCAGGCGGAAAATCGGTTCCCCAATCCGGATCGACCGGGGACGCTTATCCATGGGCAGAAGAAGCTGGTCATACCATCACCCCTCTTTTTCCTTCGGCAGTGGGATTGACATCATCAGATTCATGGGTTAAAAATAATGCCCTTCAGGGACTGTCTCTGCGCAACATCGAACAAACGCTGTACAATCCGAACGGGAAAAAAATAACGAGCGAAGAAGGGGACATGATTTTCACCCACTTCGGCATATCGGGACCGGCTACGTTTCGTAGCAGCCGTTATGTAACACCCGCCCTGAAAAAATTCGGATGTGATACCCTCAAATTGACGATTGACCTGTATCCGCAGGATTCGGAGCAGCAATTATATGAACGGGTGGAAAAAGAGATGGAGGAAGAGGCGGGTAAAACCATCAAAAACCTGTTGAAAAAATGGTTGCCGGAGCGCATGATCCCGCTCATGCTGGAAAAAGTCTCGGTCCATCCGGAAATCAATTATCATCAACTTGCAAAAAACGCTCTGCGTCAGCTGGTATCACTCATGAAAAATTTTCCTGTCACCATAAACGGAACACTGCCCCTGCAACAGGCAACGGTGACTGCCGGCGGCGTCAATGTCAGGGAAATTGATCCCCGCACCATGCAATCCAAGAAAATGAACGGAATGTTTTTTGCAGGAGAAGTGATGGACGTCGATGCCCATACCGGGGGATACAACATCACAGTCGCTTTCTGTACCGGCTATGTTGCCGGTTATCATGCGGCCCGGATGGACACCGATCAATAAATCACATACCCACAACAACAACAAGAAATTAATCAACAGACGGAAACAGGCGTGTCAGCTCTTCAGGAAGCGGTGCGCTTTTTCGTTGTTTCAAATCCATCATCACCAGTGTGACCAACGCATCCGCCACCCGGTCCCCCGAATCATTGATGATTTCCTGGGCAATAACAAAACTTGAGCGTCCTTTCTTTTCCGGTCGGGTCACGATCGTCAGGTGTTCTCCCTGTCTGACCTCTTTACGATAATTAATGTTGATATTTACCGTAACCGTCCCCAGACCCATCTGCTCAAACCGGTCAAAAGGCAGGTCATGGGTTTCGTACCAGTGTTCACGTCCCCACTCCAGGTACTCCAGATATTTTGCATTGTTCACATGCCCCAGTTGATCAATTTCAGTGGATCTCACTTCAATTTCGATCGATGTTTCATTCTGGTTCATGCTTTTCCCCTTTCTTTGCTTCTCTTCCGTCAGGAATGTGACCCGCCGAGATAAGCTTCCTTCACGCGGTCGTTATTAAGTAATTGTTCAGCATATCCTTCGGTCACAATCTTTCCGGTTTCAAGAACATATCCTTTATCAGCAATCTTTAAAGCCTGCTTTACATTTTGCTCCACCAGAAGAACCGTTGTTTCTTCCTCTTTGATTTCGCGAATAATCCGAAAAATATCGGCAACGACCAGAGGGGCCAGACCCATTGAAGGTTCATCCAACAACAATAATTTCGGTCGGGACATCAGCGCTCTGGCAATGGCAAGCATTTGTTGCTGACCTCCCGACAATGTCCCGCCCAGTTGATTTTTTCGTTCTCTTAAAATCGGAAAGCGATCCATCACTTTTTCCAGATCGTCTTTTATCTCATTATCGCTTCGCTGGTAAGCACCCAATTCCAGATTTTCAAGAACGGTCATCCCGGATAAAATCGCTCTTCCTTCAGGTACAAGAGCAATTCCCCGTGCGACTCGTTCATCGGGGCGAAGGTTCGTAATATCCTCGCCTAAAAAACGTACCGTTCCCTCACGTGCACGCATAAGTCCGGAAATGACACGCATCGTGGTGGACTTGCCGGCTCCGTTGGCTCCGATCATGGTGACAATTTCATTTTCTCCTACCTTCAAGTCGATGCCTTTGATCGCCTGTATATTCCCGTAATATGCTTGTAATCCTGTGACCTCCAGCATCATTCTTCCTCCTCTTTTCCAAGATAAGCTTCGATGACTGCGGGATGATTTTGAATCTCCTCGGGCCTTCCTTCTGCGATTTTTTCTCCAAAGTTTAAAACCGCCAGACGATCACAAACCCTCATCACCAAACTCATATCATGTTCGATAAGAATGACGGTAATCCCTTGTTGTTGAATTTTCTTAATTAAATGATACAAGTCCTCCGTCTCTTTTTCATTCATACCGGCTGCAGGTTCGTCAAGTAATAACAACTGAGGGTTGCTCGCCAGAGCCCGGGCAATTTCCAACCGGCGTTGCTGCCCGTAGGCAAGGTTATCAGCAAAAACTTCTTCCATCCCTTTAAGGTCAACCAACTCAAGCAATCGAGCCGCTTTCTCGCGAATGCTTCGTTCTTCCTCTTTCTGCTTATTGGTACGTAACACACTGCTGAACACGCCGGCATGGCTGCGGCAATGTTCTCCGACCATCACGTTTTCGAGGGCCGTCATATGACCGAATAAACGGATATTTTGAAAAGTACGGGCGATGCCGAGGCGTGTTATTTTATGCGGCTTTTTTCCATGTATCATTTCACCGAGAAATTGAATTTGCCCCTGCGTGGGAGGGAACATTGACGTAATTACATTAAACAATGTCGTTTTTCCGGCACCGTTGGGACCGATCAATCCGAAAACTTCCCCTTTTTGTACCGTAAACGACACCTCTTTTAATGCCACCAGGCCGCCGAATGATTTTTGAATGGACTTAAGTTCCAGCATTACAACGTCCCTCCCTTCTGTTTCGATGACCCATTGCCATCCGATCCGTTTGAGACGGAATCATGTTTGTTTTGTTTCTTGAATTTCCGTTTCAACCAGTTTATGACATTGTAATCGATCAAACCCTGCGGACGGAATGCCATCATCGCAACGAGAAGAAGACCGTATATTATCAGGCGATAGTCTGCCAGATCACGCAGTACTTCAGGCAAAGCAGTTAGAAAAGCCGCACCGAAAATGGGACCCCAGATGACTTCACTGCCGCCGAATACGGCAAAGATTAAAATTTCTACTGCACGGTGATACGAAAAGTCTCCCGGATTAATAAAAGAAGTAGTATGGGCATAAAGGGCTCCGGCAAATCCGGCAATCATTGCACCCTGTGAAAAAGCGAGCACTTTATAATATGTCGTGGGTATTCCCATGGATTCTGCGGCCTGCTCATCTTCTTTAATGGCTGTATAAGCTCGTCCGATACGGGAATGATTTTGTCTGACAAAGAACCAGATGACCAAAATCACGATCACAAGTAATACAATAAATAATAACAGGGCGGACCATTGATTGTTGCGCAAACCGAGCATATCCGCAGTCAGTCCCATATCGGCCAGCGATTGAGCAAGGACCCTTCCGAAATGAGGAATCCCCGGCAATCCCATTGCTCCCCTGGTTATCTCCATGTTATTAAATAAAACACGGACCACTTCGCCGAAACCAAGGGTTGCCACCGCAAGATAAACCCCCTGTAAGCGTAAAGTTGGAATTCCGACAAGGATACCGGCCAGCGCCGCAACGATTGCTCCGGAAATTATCCCCGCAAAAATGGGCATTCCCAGTTTCATTGTTACAAGTGCGGAAGTATATGCACCGATGCTCATAAATCCGGCGCTCCCCAGCGAAAGTTGACCGGTTGAAAGAGTAATATAAATGCTTATTCCGAGGACAATATTAATTAAAATAAACGACGCGATTTGGATATAATACGGATTTAAGATGAAATCTATCATAGCGCTCACCTTTTCACCTGCGTAGCAGGAGAACCGAACAGCCCCTGCGGTCGCACGAGTAATATAACAATAATCATTAAAAAGGCAATCGCGTCTCGATATCCTGAGTCCCCGTAAGCTACACTCATGACTTCCGTTAATCCGAGAATAAGTCCTCCGACCATGGCCCCTTTGATATTGCCCATTCCACCTAATATGATGATGGCGAGCCCTTTCAAACCGATAGCAAGTCCCATCTGCGGAGATACGGCATTAAAAGCCATTCCTACCAGAACACCCGCAATGCCTCCCATAGCAGAAGCTATGATTACGGTTAACGTAATGATTCTTTGAGTATTGACTCCCAGCAAATTGGCAGTTTCAATACTTTCTGCCGTGGCACGGAGACCTTTTCCGGCTTTCGTCTTTTGTAACCATAGAGACAGACCGATCATTAGTGCTACGGCAATGAGAAAAATGGTAAGCTGAACGAGATAAATTTTCACTCCGCCGATTTCAAAACTGATTCTGGCGAAGGATACGGGGAAAGGCTGTGTTTCTGCTCCGAACAAATGATGAGCCAGGTTTTCCAAAAAGATGGAAACCCCGATTGTGCTGATCAAAGGTGCCAGATGGGAAACGCCCTTCTTCCCCCGAAGGGGACGGAGGGCGAAACGTTCGAGTAAAAATCCCATCACGGCAGTTACCAGCACGGCTGCCAGAATCGCTATTGGAATCGGAGCACCGAATTGAACAACCATTAACAACCCGATGAATGCTCCAAACATAAATATTTCTCCGTGAGCCATGTTCAAGATTTCAAGAACCCCGAACACCAGGGTGTATCCCAGGGCCACGATTGCATATATACTTCCAAGTGTTAAGCCGTTAATCAACTGTTGTTCAAACATTGCTGTTTCACCTGCCTCATTTCGAACCAAATCGATTTTTATTAATCAGTAAATTCTACGAATTTACCGTCTTTAATAATAAGAACGATGGGATCCATGATCGGGCTTCCGACTTCGTCAAATGAGAAGTTACCGGTTACACCTTTGAAATCTTTGATTTCAGCAAGAGAGTCTCTCAATGCATCACGATCCTCAGTTGTACCCGCATCCAGAATAGCCTGCGTCATAATGTATAAAGCATCGTATGCCTGTGCTGCAAATTGATCGGGAATCTTACCATACTTATCCTGGAACTTCTTCACGAAGGTTTGAACTTCTTCCACATCACGTTCCGGGAACCACGGGCTTGCTACAACAACACCTTCCGCTGCTTCTCCTGCCTGTACAATAACCTGCGGAGAGTTAAAACCGTTTCCTCCTACAACAGGTACGTCAATTCCCATTTTTCGTGCCTGATCAAGAATCAATCCGCCCTCTTTATATAATGATGAGGCAAGAATTGCATCCGGCTGAGCTGCTTGAATGTTGGTTAACTGAGCACTGAAATCCGTATCTCCAGTTGCATATTTTTCTGTCTTCACGATTTCCAAACCTAACTTCTCGGCAGTGTCTTTCATAATCTCATAACCGGATAATGTAAAATCATCGTCATGACCATAGATCAGCGCCACTTTTTTGATTCCGAAATGTTCAACTGCTTTTTTGGTGGATGCCGGAATTGCAAGAGATTCCGGAATGGAGTTGCGGAATACATAGGGACCGATTTCAGGAATACCGTTGGCAGTGGTCGATGTTCCCATGATCGGGACTCCGGCCTGATCCGCTTCCGGACCAACAACGAACATTTCAGAACTTAATGTCGGACCAAGGATAGCCAGTACATTTTCAGAGTTGATTAATTTTTGCGCGGCATTTAAAGCCTGATCACGTTGACCAGCAGAATCTTCAATCAATAATTCAATCTTTAATTGTCCTTTGTATTTTTCATTAATCTCTTCCTGAGCCATTTTAAAACCGCTGGTAATGGCTTCTCCATATGCAGCTCCATTTCCTGAAAGGTAAGAGATTACCCCGATTCTTGCTACCTGTTCCCCGCCGCCGCCGGATTCCCCGCCGGATTGTTCTTCGCCTGCATTAGAATTGGAAGAATTCTCTCCTCCATTCGTTGCTTCCTGCGAACCGCCACAAGCAGCTACGGAAAGGACTAAAAACACAGACAATAAAACCCCCAGAAACTTAATCAACGACTTCTTCATTTTCTTTTTAACCCCCTTAAATTTCAGCATAATCATGCTTAAAATATTATTAATATTCATTCATTAATTCTAACCTATTTTGAGTTTTAAAAACAACAATAATTTTCTGTAAATAAACTTGAAAAGCGGAATGAAGGAATACTATTTCTAACGGCAGAAGTCTGCTGAAAGTCCTGATTTGACAAAACAGGCAGATACATCGGAAAAGGTGTAGTGGGGTGAAAAGAAGTTGAAAAAACTTAGTCTGAGAGAAAAGATCGGTCAGCTCATGGTTTTTGGATTTAAAGCAGCAGCAGCGCCTGAAGCTTCAGAAGCCATTCTGGAGCTCATTAGAGATTATCATGTGGGTGGCATTATTTTCTTCGCTCGTAATATAGGGATGCCCGAGGAAATATTAAATTTAACGTCTTTACTACAGCGTGAGACCAAGGAAGCTGGTCAAAAACAGCCGTTGTTAATTTGTATAGATCAGGAAAACGGTGTCGTTCGACGCTTAGGTGAGGGGACAACCGTTTTCCCCGGGGCAATGCTTTTAGGTGCTACACATCAGCCAGAGCTTGCCTACCAGATGGGTTTAGCTACAGGAAAAGAACTAAAGGCTCTTGGAATCAATTGGAACCTTGCACCTGTTGTAGATGTTAATAATAACCCATTTAACCCTGTTATAGGCGTACGTTCCTATGGTGAAAAGGCTGATCACGTGGCTGCATTTGGAATAGCAGCGATGAAGGGAATGCAGGAGGCAGGTGTCATCACAACGCTGAAGCATTTCCCCGGACATGGAGATACAAACCTGGATTCACACCTTGAGTTACCCACTATTTTACATGACATGGAACGGCTTAATGAAATAGAGCTTGTTCCCTTTAAGAAAGGTATTGCAGCAGGTGCAGATACGATTATGACAGCCCATGTTTATTTTCCGGCCTTAGAAAAAAAGGCAGGTCTTCCAGCAACGCTGTCCCATGCAGTAGTAACAGGCCTGCTCCGTGATACACTGGGCTTTGATGGTGTAGTCACCACAGATTGTATGGAAATGAAAGCAATAGCAGATACCGTTGGAACAGCTCATGGAGCAGTTATGGCTCTCAATGCGGGAGTAGATTTAATCATGATTTCCCACCAGCATGGTTTACAAAAGGATGCCATTGAAGCTATTGTCTCAGCCGTAGAGCATGGTAAGCTAGCAGAGGAGATCATCGATAAAGCTGTGGCCAGAGTACAGAGGCTAAAGGCAAAATATCTCTCCTGGGATGATATCCCAATGAAAGAGGAAAAAGTTCAGGTTCCTGCTGTCGTAGGTTGTAGCAAACATCATAAACAAGCCTTAAAGGTCTTTAAACAGGGCATAACCCTTGTGAAAAATGATCATAATCTCTTGCCGTTATCTCCTGTACCAGAACACAAGGTTCTGGTAATTTACCCTAACAACTCTTATCTTACTATGGTGGAAGATAAACGATACTCTGGCAATGCATTTGGTGAATTGATTCAGGAAGTACATCCAACAGCAGCAGTTGAAGAGCTAAAGGTACCATTAACAGGTGGAGATATTCAAGAGGCAGTAACAAGGGCAGTTGGCTACGATACTGTTATTTTAGGCACCTTAACAGCAGCACAATCGCCAGAACAGCAGCAAGTGGTTCGAGGTATTAAAGCGTTGAGAAAGCATACGGTAGTAGTAGCAATGCGTAGTCCCTATGATTTAGCCTATTTCCCCGATGTCGATGCCTATATCGCTGCCTATGAGTTTACAACACCTGCACTGCGGATGACGGCCAGGGCCATCTATGGACAGGAGCAGGTCGGCGGAAAGCTGCCGGTCACTATCCCGATTTTATAATAAACGGGCTTTAGTATGTTAATCTTATTGTTGAAGCTTTACCTCAGGAAAGCAGGTACAAAAAATGAACAATTGGGTGTTAAAAAATGGATGGTTTGTTTTAGGACAACAAAAGCTTTGTGGAGCCCTCTGTATACAGGATTGGACTGATCACTTGGACAGCAATAATCCTGAAGGTGCTTTACCACTTGGTATTCACCTCGAGGGCCCTTATATCGCTCTCGCTAAGAAAGGAGCTCAAAATGGTAAGCATGTACGTCCATTTTCCCTCATGGAATTTGAGGCAGATCAGGCTGCTTCGGGAAATGCCATTAAGCTGATCACATTAGCACCAGAGCAACTGGATGACCTGCAGGTGATAACAAAGCTGGCGAGAAAAGGGGTTTTCGTCAGTATAGGACATACTGAGGCTGACTATCAAGAGGTGCATCAGGCGGTACAGCATGGGGCTAAGCATTTTACCCATTTGTGTAATGCCATGCCAGGACTGCATCATCGACATCCCGGTCCCATTGCCTACGCCCTGAATCATGATGAGGTGAGTGTAGAGTTCATCGCTGATGGCTTGCATGTCCACCCGGCTATTATACAACTAGCCCTACGTGCCAAAAATAATCAGAACATAGCCGTTGTCACCGATGCCATCAGGGCGACAGGGATGCCAGATGGTTCCTATGAGCTTGGAGACATGGAGGTTTGTGTGAAGCAGGGAAAGGCAACCTTAGAGGATGGTACATTAGCAGGAAGTTGCTTAGAGATGGAATCAGCTTACCGTTTCCTTCAATCTGAATTAAAGCTGCAAGATCAACAAATATTTCAGATGATGAGCACAACACCTGCTTCAATATTAGGCTTGGAAGATCAGCTTGGAACCCTGGATGAAGGGAAGATTGCGGATTTGGTATTAATAAAGGATGGTCAGGTTCAAGCAGTGATGATCAACGGCAACTGGGTCTCATTGTAAAGACAGCGGATTGAGTTACACATCCAAGTTAACCATCTCAGGAAGCGGGGCAGATTTTTGTATAAGTTCATTCCATTCCACTTCGGAAATCACACCTTCTTCGATGACAACATCTTTGATGGAAAGACCGTGTTCCACTGCACGATAAGTCAGTAGTGCCGCACGATCATAACCGATGATCGGATTTAACATTGTGACAAGTCCCAGACTCTGTTCCATCCAGTAATGACAATTCTCCTCATTTGCCTCAATACCTTCAACACACTTAATCGTGAATGTTTTAACGCCATGTGACAATATGGAAATGGATTGTAATATCAGGTGAGCCATTACCGGCATCATCACATTAATCTCCAATTGACTTCCGGTAGCAGCGGTCGACAGAGCTGTATCATTTCCGATCACCTGACTGCATACCATATACATCATTTCAGGCAATACCGGATTTACCTTGCCGGGCATAATCGATGACCCGGGCTGCACCGCCGGCAACCGGATCTCAGCCAGTCCGGTTCTGGGACCGGAACTTAGCAGTCTCAGGTCACTGCTGATTTTGATCAGATGGATCGCCAGTTCTTTTAACAGTCCGCTGACTCTTACGACAACTACAGGATTCTGCATAAAAGCAAAGCGCTTTCCCTCATCCGGAAGACGCCATTTAATGCCTGTCCGGTTCCGAAGTTCTTCAACAACATACGTGCTGTATTTCGGGTGGGTATTGATTCCCGTGCCGACCGCGTTGCCGCCGATCCCAATGTCCAGCAGGTCATCGGAAATCCGCACGATTTGCTTTGTCACCGCTTCAATATGTGCTGCATAACCCGCAAATTCCTGTCCTAACCTCATTGGTACCGCATCCTGCAAATGCGTACGTCCCGATTTTAAAACATGACGAAAAGCAGCCGCACGGTTAATCAATGCCCAGTACAACTCGTTCAGAACCGGCAACAGTTGTCTGTGAACAGCATGATATGTGGCGATATACATGGCGGCGGGAATCGTGTCGTTGGTGGATTGACCTTTGTTCACGTGATCATTGGGGTGAATGATATCTTTTCTGTCCCGTTCGTAGCCAAGTAATTCAAGTGCCCTGTTAGCAATAACTTCATTGGCATTCATATTTTGAGACGTACCCGCTCCAGCCTGAAAAACATCGACTACAAATTGATGATCCCATTTCCCCTCGATTACTTCTTCCGCCGCTCGAATAATGGCATCTCCAATTTTCGTTTCAAGTTCGTTCAATTTGACATGTGCCGCAGCAGCTGAAGCCTTGATCAGTCCCTGAGCTTCAATAAAAAAACGGGGAAGTCGCATCCCGCTAATTGGAAAATTCTCCACAGCTCGCCGGGTCTGTGGTCCATAGTACGCATCAGCAGGTATGTGAACTTCCCCTAAAGAATCGGAGGAAACACGAACATCCATAAATAACACGCTCCAGTAAAATTTTTTATATTATATTCAATTATTTGTCATGCCATACATGGGGTTTCCCTTTTTCTCTCGAAACAATATCCATTCCCACCGCAGCTCCCTGACCCGCTGCAATGATGGATTGCGTCGGTAA
The DNA here is from genome assembly GCA_041686735.1 of Bacilli bacterium. Taxonomy (GTDB): domain Bacteria; phylum Bacillota; class Bacilli; order JACDOE01; family JACDOE01; genus JAWLDF01. The sequence continues at coordinate 27,992 of JAWLDF010000002.1, forward strand.
TCCCGCCAGCAGACCGGCAACATATAGATTATCGACTTCCGTTCTGCCGTTCCATGGCAGTTGCGACACCTGCTTGATTTTTCCGCTCGGAACCAGGGGGTTGACTTCAACCGGCAGATTCAACTGTTCGAGAGGTTCAGTATTAAGATTGGATGCAATCACCAGGTATCTTGATTCCACCTGTTGTTCATCGGTCGTCACCCGAAACATGCCATCCCCTGTATTTTCAACGTGCCTGACTTCCTGTTCCACCAATTGGGAATCAAATCGGACCGCCTGATTCTTCATTTTCTGAAGTAACTCCTCACCGGAGATTCCCTCAGGAAATCCAGGATAGTTATAAACTTTCGAAATTGCTTTTAACTGGGATTTGTCAGTATCAAATACAACTGTCTTCAATCCTGCCTGTGCAGTGTATAATGCACAGGAGAGTCCGGATATCCCGCCACCGACAATAGCTACGTCAATTTTCATGATGTTCATCCTCCTCTTAAATTATTGCTGTGTTTTGTTCCAGCGGATCAATCCGCCTTCCAGGTTAAGTACGTCAAATCCTTTTTCAGACAGCCACTCGCATGCCAGTCTGCTTCGGTTCCCGCTGCGACAGATCACAACTGCTTCTTTGTCCGGATTTAATTCTCGATAACGCTGTAATACCTGTCCGAGAGGAATATGGAAGGAACCTTCAATATGTCCCGCGCGAAACTCGTGATCTTCCCTCACATCAAGAAGGGTGACATCTTCCCCGTTTTTTAGACGCTGTTGCAGTTCTTCCGGTGTAATATTCTTTACCTGCATCGTATAGATTTCCTCCTTGTTTTGCTTGAATAAAGGGAACACCTCATTTTCAGGTGTTCCCCCGCATACTTCATTATAACATCACTCTTTTATCTTAAACCATTATACAAAAAGATTGATGTTGGATTCACTGGCTTCGGAAAGATAGGTGGCAACACCTACATAGTCATCGATACCATCGATCAGTTCCTCTTCCGTGATCCCCAGAACATCCATGGACATGGAACAGGCTATGATTCTGATATCAAGATCTTTCGCCATTTCCATCAACTCCGGAAGTGATGTGACATTTTTGTCCTTCATCACTTTTTTCATCATTTTAGCTCCGAGTCCACCGAAGTTCATTTTTGAAATACCCAGGTTTTCAGCTCCGCGTGGCATCATTTTACCAAACATTTTTTCGATAAAAGTCTTATTAGACGGAATGTTCTGATCTTTTCGAAGAATGTTTAATCCCCAGAAAGTAAAGAACATCGTAACCTGTTTCCCCATTGCTGCAGCTCCGGTGGCAATGATAAAACTGGCAATTGCCTTATCCAGATCACCGCTGAACACAATGAGGGTCGCTTTATCCTGATTTTCAGACATGATTAATAAATCCCCTCCCCTTTTTCTATAACCCCTACATCTACAGGTATTTTATATCAAAAGGTGATGGAACATCAACAATAAATAAGCAAAAATTGTATAAAGGAAAGGGGAAGGGGGGAGCACCCCCTTTATTTCACGGGATAAACGCGTTCAAGTTCACCGTTTTCCATATGATACAGATACCCTTCAACTTCAGTATTCTCCCCGTACTTCTTATATATGGGGTGATTCATTAAATGTTCCACCTGTTTGATGACATTTTTCTTAGAAACTTCGTCAAGGGAGATGCAGGGTTGAACGGCACGATCGGGTAAATTTTTTCGAATGTGCTTTAGCCACCCCTGTAACTCCTCGTCCTGATTTCCTTCCCATGCCGCCTGAATCCCTCCACACATGGTATGACCCTTGACCACCACTTTTTTAACCTTGAGGTAATAAAGAGCATAGTAGAGGCTGGCAGAGAAACTTTCATCCTCTTCAGTTACCTGATTGGCAATGTTTCGATGAACAAAAATTTCACCGAGGGATGCCCGGGTAATGGCAAGAGGGCTTACCCGCGAGTCACAGCATGCCAGCAGAAATATTTCAGGAGACTGCCCCTGTTTAAGTTCTTCAAACAATTGGGGGTTTTCAGCCCACATCTTCTCTCTGAATTTTCGATTCCGTTCGATTAAATCAAAATTTGGCATGTTATCCCTCCCCCATCCTACATTTTACCAATCGCTTCAAGAGCCTGCTTTACGTCAACGAAATAAATCTTGTCGCCAAATTTTTTATCCCAGCCCGCTTTAGAAAGAAGGTCGCGAACAGGACCTTTAACACCTGCAAAATAGAACTGAACTCCGGCCTCGCCGAAATTGTGCATCGCTTCTTCCATTTCATCAATGGCTACTGCATCCACCGCATTCACAGCAGAAAAATCCATGATGAAGTACTTCAAGTCACGATTTTCATCAATCGCTTTTCTGACCTTTTCCTCGAGGAAGCCCATATTGGCAAAATAAATGGAAGCATCGATCCGCATGATCTTGGTCTCGGGATAGGTTTTGGCTTCGGGGAAACGCTTGATATTTCGGAATACCCCTTCCTTTTCCAGATAACCGAGTTCTGCTGTATGGGGATAGGCACTTCTCCAGATGAATACGATCAGGGAGAAAGCCACACCGATCAAAATACCCTGCTCAATTCCCAGGGTCAACGTGGCGATAAAGGTAAGAACAAGTGTCCAGCCGTCGATCGGTTTTACTTTAAACAGATGAACCGCTTCTTTTACATCAATCAACCCGAATACGGCAACCATGATGATCGCAGCCAGTACCGCATTGGGTAGGTAATAGAATAATGAAGTAAAAAACATAAGTGTGATCAGAATGAGTACAGCAGTTATGATGGTGGCCAGTCCTGTACGGGCACCAGCCTGATAGTTTACCGCAGAACGGGAAAATCCACCGGTAACAGGATATGCCGAGAAAAATGAACCTGCAATATTTGCCAGTCCCAGTCCGTTTAATTCTTTATTCGAGTCAACCTTGTATTTTTCCTTCGCTGCAATCGCTTTTGCAACAGCAATCGATTCCATAAATCCAACGAACGAAATGGTAAGTGCAATGGGTAGTAGAACCTGGATTGATCCCAAGTCATATGCAGGTAATGAAAAAGCTGGAATACCCGAAGGTACTTCTCCTACAATTCTTACGCCCTGTTCATTTAGTCCCAGAAAATATACGGCCAGCGTACTTCCCGCTACAACAATCAAAGGTGCGGGAAAACGCGGGGCAAATTTTTTAAAAAGGATTAAAGCAGCAATACTTAATGCCCCGATAATAAATGTAATGATATGTGTTTCACCAATCCGGGTGATCGCTTCCCACAACACATCAAAAATTGTATGGCCGCTGGAAAGACTGATACCCAACAGGTTTTTAAGCTGACTGAAACCTATTATCAATGCTGCAGCAGATGTGAATCCACTGATAACCGCATGGGAAAGAAAGTTGACTAAAAACCCAAGTCGGAATACCCCCATAGCAAACTGAATCACACCAACCATGAGTGCAAGTAAAAGTGCATATGAGACGAATTCATTGCTTCCCGGTTCAACGCCTAAAGCGGATACCCCCGTAAACACCAGTAACGAAACCATGGCAACCGGCCCGACCGCCAGTTGACGTGACGATCCGAATAACGCATACACAATCAATGGAATTGTCGATGCATACAAACCGATGACAGGAGGCAAACCTGCCAGCATCGCATAAGCCATCCCCTGCGGGATAAGCATAATGGCAACAATAAGACCTGCTGAAAGGTCCCCGCTCAGATCTTTTTTATTGTAATTTTTTAACCAGCCGAATGCCGGTATAATTTTTTCTAGCATCTTTCCGCCACTCCTCTCCGAATTTACCGCTACAATGATCATCAATCATTTTTTCTCTTCCTTTCGTGTAGACGATCTAATATGACCGTATCATTTAATAAAATGACCATCCACCGAATTATTTATAATAAAAATTGAATTAATGATCAAGGCCCTGCTCTGGACAGGATACACTGATAACTTTCTTCGCAATCCATTTGTTGTAAAACCTCCCAATGTCCACTGCTTGTTTTAGGCTAAATCCACAGATACATATACCCCTATATGTATAATAATAATTTTTAAAAGTTTACTTGTCAAACATTGTGACTACCCTCGGGTACTTGATTTCCTTTGATAAATTACATTTGCCAGCCACAAAAACGAGTGAATGAAAAACAGAGCGGGAATCAACCAGACAGATACATGAGTTAAATAATAAGAAAATTGATGGTCACTTTTGATTAAATTCATTGTGGAAATGATGACCGCTGTACTGAGTAAATATGGAATTGACCATGAATATTTGCTCCACCCCATTTGTTGCAAACCATCGGTTAACACAAAAATAAATAATGCGATTTTTATCATTATAGAACCGAGAATCATCGGTAACAGTAAAATTTGAAAATTGGAAATGAATTGTCCGTAAAAAATTTCCCGTGCCAGATAATAGATCGGCACAATCAGAGAAGAAGTCCGTTCAGCTCCGAATGTAATAATCAATGCCCATGCAATAAATGACATAATCAAAATCCCCTGGACAACCAGAAACCCCATGGTTTTTATTGCTTTTTTCTTGTCATGATGGTCACGGCAATATGGCCAGAGCATGGAAATGGCCGTAAGCTCAGAAAACAAAATCAGAGGCAGGGAAGCACCCCTGATCACATCACCCCAGTTACCCGGCCAGAGCGGGCGTCCCCGGTCCAATTCTATAAAAGGAATGTCAAGAATCATAATCACCAAAAGTAGCAGCAAAAAAATAGGCAATATCGTATCATTAACTCTCACCAGTATGGTGGCTCCGCCTGTGATCATATAAATAACAAGCAAATAGGCAATGACAATAAAAATGTAGGGATTGATGTAAATGTAAATGAAATTAAGTTCGGTGATTCTTACTGCCTGATATGTAATCATGATCAACAGGAAAAATATCAATAATAAATATATTACGGTCACGATGTTACCCAGTGCCTTCCCCAACCGGGAACGCAAATTTTCAACAAGGGATTGCTTTGGATTCTTAATACTGGTCTCAACGATGATCCACAGCAGCAGCAGCGTTACGAGCCCTGCAATCAGAATACTGAGCCAACCGGACTTCCCCGCTTTTTCCGCAAGCAATGTCTGCCCGAAGGTGATCCCCGTCGATAAATATACGGTGATCATCAGCCAGCCCAACTGCCTGAAACTAATCAGATCCGCTTTGTTGCGATTGAATTGTGTCAAAAGATGTGCACTCCCTACTTATTCTCAATATTGGTTTCTGTTTTTTCAACAATATCTCCTGTGTTCTCTACTTGCACATGGATTATTACATCTACATGGATCCGGGGATATATTTTTTCTGCCCACTCCGTTTTATACTGTTCCCAGTATTTTTGATTTGCTTTTCGAACTTGATAACCGAGTCCAAGGATATCCGCTCCCATTTTCTGACTGACTTCAATCATGTGACGTACCCGTTCCTCAACATATACTTCAAGATCCTTTTCAAACAAATGAATCGTCTGAGTTGTTAAAGGCATGCGGCTGTGGGAAATTTCCGAGATCTTACTTTCAATATCTACCTCGATCTCGATATTCTTTATATCTTTTCCCCGAAAATTGACTTTAATGTCCGGCTTATTCGTGGTAATATCATGATTCACATATACCTTGTAACGTTCGTTTTTCAATTCGACGGCGTGGTCCCATCTGTCTTCCTTGACCCACATATATCCCGAAGATGCCTTTTTATCCATCCATCCTGCCAGTTTCCCGTGTTTTAATACCCCAAGCGTATTGGTTATATAAAAGGTTTCATGCCCACCTGCCGTCACATAATGTTTTTTCTTCGCCAGTCGAATCCCGTTGACCACAATATCCGTCAACGGGGAGTTCAAATCATTTAGAAGGTTATAAACCCTTACTTCACGAAAATTGGTGTGTTCACGACTGGGCGCAATGATTTCCTGGATATATCGACTGGGAGAATCCGTAAATTCAAAGGCTCTCTCAAATAACTCACGGGTGGTAATTCCTTTACAGATAAAGATGAATGGAAGTGTACTTGCTTCCGGTTGACGCTGGATAAAATCAAGTACGTGACTGATTCCCTCCTCAGCCAGTTCTTCTCCTAAGATCACTACTTGCATATGATTCCAGTCAACATGACGGGGCACAAAATTACTGCTCCAGTGTACGGCAAAATCAATTGTATTTCCTTCTGTTTTAAGGATTGAAACCGGTCGCTCGTCCTTCTGGGCCCCCGCCCGTGCTTTACCGAGCACCGCAGGATTTTGGATAAATGCTGTAACTTGAATTTTATTATCCTTTTTATCAAATCCCGCCATGGAAATGATGGCTTTTTCTTCGATCGACAGCGGAGGTGTACAGCCGGAAAGAAACAGACTCAGGATTATCATCAAATAAATCAAGCGCATACTTGCAATCCATCTCCCTCATTCTTTATTAATCAAGTTGCCACGATCCATCATTTTGCGCGGAACACGGATCAGGGTATCTTTAAAACCGGATAAATCAAACGGTGCCAGAGGTAACAAGTAAGGCATACCCAGATTTTCCTTACGGACCAGATGAATAAAAATCAACATCAAATACAACAGGATGCCAACGATCCCGAAAAAGCTGGCAAGAATGATCATCGGATACCGCAACAATCGGATCATCGTACTGGCACGATAAACGGGAACCGCAAAACTTGCTATGGCTTCAAGTGATACCACGACAATGACCGTAGCATTTAAGATTCCCGCCTGTACCGCAGCCTGCCCGACGACAATGGTTCCAAACAATGTAATGGCCTGACCGATATTGCCCGGTGTCCAGCGACTGGCCTCAATGACCAGTTCCAGTGCGAATTCCAATATCAGTACTTCGATCCATATCGGAAACGGAACCCCCTCCCTCGCCTGAATAATCGTCTGGATCATTTGAAAAGGCAAGAGTTCGTGGTTCACCATCGTTAGGGCAACGTAGAAAGAAGAAACGGAAAATGCCAGAACTGCAGCAATCAGACGAAACACACGAAGAAAAGATGCATAGATGGGATTGTAATAATGATCATCCGGGGCCATAAGAAAATGGGAGATTGATATGGGCAACAGGGCTGCAACAGGTGAATTGCCTGTCATCAAAGCGACTCTTCCTTCCAGGATATTGGCCGCTACGACATCGGGACGTTCCGTATAATAAAAATTGGGAAAAGGGGAGAGACCGCGATCGATGATCCATTCCTCAAGATAGTGCACATCATTCAGATCCTTTACTTCCACTTTTTCCAGGCGACGCTCCACCTCTTTGATCAGTTGCGGGTCGGCTGTCTGAGCGACATATGCTAAATATACTTTTTTGTCCGAAGGGTGTTTGATCGTAATCGATTTAAACCGCAGGTCATCTCGATCGACATATTTTCGAATCAGCGCGATATTATCAGAAAGCTGTTCATTGAAACCAAGGTGCGGTCCGAATATCACCTTCTCCGCTTCGGGTTCAGAAAACGCGCGTTGAGGCATTTTCCCGGTATTGACTGCGAAACCTCTCCTGTGCCGTTGTTGCAAAATCAGAGTGTACCCCTTAAGCAAAAGGTGACCGGCCTGTTGCACTTCGTCAAATTCCTTTGTATTATCGGCCGGTATACGTTCAGCCAGTTCACCGACAGAAAATTCATGACTCATCCCGGTCAGGGTCTGTACAATTTGATCATTTATTTTTTTTAGATCCACCATGCTCTCGAGATACATTAAGATATACGGGGGGGTGCCGCCTGTATTTCTGTTTTTAAGATAATGGATCATGAGGTCAGGTTGTTCTCCGAGCCACATTGCGATTTCTTCCACAAAAGTTAAACGCTTTGCTTTATATTGTTTCTGCGGCAATTTGAATTTGCGCCGTGACATCACCATCCTCCTCCGCCTTTTTTTTCATCTTCTCTTAAAAGAACTGAAATTATTCACCGGTCCGGAGCTTAGGATACAAACAAAATACATATTTCGTTAAAAAAGACAAAAGATATATAAGGGCTTGAATAAGTTCTCCCAACTATAAATCTAGAGGTGATTTAATTATGACCAGTCTGGCAATGAAAATTGTGATCTGTCCAATCGCTGTACTTTTATCGTCTTACATATTTCCAAATGTATATTATCCCAATTGGTTTCAGGCAATTCTAGTCGGAATTGTTCTAGCGGCGGGGGGTGTGATGCTTGAATATCTGTTTTTACGTGAGGGCACGCTCTGGTCCAGCAACATCATCGATTTCGTCGCTTCATTTCTTATTGTTTATTTTGTTTCTCAATTTCTGCCCGGGGCGGTGGTCACTTTCTGGGGAGCTTTTTTGGTAGCATTACTGATAACAGTAACCGAACATTTTCAACACACCTTTCTTATTCGAAGCGGAAGAACTCAAAAAACGGCATGATAAAAAAACTGTCCGGAATTTCCTTTTCCGAACAGCCTGTTGTTTAACTCGTTATCTCGTTTGAATCTTTTCGGCAATTCCCTGTATTAAAATAGACGGGTGTATTTCAACAACAGTATCCAATTTAATCCCACGAAAATCTCTGCTCAAGCCAGGGATCGCCATAAGAATGGTAACCGTTTCGTTCCCAGAAACCTTCTTTGTCTTCGGCCATAAATTCAATTCCGCGCAACCACTTGGCACTTTTCCAGAAATAAAGATGGGGAATCACGGCGCGCAGCGGCCAGCCGTGTTCAGGCGTCAGATCGACCCCGTTATGTTTGAAGGCAAGAAGACTGGTATCCCTCATAAAATCTTGCAGAGGGAGGTTGGTGGTCCACCCGTGTTCCGCATGTAGCATAACATAGTGAGCCTCGGGTTTAACAGTCACATGTTTCATCAAATCCCTGACCAGAACACCTTCCCATTTATTATCCAGTCTGGTCCATCCGGTGACACAATGAATGTCATTTTGCACCGTAGACCGGGGAAACTGTAAAAATTCCTCCCAGGACCAGGTTTTTTCTTCATCTACCAGACCGAAGACCCGTAACTCCCAGGTATCAAGGTCGATTTGGGGAACATCCCCGTAATGCAAGACTGGAAAGGTCGTCGTCACCCGCTGATTGGGAGGTACCCGATCCCGAAGTGAAGATGGTTGTTCGTTTCCGTGATTCTTTTTCATCAGAAAAAAACACCTCCCTGTTCTATCCTTCTTCCTACCCTTATATTAATCAAACCTGCCCTTCCCATTCATCCATTATGATCTGATTTTGATCCGTTTCAACCGTAGTGAATTACTTACGACAGAGACGGAACTGAATGCCATCGCCGCACCGGCAATCCATGGGGCGAGGAAGCCCATCGCTGCAACAGGCAGGCCGATCGAATTATAAAAGAACGCCCAGAATAAATTTTGCCGGATATTACGCATCGTCATTCGGCTGATGTAAATTGCATCAGCAATCGAGCGCAGGTCTCCCCTCATCAGCGTGATGTCTGCCGCTTCCATTGCAATATCAGTACCGGTACCAACCGCCATACCCACATCGGCTACGGCAAGGGCAGGGGCATCGTTCATTCCGTCACCCACCATCGCCACTGTGTAACCCTTCTCTTTTAACTTTTTTACCTCCTCGGCCTTATCTTCGGGTAGCACTTCCGCCCGCACTTCATCAATCCCGACATCGCGTGCAATCGCTTCAGCGGTGCGACGATTATCACCGGTAATCATCACTACCTTAATTCCCATCTGTTGCAGTCGCTGAATAGCTTCCCGTGATCCTTCCTTTACCGTATCGGCAACTGCCAGTATACCCGCCAGTTGGTCGTCAACCGCCACCATCATCGCCGTCTTACCTTCCAACTCAAGGCGGGACATTTCATCCTCAACAACACCTGTGTCGAGACCGTGTTGAAACATCAACCTTCGTGTTCCCACAAGTACCTTTTGCTCGTTCACTTCACCTTCTACGCCAGACCCGGTTAATGCCTGAAAAGCGTCTGCGGAGTGAAGTTCGATTCCCCGTTGCCCGGCTCCTTCAACGATTGCCTGTGCAAGCGGATGTTCCGATCCTTTTTCCAGAGAGGCCGCCATCTGCAACAGTGACGGGTCATCAAATCCCCGAAGAGCAATCACATCGGTTAAAACGGGTTTTCCCCGGGTAATGGTACCGGTTTTATCGAGCACAACGGCGTTGATTTTCTGGGTGTGTTCCAGATGTTCACCGCCTTTAAACAGGACTCCGTACTCGGCCCCTTTTCCCGTTCCCACCATAATTGATGTAGGAGTGGCCAGTCCGAGAGCACACGGACATGCGATCACCAGTACGGCAGTAAAGTTGATCAGTGCATGTGCAAAGTTGCCGGGATCAACAATGAAATACCATACCAGAAAGGTGACAATCGCAATTCCCACCACGATCGGCACAAAAATCCCTGAGATTCTGTCTGCCAGTCGCTGAATGGGGGCTTTGGAACCCTGAGCCTCTTCCACAACCTTTACGATTTGAGCCAGAGCCGTTTCCTTTCCGACCCGAGTCGCTTCAATTTTTAATGTACCGTTTTTATTGATGGTCGCCCCAATCACAGGGTCTCCTTCTTTTTTATCAACGGGTATACTTTCCCCCGTAAGCATCGACTCATCCACCGCAGAGATCCCTTCCACAACTCTGCCGTCCACCGGAATTTTCTCTCCCGGACGAACCAGAACGATATCACCGATCACAACATGATCCACGGGGATCTCCTCTTCCCTGCCTTCGCGGATGACGAGAGCTGTTTTGGCGCGGAGACCCATTAATTTTTTAATCGCCTCAGAAGTACGCCCTTTTGCCTTAGCTTCCAATAATTTACCCAGTAAAATCAATGTGATTAAAAGGGCACTTGTTTCAAAATATAACTGATGATATTGTCCGCGCATGACCTGAGCCAGACTGAAAAAATAGGCGGCTGAAGTACCCATGGCAACCAGCACGTCCATATTGGCCGATCCATTTTTCAAATTTTTATATGCGCCGCGGTAAAACTGCCATCCGATCACAAATTGAACGGGGGTGGCGAGAATGAATTGGAACCACGGATTCAAAAATAAAGGCGGCACCCATTGTTCTGCAAAAAAATGCGCCAACATTGTCCATACTAGGGGAATGGACAGGATAGCCGAAATCACGAACTTATTACGCTGGCGTATAATCTCCTTTTGCCGGTGATCAACGGCTTCTTCCTCTCCATCCTGTTTCACCGGTTCAGCCGAATAACCGAGATCATTGATTTTCTGAATCATCTGCTCCACGTTGATGACAGCGGGGTTATATTCGACCGTTCCCCTTTCCATCGCCAGATTGACACTAGCTTGTATGACACCTTCCATACGGTTCAGTCCTTTTTCAATGCGGGTGGAACAGGCCGCACATGTCATCCCCTGTATATTCAATTCCGCTTTTTCATGGACCACGTCATAACCAAGATCACGAATTTTTTGCTCAATATCATTTAGATTAACCCTGCTCTCATCAAACATCACAGTCGCTTTTTCCATGGCGAGATTCACGTTCGCTTCCTCAATACCTTCCATTCTCGACAACCCTTTTTCGATCCGGGTTGAACAGGCTGCACATGTCATTCCCTTAATAAGTAACGTTTGTTTGTTAGACACTTTTACTCACACTCCTTGGGATGATGCTGTTTCTTCACCGAATTTTTTATCATCCGTCTTACATACCCCCAGGGGGGTATACTGATTACAAAAGAAGAGAGTGGCTATCCTGGCAGGTTCAGATGCACCTTAAACATAACCACTCTTGCCGGTCTATTGGAAAAACGGGCCTTTATTTTACATCATAACCCTGATCTTCGATGGCTTCTTTCATTTGTTCAAAAGTAACCAGGTTTTCGTCATATTCAACGGTGACCTGCTTCTCTTCCAGACTTACCTTTGCACTGGAGACCCCATCCAGTTTATTTAATGCACCTTCCACTGCTTTCACACAGTGACCACAGCTCATTCCTTCAACATGAATTTCGACTTGTTTCATATCTAAAACACCCTTTCTCTGTTATTTTAACAACTTCTTAATGGTGGTGAGAACTTCATCAATCACTTCATCATCGCCGGCCTGAATCCGTTCTTTCACGCAACTTTTCATGTGATTCTCCAGTAAAATGCGGCCGACTGAATGAAGAGCCGACTGAATGGCAGCCAGTTGATTCAACACGTCGTCACAATAAGTATCTCGATCGATCATTCCTTTTACACCCCGGATTTGCCCTTCAATCCGATTGAGGCGGGTGGTCAAATCCTTTTTTACTTTTTCGGAATGATGGCTTTTTCTGCCGCTGCCGATATGACAGGCGGGAGAGATGTCTTCAGCCACCTCTTCCATGATCTCGGAGGTACCGGCGGTCGCCTGATCCACCAACTGATCCTGCTTATCCATCATCATCGACCCCTTTCTTAATATGAAAGATACCATACCCCTCCATAGTATGTAAAGGGGTAAGGTGCGAATATATTGTGTTTGGGCGCTCCCCCACCCAAGAAAAAAAGCTGGAATGCAGCCTGATCAGACCTGCAAACCAGCCCCTTGTTGAATCCATTCAATCAACGTCTTGCATCCAGTTCCTCTACATGACGTTCAATCGATCCTAAAACCTGATCAATTTGCTCGTAACTAATCACTGCCGGAGGCTCGATACGAATCACTGTGGCATTATTCAGCGTCCCGCCAACCAGAATATTGTCCGTAAATAAACTTTTCGCCAGATCGTAGCCCAGTTCGTTCGTTGCAAACTCCATTCCAATCAACAGCCCCACACCGCGCACATCCACCATGATCTCTGAGAAACGCCCCTGAATCTCCCTTAATTTCGCGAGAATGTACTCTCCCTTTTCCCTGACCTGACCGGGAATATCTTCCTCAATAATCGTTTTAATCCCTGCGATTGCTGCTGCACAGGCGAGCGGATTTCCCCCGAACGTTGATGAACCGAGGATAAACGGATTTTCTTCCATCTTGCTCCACCATTTATGGCGGGCGACCATGGCAGCAACGGGCATGACACCACCGCCGAAGGCTTTACCAAGTGTCATGATATCAGGTGTCACGCCGAAAAGATCGACACCGAACAATTCTCCCGTGCGTCCCATGCCGGTCTGAACCTCATCGACGATCAATAAACATTCATGTCGATCACAAATCTCCCTCAAGCGCGGGAAATAATGGGACGGAGGAACATTGACTCCCCCTTCACCCTGGATCGGTTCCACAATCACACCTGCGACCGTTTCACCCACGTTTTTCAAATGTGTAATCGCTTTTTCCACTGCGTCGGCATCACCGTAGGCTACATGCTGAAAGCCGGGAACAAGGGGAAGATACGGTTCGCGAAACAATCCTTTACCCGAAGCGGACAATGAACCCATTGTTTTTCCATGGAATCCCTTCTCTGTTGAAATAAACCACTTTTTCCCTGTGGCCAGGCGGGCAAGCTTCAATGCCATTTCGTTGGCTTCCGTTCCGCAGTTGACCAGATAGGTATGCTGCAGATCGCCCGGTGTGATGTAAGCCACCAGTTTCGACAGATACCCTCTCAGCGGATCGACAAGCTCCTGACTGTGAAGGGCGTAACGCTTCAACTGGGCTTCCACCGCCTTCACCACTTTCGGATGACGATGCCCGAGCAGATAAACGCCGTATCCCCCGAGACAATCGATAAACTCCTGTCCTTTCGTATCCCGAAACACCGCTCCCTCATCTTCCCACTCCACAAAAGAAAAATCCGTGGAAACCGACTTACGGTGTTCCAAAATTGCCCGGGTAACGTAGTTGGAAAAATTATCGATTGATTCATCCACCACTTTTTGTTGTTGCTCGGGTGTCAGTGTATCACTCTCAATCAACGTCAAAATGTCGGCGGCCGCCTGCAATACTTCTTCCCTGCTTTTACGCATCATTTCATTCCCTTCTTATATGGATTTTGTCATTCTTAACGAATCCCTATCCCTTGCCCCAAGTGCAGATCACAATGAATGGATCGCTTCTTTCAGCGTTTTCACAATAAACAAAAAGTCTTCATCGGTAATTGACAGGGGCGGTGATAATGCGATGATATTATTGAATCCGGAAACCGTATCTCCGTTTCTCCCCACAATTAACCCCCTTTTCTTACATTCGCCGATTACCTGTGCCACTTTTGCCGGTGAGGCCGGTTCCTTGCTTTCCTTATCTTCCACCAGTTCAATACCGAGCAGTAATCCTTTGCCCCGGATATCTCCTACATTGGGATGATCACGCAGATCATCACATGCCTGAAGCAATTGCGATCCCAGTTCGGCCGATCGTTCCGGCAGCCGCTCTTCTTCCATTAGTTGCAGATTCCTTGCAGCTAGGGCACTGGCACTGGCATTTCCGCCGAATGTGTTGACATGCCGGAAAAAATCGTTTTCTTCCTGCCCGGTAAAGGCTTCAAATAATTCACTTCTGACGGCGGTGGCAGAAAGGGGCAGGTAACCACTTGTAATTCCCTTCGCCATCGTTACGATATCCGGTTTTACTTCTTCATGTTGAAAACCGAACCGTTTGCCGGTACGGCCAAACCCACAAATAACTTCATCAACAATCAGCAGGACTCCGTGTTTCCGGCAAATATCCTGCACCTTTTTCAAATATCCTTCGGGCGGAACAATCACACCGCCTCCGGTTATGATCGGCTCCATGATCACTGCCGCTACCGTTTCCGGCTTTTCCCAGGTGATGGTTTGATCAAAAACTTGAGCGCATTCCATTCCGCATGTCTCTCTGGATTTACCGAAGGGACAGCGGTAACAGTCAGGAGGAGGTACATGTAAAAATCCCGGGGCCAGCGGTTCATACAAATATTTGCGTTGCGCCTGACCGGTTGCGGCCATCGAACCCATTGAATTTCCGTGATAGGCCCGATAACGGGAGATAAACTTGAACCTTCCGCTTTCACCGTTTTGCGCGTGGTACTGCCGTGCAATTTTAAAAGCAGTTTCGTTCGCTTCCGATCCACTGTTGGAAAAGAAGATTTTATACTCATCCCTTCGGGGATTGCCCTGTGAATCCCCGTCTTCCCTCAGCAACCACCGGTTTAATTTTTCCGCCAGTTGAACCGCCGGAATATTGGCCTGGGTCATGGGATAATAAGGCATCGTCTGCAACTGTTCATAGGCGGCATCGGCCAGTTCCTGCCGGCCATAGCCGCTGTTGACACACCACAAACCGGACATCCCGTCGAGATAGCGGTTTCCTGCGATATCCTCGATCCATGCCCCCTTCGCCTTGGCTACGACCATCGGGTCAGCATCTTTTTTATATGGGGACATGTGGTGCCACACATAACGGCGGTCCTTTTCAATTACTTCCTTGCCCTCATTTGCAACTTGCTGCTGATTAACTTGTTGATCCGGCATAACATCATTCCTCCCCGCATGTAATGAAATGAATTTTTAACCCATTTCCGCTATACTTACACAGGACATACGAAACAACCATCAGGATGTGACAACACGGCCCGTGGGCATATCAAATGCTTCCGCCACTGCCGGATGGATCACCTGTCCGTCCATCACATTAATCCCTTTAAACAGCATTCTGTTCTCCGTTGTCGCTCGCTCTACCCCTTTACCCGCAAGTTCCATGATATAAGGAAGGGTGACATTGGTCAGTGCCAGTGTCGATGTGCGTGAAACCGCTCCGGGCATATTGGCCACCCCATAATGAACGATCCCGTGTTTGACATAGGTCGGTTGATCGTGGGTGGTCACCCGGTCGATGGTTTCGATACATCCTCCCTGATCCACCGCCACGTCAACGATCACACTTCCGTTCTTCATCTGTCTGACCATCTCTTCCGATACAAGCCTGGGTGCACGGGCACCGGGCAATAACACCGCTCCGATCAGCAAATCCGCATCGGTGGTTGCCTCGGCGATATTATAAGAATTTGACATCAACACATTGACGCGACCCTGAAAAAGATCATCCAGTTCCCGCAGACGGCGGGGATTATTATCGAGAATCGTCACCCTCGCCCGCAGACCGGCTGCCATCTTTGCCGCATTGGTACCCACGATCCCTCCTCCGAGGATGACAACATGTCCCGGTTCCACCCCGGGAACACCTCCCAGCAGCACTCCACACCCTCCCTGAGCTTTTTCAAGGAAATGGGCGCCGATTTGTACCGACATCCGTCCAGCGACCTCACTCATAGGCGTAAGCAAAGGGAGAGAACCGTCATCATGTTGAATTGTTTCATATGCCAGGGCCGTTACCCCTTTTTTCAAAAGATGATGGATCAGGTCCCCCGCAGCAGCCAGGTGAAGATAAGTAAACAGAATCAATTCTGGCCGGAAATAATCATACTCTTCGGGGAGCGGTTCCTTTACCTTTACCACCATGTCCGCATTGTTCCAAACAGAAACGGCCTCCGCAACGATTTCCCCTCCTGCGCGGCTAAAATCTTCATTCGAGAACCCGCTGCCGTTTCCCGCATCCGTCTCAATCAGTACGCGATGCCCTGCATTAACCAGTGCTTCAACTCCTGCAGGAGTTAGAGCTACCCTGTTTTCGTTATTTTTTATTTCTCTGGGAACTCCGATGATCATAAATATTTCCCCCTCCCGTGCACTTAAAAACGAGATGTAATCATCTTTTTCTTCGTGTAAAATTCAACCCCGTCTTTTCCATTGGCATGCAAGTCCCCGTAAAATGAATTTTTCCATCCTGAGAATGGGAAAAATGCCATCGGCGCTGGAACTCCCACGTTGACTCCGAGCATGCCGGCTTCTACTTCCTCCCGGAACTGACGTACTGCCTTCGCATCGTTTGTGTAAATCACCGCCGAGTTTCCAAAACGGGAACGATTGGTCTGGGCAATCGCATCATCAAGATCCTTCGCCCGCAGGACACTTAAAACCGGAGCAAAAATTTCCTCCCGTGCGATCGTCATATCCGGGGTGACATGATCAAAAATGGTGGCACCGAGAAAGTATCCTTTTTCCATGCGTTCCGCTTCATCTCTTCCGTCACGGACGAGTTGGGCCCCTTCCTTTTGACCCGCGTCGATATAGTTGAGCACCTTCTGTCTGTGACTGTCGCGAATTAGCGGACCCAGAAACACACCTTTCTCAAGGCCGTTCCCCATTTTAATTTCATCCGCTTTTTTACGTAACGCTTCCACAAGGCGGTCACCGATCTCTCCTACGGCCACTACAGCACTGCACGCCATACAGCGTTCGCCCGCGCTGCCAAAGGAGGACATGATGATGTTTTGAACGGTCGTGTCTAGATCGCAATCGGGCATGACGATATGATGGTTTTTCGCTCCTGCCAGAGCCTGTACCCGTTTGCCGTGATGGGCCGCCGTCCGATATACATATTCGGCGACCGGTTGCGAGCCGACGAAGGAAATCGCCTTAACATCCTGGTTCTCCAGTAATTCATTCACCACATCATGGGCGCCGTGAACAATATGAAACACCCCGTCCGGCAGCCCCGCTTCCTTCAATAGTTCTGCCAGCCTGTTAGCCAGAATCGGCGTCCGTTCGGAAGGTTTTAACACGAACGTATTCCCGCAGGCGATAGCAAGAGGAAACATCCAGCAAGGAACCATCATTGGAAAATTAAAGGGAGTGATCCCACCGACCACGCCGAGCGGGTATCGAAACATTTGAGAATCCATATCGGTGGCAATGGTAGAAAGGACGGTACCCATCATATGACTGGGGGCACCCGCCGCAAATTCCACACATTCGATCCCGCGCAATACCTCTCCGTATGCCTCTTCGTAACTTTTGCCGTTTTCTTCCGTTACCATCCGTGCCAGTTCTTCCTGGTTTTCAATCAATAACTGCTGATACTTAAACATAATGCGCGCTCTTTTCGGGACCGGTGTCTTACTCCACGTTTTGTAAGCATCTGCCGCAGCTGAAACGGCCTGCTTCACATCCTCTTTTGTGGAGATCGGTACACGGGCAAGAATCTCCCCCGTTGCCGGATTGGGAACCTCATCATATTTTTCCGTAGAGGATTCAACCCATTGACCGTTGATAAAATTACGTAATTTCTCCATGACCTTATTGCCTCCCCTTGAATATGGATTGTTTATCATTCCATAGAAGTGTAAAATTATTTTAAGTATATTAATAATTTAAACAACTTAAATTAGACACTATGTCAAATAACTGAACGGATTGTCTAGACATTAAGTGTATGTTGCAGATAAGAGGAGGATTCCCATGATACAAAATGATCGGGATCGTGATTATTCCCTGACCGTAAGAGAAGCCCTGACACGCCCCCTATTTAAAGACGCCCGGGTCATTGCCGGGAAAAAAGGACTGGGGCGCCGCATCCGCTGGGTTCACATTCTCGAAATTTCCCGGTTTGATTCATTGATTCACGGAGAAGAGATGATCCTGTCGACCGGAGTCGGGATCCGTCATCGACCGGACAATGAGGGCGCAGATCAGGATGAAATTCATTATGTAAAAAAATTGATCGGTCATGGCGCCTCCTGTCTTTGTCTGGAACTGGGAACTTACATTCACAGTGTTCCTCAGGAGATGATCCGTCTGGCGGATCGTCACGATTTTCCGCTGATTATTTTTGACCGGACGGTTCGCTTTGTGGACATCACACAGGACCTCCATTCCCTCATCATCAATCATCACCATCAAATGTTGCAAAATCTGGAGCAACTTTCCCATGAGCTCCATCAACTGACCCTCGGGTCCCACAGTATAAACAATATTTTGAAAAGGCTTCACGAACGAACGTCCGCACGAGTGCTTTATCACTCGCGAGAAGGACATTTTACATTTGTTCCGGCAATGAATTTGCACCGGACTATGGTTCAAAATTGGTGCAGACAAATCGAACTGCAGGGGACGGAATCCATTTCCGCAGATATGGAGAAAACGGGACAAATGAAGCAATGGCGTTCGGGCTCCCACACTTTTCTTTTACAGCCCATTTACGCAATGGGACAAACCTGGGGAGAACTGGTGTTTATCCTAGAAAACCGGCAGCCGCAGGAGTTCGATATGCTCGCTCTCGACCGTGCTTCAACCGCGATTGCCCAGGACATCATGCGAAAAATGTATATCGAAGAGAGGAGACGTTATACGGAGAACCGCTGGGTAGATGAATTAATTCTCGGACAAGAAAAAAATGAGCATCAAATCCGGAGCATGATTAAATCCCGTTTGCCGAAAACCGGCGAAATCCGTTATCGCATCTGTCTGATGGAATGGTGTACGGGGGGTGCCGAGCAGGATGAACCGATGCGGATGCATACGTTATTACACGTGCGAAACGCCTTTGAACAAAACGGTTTTCAGCCGTTTATGACCTTCAGGGATAACCTGTTTGTCATCCTTGCCGCGGACAGCGATCCTTCCCGTTCTCACCGCGATCGATTAATAAGAACGCTGGATCGCATCAGACATCAATTGGAGGGGGAATACGAAGAAGGTCCCGAAATCCGGCTGGTGTGCGGCCGCTGTTATCAACAGTTGACTAACGCCCGTCAATGTTATGAAGAGGCTAGACAAGTGTTGAAAATCAGCCGTCAACTACAACAGTCGAAGACTTCGGAACCCGATCATATGTTTTATGAAGATATCGGCGTATATCGCTTGCTTTTACACATGAAAGAAGATCAGACGATTCAATCTTTCATCGAAGACTATCTCGGCCCCCTCATTCGGTATGACCGTAACAAAGGGGGGCAATTGCTCGAAACATTAAGGGTTTACCTTGAAAATGACGGATCCAAGAAACAGGCCGCGGAAAAATTGTTTGTGGTAAGGCAAACCCTTTATCATCGTTTGCAAAAAATCGAAGAACTTCTCGGAACCGATTTTATGAATGCGGATAAAAGACTGGCTGTTGAAATCGCCCTGAGAGCTTATCCTCTTTTTTACCGCAATTAACTAAATTATCACGAGTTGTTGGATAAATTAAGGGCCAACCGGGTCAGCGTCCGCACCATTACCCCGGTACCGCCTCTCGGAGACAGGTCGCTGTTTTCTTCCGCCCAGGCAGTTCCGGCAATATCGAGATGAACCCAGGGAGTATCCTCGGCAAACTCACCCAGGAACATCCCGGCGGTGATACTGCCCGCATTACGCCCGCCTGCGTTGCGCAAATCGGCAACGCGACCTTTATATTGCTTCTTGTAAACATCAAACGTCGGCAATCGCCACATTAATTCTCCCGCATCGGCAGCGGCTTCCAGCACCTGTTCCACCCATTCTTCATTATTGGTCATGGCTGCCGTAGTGTGTGTGCCCAGCGCAACCAGGACGGCTCCGGTAAGCGTTGCCAGATCGACCATGGCTTCCACACCCTGACGGCGGGCATAGGTAATGGCGTCGGCCAGAATCAAACGGCCTTCGGCATCTGTTGTTACAATCTCAATCGTTTTTCCGCTCATGGAAGTAATCACATCACCCGGACGATATGCCTTTCCGGAGGGCATGTTTTCTGCCATCGGTAAAACAACCAGGATATTGACTTCCGGTTTGAGGAGGCCGATGGTTTCCAGCGCTCCGATGACAGCCGCCGCTCCCCCCATATCGGATACCATTTCCTCCATGTTCTGCACCGGTTTGAGAGAAATTCCCCCGGTGTCAAACGTAATTCCTTTCCCGATCAATCCGAGAACATTGTCCCACTTCTCACGACCCTGATATTTCACGATTACCATCCGCGGAGGCTGCTCACTTCCCTGCGCCACGGCAAGAAGTGCACCCATGTTCATTTTTTTCATTTCTTTTTCGTCGAGGACTTCCACTTCCATTCCGTGGCGTCTCGCTACATCAACCGCACGTTCTGCGAGAACGGCCGGCGGAAGCAAATTCCCCGGGGTATTGACTAAATCACGGGCAAGATTGGTTCCGCGTGCGTAAGCTGCTCCCTGTACAATCCCCTTTTCAGCGTCATTCTGATGATCCCGGGGTGCCCAAAGCACCAGTTCCTTAATTTGAGGATTCTCTTCACTATTCTGTTTATAATCGGAAAAACGGTACTGTGCAAGAAAAGCTCCCTCAGTCATGGCATGTGCCATCCGTTCGGCGGACAATTTTTCTCCTGCTTCCGGCCAAAGGGAAAGCACGAAACGTTCCAACCCGTTTTTGTTATGTTTCAGAACTTCTTTTACGGCCCGTCCCGCTGCTGCCCGAACATTTTCAAAGGTAATGTTCTCCCGCTTTCCAAGTCCGACGAGTAAAATCGTCCGGGGACCCTTTTCGTTCAGGGTATGTATATAGGTCGTTTCAAGCTCCTTTCCCTTGATCTTTCCGTTGTCCCACTGGCTTTCCAGATATTTTTTCAACGGATCCCCAAACCGGGCAAAAATGTCAAACGACTGCTCTTTTTCTTCTACAATCCCGACTGCAATACAATCCGCATCCACTTGAGCTATACTTTTGTATGTAATACCCGTTTTCAAAATAAGCACCTCCTTAAATGATTCCTGCTATATCATAACAATATTCCTCTGCGATGAAAAGATCACGACTCGTTTGCACAAAATAAGTAAGAAGGGCTGATTTTGCATTGTGTTTTTTGTTACAATGTGGGTATAACATGGGGACGCTTATTGAGAAAGGAAGGAACACATGCTCGAAATTTTTCATAATTCACCCTTAATTGCAGCACTGCTTGGTGTCATTATCGCTCAGGTCATTAAAATTCCCATTGACTTTGCAACATCGCGCGAATGGAAATGGAACCTCATGTTTAGTACCGGAGGAATGCCCAGCTCCCATTCGGCTGCTGTAACAGCACTGGCGACATCCATCGGGATTGAGGAAGGTTTTCACTCCACTTTTTTTGCCATTAGTACCGTTATGGCTGTTATAGTGATGTACGATGCAGCCGGAGTCCGTAGACATGCAGGAAAACATGCCGCTGTACTGAATCAGTTGCTGGAAGACTTTCAACATATCATCGCTGAAGTGAAATCGTTGCGTGTCAAGGCAAATAAAGAAAAACGGGAAAAACTAAAGGAATTACTGGGACACAAGCCAATGGAAGTTTTTATGGGAGGACTCCTCGGAATCGTTATTGCTGTGATGATGTATACATGATGCGGTTGAGATCATTCATCATTTCTTCCGTAACGCTGCCGTTTCCTTCCCTTATGATATATACATCAACCTTTTTCTTGCCCCACTGTTTATAAACATCTTCTTTTGTTTCAAAATATAAATCGATGATGTGCCCTTTGATCGCCGAGCCGGTGTCGGAAACAACTCCGTAACCGTATCCGGGAATGTAAAGAATCGTTCCCAGAGGAAAGACACTGGGGTCGGCGGCAATGGTGGAAAAATGGTCCCGTCTTACTTTTACCCCGGAATAAGTGATTCCGTAACCCGGATGGGAAGGCGTTTTTCCTGTGGATTCTACTCCGGCGTAATACCCTGTTGCGGTTACATTGATACGGGGATAACGGGATAGATTGGCGGTAGCCTCCAATAATTCGGCATCCGCCGGATTTAACCCTTTAATCATCGTTTTCTTATTTTTTTCCGGACCCCCCATAAGAGGTGACAGAGCAGGCTGAAACACCAGTCCTAACTCCGGAACCGGTTCCTTATTTGATTTATGGTTTTCATTCTTGTTTCTATTTAAGAGTTGATTGCCCTCGAGCTGGTCTGTCAAAATTAATGAGAACAGCATGGCACCCATTGCAGCAGTTGCAATGTAAACAAGTGCCTTTGATCTTCGAATATCAACCTTCATAGGTTAAGCGTACACCTCCTCCAGATTAAGGTGACCCGGAGGAGAATTTTTTATTCATAAAAAAAGTAAAGGCCGGAAACCTCGTTCCGACCTTCTATTAAAACATCCGATATCCTTTTTTTCTTAATAATTGAATGGTCCATCCACTCATCAAAACACCGACCAGACCCGATGAAAACACAATGTAGTCGATGGATTTCATTCCGATCTCAATAAAGACATATACCAGTAAAGCCAGATATATTAAAACAGGAAACCACGTGGTTTTGATCAACATGTTTAAAATAAAGCCGATTCCAAAAGCGAGAAACATAAACAGCGGGATTGATATGATCAGTTGAAAGATATTATTCATTGTTGCAGCACCTCCGACGATCTTCGATCATAGTTTACTTGAAAGCTGTCACGGGGTCAATCGTTAAAGGAGGTTTCCGTATCCGGACCCGCCGGTTCAATACAACGAGGATCATCATTTTTTGCCGAATTGACAATGGCCGACACTGGATAAGCTTCCATCTCTTCCGCCGGAAAAGGGTTTAAAATAGATTTTAAATAATCAACGTCCCTGACGGAACGATCCAGCCAGACTTTTTCCGTTTCCTCCGTTAAGATAACCGGCATGCGATGATGGATTTTATGCATCAGCTGATTGGAAGAAGTGGTAACGATTGTGCAGGAGTAAATGTCCTCTCCGTCCTGAGAGCGCCAGTGATCCCATAATCCCGCCATGGCATAAGGTTCGCCCGATTTCATACGGATCCGAACCGGTTTTTTTTGATTATTCTCCTGTTTCCATTCATAGAAACTATCTGCCACGATCAAACACCGTCGTTCTGACAGTAATCGGCGAAAAGTGGGTTTTTCATCGAGGGTTTCACTGCGGGCATTAATCATTTTGTAACCAATAACCGGGTCTTTGGCCCAGGAAGGGATTAATCCCCAGCGCAACATTCCCCCTCTGTTTTCATTCCCGTCACTCACAACGGAAAATACACTTTGAGAGGGCGCGATATTGTAGCGCGTGTAATACTCAAATTCAGGGGTATTGGAAATGGAAAAACGCTCAATCACCTGATCCAGAGGCGTAATCAAGGTAAATCGTCCGCACATGATAAATCACCTTTAACTATCCTGTTTTTGCACTTCGTGCAAGGGGCGACTCGACACCACTCTCGCTGCATTCACAATCTCCTTGACAACATCGGTATAAAATTGTTCTTTTAAAAATTGTATCCTCGTATAGACATTTCCCCTGTGATTCACAACGTAGCGTGGTGGAAGCGCATTCAAAGTCAGAGCAAAAACATCCAGCTTACATATTTCACAGGAACAGGACATATTCAGATCTTCCCAGTTTCGTTCGATAACATCTCGTACAAAGTTTTCCATCATATTTACAGCTTTCATTCCCTTGCCTCCCTCACCCATTTGACGAAAACCTGCTTTTTTTAACCATATCATATATTTCCTACAGATAGAATCCCTTTCTGTATCCCGTGAAATATGATAAACTCCATTTGCTGAATGAATAAAATATGCTACCATGGAAAAAGATTGTTCAAATTGTTCAACTCGTTGGAAAGGATCGATCATTTTGCGCAAGGTAAGTATTCACTACGTTCAACCTGGTTCGCGTCTGGCAAGACCCATTTTTAACGATATCGGTAACGTATTGCTCGGAGAAGGCTCTGCATTGTCCGAACGCATCATCAAAAGACTCGAGCAAATGGGGATATACTCCGTCTACATCCAGGATGAATGGACCGCAGGGATTGAACCGGAGTCGATCATCGATGACCGCAACAAACAGCGTGCAATGGAAGTTGTCCACCAGACCGTCAACGTGCTGGTTGATCAGAGCAAACTCAGTACAAAATCAATCACTCCCGAATTAACCCGACAATTTTCCGTCGTTACTGAAAATATATTACAGGATATACAACAAAATCAAGGGATTCTGGTGGCACTAAATGATATTTACACGTCAGAAAATTATTTGCTGTATCATTCCGTCGACGTTGTAATCCTTGCCGGCATTATGGGAACGGCACTGGGTTATAATCAAAAGAAATTAAGAGAACTCTGTCTTGGTGCATTATTGTTTGACATCGGAATGACAAAAATTCCTCCGGAAATCAAAAATAAATCAACTGCCCTTACGGAAGAAGAACGCATGATCCTGCAATCCCATACGGAAGAAGGATACAAATTATTAAAAGAAATCCCTGAGATTCCTTTGCTGTCAGCCCATGTAGCGCTGCAGCATCACGAGCGGTTTAACGGTGAAGGATATCCCCGTAATTTAAAAGGAGAAAATATCCATGAATATGCCCGTATCGTCGCGATTGCCGATGTATTCTCAGCCTTGATTTCACCGCGTCCTTACCGTAAACCCTTCGCAGTCCATGAAGGAGCGGAGTTCCTTTACGCCACGGGAGGATCCCTGTTTGATCCCAATCTGGTCAAAATCTTTGTGCAAAATATTGCCCTTTATCCGGTAGCGACCACAGTCAAACTTAATAACGGATTGATCGGAGTCGTGGTAAAAAATAACAAAGCAGCTCCCCATCGACCGGTGATCAAAATCTTTCAGAACGAACACGGCCAACATCTAAACCAACCATATGAAATTGATCTGCAGCATGAATTAACATTAACGATCGCCCAGACCCTGTAAACGAACATCTTTGTCCCAGTTAAAAGTTCGTTTAACCGCTTCCTTCCAACCATGATATAATTTTTCCCGTGTTTCTTCGCCCATACGGGGTTGAAACACAGCATCCGGTGGATTTAATTCCGCAATTCGTCCATGATCCCAGAATCCTGCTGCCAGTCCTGCCAGTAACGCCGCCCCTAAAGCTGTGGTTTCGATGACAGCCGGCCTCTCCACTTTTACATTGAGAATATCCGATTGAAACTGCATCAATACCTGATTGGCACTTGCCCCTCCATCCACTTTTAATGTTTTGAGGGGCACACCCGCATCCTGTTCCATTGCTTCGAGCACATCTTTACTCTGATAAGCAAGGGAATCAAGGGTTGCCCTGATCAGATGTTCTCTTGTTGTCCCGCGGGTCAATCCGAAAACGGCTCCGCGAGCGTACATATCCCAGTAAGGAGCTCCTAGTCCTGTAAAAGCGGGTACGACGTAGACACCATCCGCATCATCTACCTTAGAGGCATAGTACTCCGATTCCTCCGATGAATTGATGATATGCAGTCCGTCTCTTAACCACTGAATGGCAGCACCTGCAATAAAAACACTTCCTTCAAGGGCATAATCCACCCGTCCGTCCATGCCCCAGGCGATTGTTGTGAGCAACCCGTTTGACGAGGTAACGGCTTTACTTCCGGTATTCATCAACATGAAACAACCCGTTCCGTAAGTGTTTTTCGCCATCCCCTTTTCCAGACAGCCCTGTCCGAATAATGCCGCCTGCTGATCCCCGGCAACACCCGAGATCGGGATTCGCACACCGTCAAAAAAAGATTCATCCGTATACCCCAGAATTTCACTGGAACCCTTCACCTGCGGAAGCAGGGATTGAGGAATTTCCAGCTCCGACAGCAGATCATCGGACCAATCCAGAGAGTGAATATTAAATAACATGGTTCGCGATGCATTGGTTACATCAGTTACGTGATTGCGGCCGCCGGTCAGGTTCCAGATCAACCAGCTGTCGATCGTGCCGAAAAGGAGTTTTCCCGATTTGGATTTTTCCCCGGTACCGTCAACGTGTTCCAACAACCACTTTATTTTTGTGGCGGAAAAATAGGCGTCAATCACGAGACCGGTTTGTCGCCTTACTTGTTCTTCAAGTCCACGCTCCTTTAATGCATCGCAGATCGATGCCGTTCTGCGATCCTGCCAGACAATGGCATGATGAATCGGTTTTCCCGTTTCGCGGTCCCAGATTACCGTGGTCTCCCTCTGGTTGGTGATTCCGATTGCAGCCACTTCCTCCGCTTTTGCCCCTGTAGATTGCAAAACATCACGGGCAACACCGATCTGTGTTTCCCATATTTCAAGAGCATCATGTTCCACCCACCCCGGACGGGGGAAATACTGGGTAAACTCCTTTTGTGCCACACCGATGACACGTGCATCCCGGTCGAATAAAATCGCTCGTGAACTGGTTGTTCCCTGATCGAGTGCCAGAACATATTTTTTCATTACATCGCCCCCTGTCAACATTCGATTTACCTATAATCATATCAAAACTTCACAATAACCCGGGCTTCAACTTACTTCGGCTCAACCGGCGATTTGCGGCGGATCATATGACGCTGCGGTCTCAGGGTGATTTCAGACATCACGGTTCCTTCGCGCTGACTCAATACACTTTCTATGGCTGAAGCGACACATTCCGGGGTAATATAGCTTTCTTCCACATCCCCCTCACGAAAATCGAGCCGATCATAAAAAGGTGTCTGAACAATATCGGGGTGAATGGTGACAACCTTCACTCCGTTTTTTCTGACCTCATCAAACAGACTGGTGCCGAAGTGGGATAAACCCGCTTTGGTCGCAGCATAGGCACAGCCGTGGGTACTGGATTTTTTCGCCGTTATCGAAGAAATATTGATGACATACCCCTTTGTTTTTCTTAGTTCCCTCAACAGAAGCCCCGTGAGAATCAGCGGTGCCTGTAAATTGGTGGCAACCATGGTTTCGATCTCCCCGGGTTTCAACGTTTCATGGGGTCCGAAATAACCCACACCGGCGTTATTGATCAGGATGTGGATTTCCTTTTCGTTCCCTTTGATCTGCCGGATGGTTTGTGTTAATTGATGGGTATCGGTCACATCACAGGTAACGGCGATAAACTCCGGATGCTGCCATGTTGTTTTGGAAAAATCGCGTGCCAATCCGTAAACACGATAACCCTTTTCCGTCGTCAGTTTGCGCACAATTTCCAGTCCGATGCCGGAAGATGCTCCGGTCACGATAGCGGTTTTCATCCGTACCACCCTCCTTGTCGTCGTTTAAATCGCTTTACAGAAAAATCTTTTCTTCTGGAACGTACCGGCGGATTTTTTGCAAAACATCATCTATCATTTCCCGCGTTATTTGCTCGGGATAAGAATAAACACCGTCACTGCACGTAAAGTTTTCATAAACCAGGGGCGAATCGGTGCGAACCCGGCGGATATTTTTCAAATAGTCCTTCGACATGCGGAAGACCCCGAGACTCACATCTTCAACCTGCTTCGGCGGAATGACGGAAAACGTCTCCTCAACCCACTCACCATAGATTGTGCTCCAATCTTTAACATGCAGCACAGGGTCAAAGGATAAGCGAACCTTCCATCCGTCATCGATTGCCTGTTTGATTGATTGAAGACGGGAGCGGGGTGACGGGGCAATCGGTTCAAATACTTTGGCCACCTGCGGCGGTGACAGTGTCCAGGCGAGTACCACCCGATCGACCGGATCCATATCCCGAATCGCTCCGTAATTGACGCTTTTGGTACGAAGCTCAACCATGAGGTCCGGCTGTTTTCGCACAAATTCAATCCACATCCGGCTCATTCCGGCGATGTTTTCGAAGGCAAGCAAATCGGTATCGTAGGAAATGGCCAGATATACCGGATGTTGCGCAAGCAGAGCATCAACTTCGGCAAAAAAATCGTCCATGTTGACAAACATCACGATGTTGGCGGAGGGAAACATGCCCTGCAGATAACAGTAATGACAGTCATACACACAATTTAGGATGGTCGAAGTATAATAAAAATGTTCGTGACCGAAATCCTGACTGACATCCGCACCCGGATAAACCAGTTGACCGGTTTTTGCGGCGAGAATCAGTTTCTGCGACTGTTTTTGCAGGGAAAATTCCTGGCGGGACCGGTTAAACACGTCTTTGTAATGATCGATCTCCACCGGCACCGCTCCCGGAAAACGTTGCATGATTCTTTGTGCCACGGGATGATCGCGCACCTGTTTTTCAAGATAAACATGGGAAAAATCAGGCATCAAAATATGTTTGTCTGAGTTCTTCAAGACGCTTCTTTCCTTCCTGTTTCGATTCGATTTCGATCTGAAGATACGGCTGCAATACATCAACAAGATTTAGCGGGTGACTTAAACGAAACTTTCGAGCCATCTGAAAAAACTGGTGTTCCAGGGTTTTACTTAAACGCAATCGCCGTGAGACCTGATGAAGCAATTCATGTTCCTCATCCGTTAAAATATCCTTTTGCTGACCGATCACTTTCTGTAAAGTACGGACATAGTCCTCAATGCCGTCCATATGTCGTTCCATCCGTTCGATGACCCGCTCAGGCGGAGGAAGACGGGGATCGAGTGCATCCGATACCACTTTGATTAACCCGATCTGATGCGGCCCCACAAAAGATGAAACCGCCTCAAAAAAACCGGCTCCCTCCATATCGGCAAGGTTCCCCTTAATATTCGGCAACATGCCCCGGTCCACCGGAACGGCAAAGGTTTCAAGGCAGCCTTCTGAAAAAGAGTGACGAATCACTATGTCCGGATAGAAGGTACGCCCGCTGTCATGGTGGATCACTTTATGGCATAGCACAGCCTCATTTATTGAAAAAGCGGCCGGATCAACCGTTCCACATATTCCCGCATTGATAACCACATCTGTCTTCCCCGCACGGTAGCGGGTCAACAAGTGAGAAGAAGCCGCTGCGGCAGAGATCATTCCCGGACCACTGATAATCAGTGCTGCACGCTCTCCCTCAAAGATTTGAAATTTTGTCGTTTGCTCCGCCGCTTTTTTCAGTTGAAATCGTTCAATGAAAGGGCGTGCTTCTTGATATAAAGCCGTTACGAAAAAAATCATTCCTGACACCTTCCCGACCTGGTTCTAACTGATCACAGATACCTTTTTTATTATAAAGCAAATTCCCCCTCCATTTCACCGTACGGTTAAAAATGAAGGGGGAATGAAGTGTTCAATATCGTTCCCGCTGTAATCATTATTTCTCCGTCTTTCTGTTCTTACCGCTTCCCTGGCAGGACGGACAGGTTTCCGAACCTCCAAGTAACAGTTGATAATATCCGTTTCCCTGGCAGTATTCACAAACGTCCCGCTCTGTCATCACTTGAACTTTTGGCATGGTTTTCCCTCCTTTTTCCTTTTGCTCATTATCATCTCAACTCAACCCTCATCCTACTCAACTCGGCTAAAAAGTTTTAATTGTATATATTTTCAGAATAATATATCAAAATTATTTCCCTTTGAAAAGCTTTGCTTTATCTCCTTACAACGTAAAAACATTGATGTAAGCGGATACATCCCTGTTTATCTTGCTTTTTTAAATCGTAACTTTATTTTTTGCGTCATGGAAAAAACAGTAAAAAAAGACTCTCCTTCTTATTCGGTCGAAGGAAAGTCTTACTTAAGACAAGGCTGGGCTTATAATTTTACCTTCTTCAAAGCGAGCGAAATTCCTCCCAGGATAAAGAGGTAACGCAGGTCACTCACTTTTTTCATCAGCGCGGCACTTCCTCCCAGTAATTTTTTGTTGCCGACCACACCGATCGCTTCACCGCGCCCGAGGGAAGCGAGTGTTCCTTTAATTTCCGGCTTAAACGGTTTTAATTCACCGCCACGGATGGAAGCCAGTAAATTATAGGCACAATTGAATCCCTGTTGTGTAGCTATCTGGGCTGTCGGAGGGTAAGGACGTCCCGCTTCATCATTGATAATCAAGGAACAGTCTCCCACTACAAAAATGTTATCGTGTCCTGGCGCGCGCAGGTATTCATCCACCTTCACCCGTCCGCGCATCACTTCAATCCCAGACTCCTCCACGATATGATTGCCCCGTACACCACCGGTCCAGATAACTGTACCCGACTTAATTTCTTCTCCGTTGGCCAAAATAACACCATTGGGATGACATTCTTTGATCGGTGTATTAATCAGGAATTCGACACCTTTTCGTTTTAACACGTCCATGGCATAATTGACCAGTTCCGGATCGAATCCAGGAAGAGCGGTCGGAGCCGCTTCAATGTTTATAATGCGAACCTGTTTCGGGTCCACATCAAATTCACGGCATAATTCCGGAATACGATCCGCAAGTTCTCCGACAAATTCGATTCCGGTAAAACCGGCTCCACCGACAACAAAAGTGAGATACTCCGGATGACCTTCTTCATTATTGTATCTGGAAAACATGTATTCAATATGCTCGCGGATCATGCGTACGCTATCAATGGAACGGATGCTGAACGCATGTTCTTTCAATCCCTGAATTCCGAATGTTTCCGGTTCACTCCCCAGGCCGATCACCAGATAATCGAAATCCAGTTCCGTACCGTCTTCCAGCAGAACCTTTTTTTCTTCCGGCTTGATCGATTGCACGGTTCCCTGGATAAAACCGATTTTGTCAAGATCCAGTACGTCTTTCAAGTCCACCTTTGCCCGTTCATGGTGACTGGTTCCGGCAGCCGGTTCATGAAGCCAGGTGGTCAGATAATGATAATCATATTTGTTGACCAGCGTGACCTCGGCTTCGTTGTAATTCATTTGCTTCTGAAGACGGGTGGCAGTCACCAGCCCTCCGTACCCGGCACCCAAAATGAGAATCTTTGATGTACTCACCTTATATCACCCATTTTTCAAAATTTTCGTTTTCTCAGAAACCAAAAGCATGTTACTTTTTTCACTTAGTCTTCCCGTAAAAAAGGATCCATTATGAAAAAAAATAAAAATATCATGCCTGACATGCACAATGGCCCCAAGAAAATATATAGAATGTTTTCACTATCCTTATGATAATAACCCCATGATCATTTTTCAAGTGAAAAGATGCACAAAGTTGTAAAATGGGCTCCAATGCTTTATACATGCTGAAAATTTAATATGAGAATTTTTTCACGAAATGCTTTTCATCATTCAAGAGGAAAGCTATAATGGAAATAGTTTGTGTTAATCATACCGGAGGTGTAAGTAAAATGAGTCTCAAACGCGATGAGAAAGTATACGATATTACGATTATCGGAGGAGGACCATCCGGTCTGTTTACTGCATTTTACGGTGGAATGCGGCAATGCTCCGTAAAAATCATTGAAAGCATGCCTCAACTTGGTGGACAATTATCCGCGTTATATCCGGAAAAATTTATATATGATGTTGCCGGATTCCCGAAGATCCGTGCTCAGGAGTTGGTGAACCGTCTTAAAGAGCAACTTGAAAAATTTAAACCGACCATCTGCACTGAGGAACAGGTTGAAAAGGTGGAAAAGAAAGAGGATATATTTGAATTGACCACCAATCAAGGTGTTCACTACTCCAAGACAATCATCATTACTGCAGGTGCCGGAGCTTTTGCGCCGCGCAAACTCGAATTGCCTAATGCGGAATCTTTCGAAGGAAAGAATTTGCATTACTTCGTTGATGATCTGCACGCTTTTGAAGGAAAGCGAGTAGCCGTTTTCGGCGGAGGCGATTCTGCGGTTGACTGGGCATTGATGCTCGAACCGATTGCGGAAAAAGTGTGGATCATTCATCGTCGCGATAAATTCCGCGCCCATGAACACAGTGTCGAAAACCTGATGAACTCAAAAGTGGAAGTGTTGACTCCATATGAAGCAAAAGCGATTGAAGGAACGGACAACATAGAAAAAGTTGTCATTACCAACAAAGACGGAGAAGATAAAACCCTCGATGTCGATGCCGTCATCGTCAACTTCGGATTCGTTTCATCCCTCGGACCGATCAAAGAATGGGGACTTCAATTCGAAAAAGGGGCCATTCTCGTTAACTCGAAAATGGAGACCAATGTCCCGGGAATCTATGCTGCTGGGGACATTGCAACTTACCCCGGAAAAATCAAGCTGATTGCCGTCGGATTTGGCGAAGCACCCACTGCTGTCAACAATGCGAAATCTTACATCGATCCCGATGCAAAGATACAACCGGGACACAGCAGCAGCATGTCATTTTGATGTTTCTCTGAATGGAGGTTATATGGGAATTAAGACGATTTTTTC
Source organism: Bacilli bacterium (assembly GCA_041686735.1). GTDB lineage: Bacteria > Bacillota > Bacilli > JACDOE01 > JACDOE01 > JAWLDF01. The sequence goes on from JAWLDF010000002.1 coordinate 60,673, forward strand.
GTCTTAATCCCTTCTTTTTACTGGATTTTATGAAATTAAGGCAAATAAATCGTCTTATTTCCAGCCAAAAGAAGAAATCGGGCGCAGGCCCGATTCTTTTTTATTACAGGGGAATAAGCACGCTCATTTCAGTAAAAATTAATACCACCACCGCAGTTAGACTATGCAGGAGGTGTCAACCATGTCCAGAACGGAACAGATTCGAACCAATGTCATCTACACCGTCTTTCTGGTCGTCATTACCATAGGGATTCCCCTGTTGCTCGTAATAGGCACCCTGGGCTCACCCTATTTTATGGAGGGATTATTCGCAGCCATTATTTCCTTTATTTTGTTGGCAAGTTACGTTGCGTACACCATCCTGCTGGGCAGACGAAACAGTTAAGGAGGATAGTCATGTCCCGATCCGATAGCCCCGCCTATATGTGCCCTGTCTGTAACGGATTTGCTCCTTTCCGCGTGAACTGTCCGAATTGCCGCACTCTTCTCACCGACCAGGGAATCTGGCAAAATTATTTTGACGATTACAGCCCTTATCTGGATATTGAAGATATGAAGTTTGTCAATGGATTCGATGATGCTGCCCAACATCAATGCATTCATTTTGCATCCTGTCCTCAATGCGGCGAAGCAGTCCTGGCTGCAATAAAAGAAGTTAATATGACAAAAAACCTCCTCAACAAATAGATTTTGCCCGATCTACTGTCAAGGAGGCTTTTTAATCTTTTATAGCTTAGCACTCGCTCGGCTGTCCGCTTTCTTGTGCAGTACGGAATGAGCTTCCGCATCCGCAGCTTGAAACCGCATTGGGATTACTGATGGCAAATCCCCCGCCCACCATGTTTTCCTTGTAATCGATTTCAGCCCCTTTGAGGTAAGGGGCACTGTTGGCGTCAACCACAACTTTTACCCCGTGTTGTTCTTCCTGATGATCATCATCTCTCAAGTCATCATCAAACCCCATTCCATAAGAAAAACCGCTGCAACCTCCCGGATTCACTCCAATACGCAAAAATAATTTATCGTTATTTTCCTCTTCCAGCATCTCTTTAATCTTTCTGCCTGCACTTTCGGTCAGTGTGACGATCATGAAAGTAAAACCTCCTTCTGGAACTATCTTTTATATAGTTCCTTTTAATAACAAGTATACAGACAATAACGGGTTTACACAAGTTGATAGCACGCTTTGAAGTAAAACAAAACTCCCATCATTATGCTGATCGGAGGAGATTACTCTTATGCGTATTGGGCCACTTTGTCGGGGACAAAAATGAATTGTGAAGACGGGGTCTTTTCTTTCGCTCTTTCCAGATGTAAAAGCAAATTATGAAGTGAGTCGATTTCCATGCTGAATTTTAGAACAATCGGATGTTCCAGACCGTAAAGTTTTCCTGCTTGAACCATTTTCTTTCGTATTTGTTCGATTTCCTGGTGTATAACTTCCTCCATTTCCTTTCTCCCCCTATATTCGATTTTGTTTGTGTTGCATCGATACTGACGGATGATGGATGGAAAAATGGTTGCGGGGATTTGACCCAATCACCATTTTATAAGATACACAATGGAAATGCACCCGAAAACATTGTAGAATCAATAGAACCTTTGATGATTCCTGTCGATATCTTCATAACTTGCCCTCATCTCCTCTTTCAAACTATAATAAAGCTATGGATTTTCGGCAAACCTCCCAACGGGAAAGGAGATATATACATGACGATTTCCATTTCAAACGATTCCCTAGCAGATATAGAGAAAAAAGTAGAAAGCGGGGAACGTTTAACTTTTGAGGACGGAATCCGTCTCATGCATTCCAACGATTTATTGACGATCGGACGCATGGCCGACCATGTACGCAGACAAAAAAACGGGGATAAGGTATTTTTCATAGTCAATACCCATCTCAATTACACCAATGTTTGCTATCTGGACTGCAAATTGTGTGCTTTCGGACTGAAACCGGATGATCCCCGCTCCTACACATTGTCGCTGGAACAAATCGAAGACAAATACAAACAGATGCGCGGAAAAGGTTTCAGCGAATTGCATATCGTCGGCGGGGTTAACCCGAAATTGCCTTTTTCCTATTACGAAGATATGATTCGCCTGGCGAAAAAACATTTGCCCGACATTCATATCCAGGCATTCACCGCAGTAGAAATCGATTATATCGCCCGCGTGGCCAAACTGGATGTGGAAGAAGCACTAAACCGCCTGCGTGAGGCAGGACTCGGTTCTATCCTCGGAGGAGGAGCCGAGATTTTTGACCCCGAGATCAGAAAAATCATCTCAGGACACAAAACATCCGCCGACCGCTGGTTTCAAATTCACGAAATCACCCATCAAATGGGTATGAAATCAAATGCATCCATTTTATACGGACACATTGAAAAAGCGGAGCATGTGATTGATCATTTCATTCGACTGAGGGAGTTGCAGGACAAAACAGGCGGATTCCAAGCCTTTTTCCCCTTTTCTTTTCACCCGGAAAACACACAGTTGGCGAAGGAATACGAGTTAAATCAAGAAACGACCGGAATCAGTGATTTGAAACTTCTGGCCGTAGCCCGGTTAATGCTGGATAATTTCCCGCATATCCGTGCTTTCTGGATGATGATCGGTTTAAAACTGGCTCAGGTCAGTCTGCAGTTCGGTGTGGATGATCTCGACGGAACGGTGATGGAAGAACAAATCATCCATGCAGCCGGATCACAGTCGTCACATATGACGCCAAAACAGGCATTTATCGACATGATCAAAGAAGCGGGCAGAATTCCGGTAGAACGTGATACGCTATACAATGAAATCCGCCGGTACTGAGTTGAATTAAATGGGAGCAGGAAAGGATGATTATTAATGACAACACAACAAACCTATCAGCCGATGGACCAACGTTTGATCCCCATCGTTGAAAAAGTGGAACGGGGGGAACGACTGTCCCTTGAAGACGGGCTGACTTTATACGAAACAGACGATATTTTAACAGTAGGACAACTGGCTAACCGGGTGAACCTGCAAAAGAACGGTGAACGGGTTTACTTCATTCAAAACATGTACATCAATCCCACCAATGTATGTGAAGCCCATTGTAAATTTTGCAGTTTTCGCCGGGATCCCGGAGAAGACGGGGCATACACCATGGATAAACAGGAACTGCTCGATTATGTAAATCAGCACATGAGTGAAAACATCCGTGAATTTCACATTGTCGGCGGCCATAATCACACCGTTTCCTTTGATTATTACCTCGATACGATTCGTGTGCTGAAGGAAAACTTTCCGGGAATTACCATCAAAGCCTATACCGCGGCAGAAATTGTCTTTTTCAGTAAAATTACCGGAATGTCTGAAGAACAGGTGCTGAAAGACTTGATGGATGCCGGACTGCATACCCTTCCCGGAGGAGGAGCCGAGATTTTAACTGAAGAATATCGGGCGAAAATGAGTCCGGAAAAAGCGAGTACCGACGAATGGCTGAATGTGCATCGCATTGCTCACGGACTGGGAATGAAAACCCATGCCACCATGCTCTATGGTTCGATCGAAAGCCTGGAAGAGCGATTAACCCACATGGTCCGCCTGCGTGAACTGCAGGATGAAACCGGCGGATTCCTGGTATTTATCCCGCTGGCCGTTCAGCCCAAAAAGGCGACGGCATCCATTAAACGGCGTACTTCCGCATATGATGACTTGAAAACCGTAGCCATCAGCCGCCTCATGCTGGACAATTTTCCGCATATTAAGGCATACTGGATCAATATCGGAACACAGTTGACCCAGCTTTCATTAGCATTCGGATCATCCGATATCCACGGCACCCTGGTTGAAGAGCGAATCAGTCATGCAGCAGGTGCACTGACCCAGACCGCCCTCACCCGGGACGAACTGGTCTGGCTGATCCGGGGAGCCAATCGCATTCCGGTTGAACGGGATACATTTTATAACGTGATAAAAGAATACTGATCGGATTGGATTTCTTCATACGAAAAGGGGTTGTCCCGTGGCTCACAGAACCATGATAGACAACCCTCTTCTCCGTTAACTTGAATTTTATTTTTCCCTCGCTTTTACTTTTTGAAAATCTTCATCTGTCCACTGGTCAACCTTTTCCAGTTTCCAGTGCCCGACCCATTCCTTCATCTTCTGTAAA
>JAWLDF010000002.1:64919-162721 GCA_041686735.1 Bacilli bacterium
AGAAATATGTCGATTTTATTCCTCATCGGGTAACCTATCCAGTTTCTTAATAATCTCATCCCATTCCTTCTCTCTTTTCTTTCCTTCCTGAATATACTTTTTAATTTTAATATATAAATCCTCGGGATCCTCTCCCTGTACCTGTTCACCGTCCACCAGGGCAAACAAGTAAACAAAACATTCTCCGCAGTGCCCGAGACAACCGTATTCCAGTACTTCGACAACCAGCTCCGGATCCGTTTCTAATTTTTCACGAGTAATCTCAGATCCGGCAGTGAGGTTTGAGATGCAGAATTCCACCAAAGTTTTCATTCATCGATTCACCTCTATACAACCATGACAATTTTTCATCTTTTCGTCAAGGAGCGGAAATTATATAATAGTTAAATGTGTGGATATAATACGTTTAAGAAAGGATTTCGAGCTATGAGAAATTTAGTCATATTAGGCGGCGGGTACGGTGGAATGCGAATCGTAAATAAACTGCTGGGGAACCATCTCCCCGATGACATAGAGATTACGATCGTAGACCGCCTCCCTTTTCATGTGTTGAAAACCGAATTTTATGCCCTGGCAGCAGGGACTCATTCCGATATGAGTATGAGAGTGACTTTTCCCCGGGGTGATCGCGTTCACGTTGTTCACGGGGAAATCTTATCTATCGATCTGGAACACAGGGAAATTCGTATTGAATCACAAAAAAGACTGTCTTATGACTGGTTGATCATCGGTCTGGGTTGTGAAGACAAATATCATGGAATTCCGGGTGCCGATCAATATACAAACAGCATCCAGACCATCTCCGCCACTCGAAAAACTTTTGAAGCGTTAAACAATGTGAACCCTTACGGACAGGTGACCATTGTCGGAGGAGGTCTCAGTGGCGTTGAACTTGCTGCTGAACTGAGGGAGAGCCGGGAGGATCTTCAAATTCGTATTCTTGACCGCGGCTCATGTATCCTCAGTCCTTTCCCTAAAAAATTGCAAAAATACGTCAGTCAGTGGTTTCGTGAGCATGATGTGGAACTTGTCCCATATGCTCAGGTAGAAAAGATTGAACCCGGTGTGGTCTATAATCATGGTGAAGCGCTTGAAAGTGAAGCCATCGTCTGGACAGCCGGTATTCAACCCAATCGTTTGGTTCGTGAACTTGACCTTGAAAAAGATGAACACGGAAGAGTTGTGTTAAACGACTTTCATCAGGTTCCGCGTTACCCCGGTGTTTTTGTCGTCGGAGATTGCGCCAGTCTTCCTTTCGCACCGAGCGCCCAGTTGGCCGAAGCCCAGGGAGAACAAATCGCAGAAGTCTTGGATCATATTTTCCGGGATGAAGAACCGGAAAAATTACCCCGCATCAAATTAAAAGGGGTGCTTGGCTCACTCGGGAAAAAAGAAGGATTCGGCGTCATGGGAAAAGCCGCTCTGGTCGGCAGGGTCCCTCGTGTGTTGAAATCCGGTGTATTGTGGATGTACAGGCATCATAATGGTTAATGTGAGCCCGCGACACATCCGAATCTGGCATTCCCTTCGTATTCATCATATAATATAAGGAGAAAGGAGTGTTTATCATGTTTGAACAAGTACAGGAAATCTTAGATAAATTGCGTCCTTATTTACAACGTGACGGTGGAGATGTTGAACTGGTCGATGTTGAGGATGGGATTGTGAAGCTTCGTCTCATGGGAGCCTGCGGAAGCTGTCCCAGTTCAACGATTACATTAAAAGCCGGAATTGAGCGCGCATTGATGGAAGAAATTCCGGAAGTAAAAGAAGTACAGCAGGTTTTCTAAGATTAGCAGAAAACGGCATTCCGATTTAAAAAAGAATGCCGTTTTGTTAATTTCATATCGCAAGTTTTCCAAACGCTACAACCAGGATACCCTGGGAATATCGATCCCTGTCGCTTCTTCGAGAAGGTCGGGGAAATAATGCAACATTTTTTCATGAAGATATAATTCTTCTTCCGTTATATGATCGGTGTTCTCAGGGAAATATTCATCCCCTGACATTTTGTTTTGCATACTGCGACATTTCCATTCGATTCTTTTCATGAATTTAACCGGCATCATCAACATACTGTAAACCATCATCCATTCCTCCCGCGACAATGGGGCCAGTTGATGATAAGAAGCGATAAATTGTTGTAATCCCATGGGGTGCCATCCCAGTTCATACACCTGATTTTTAACGTACTGGGCTATATCCCTCGCACGAACATCGATCACCCACTCAAAAGGATGCACAAACATCATATCCCCTTCGTGACCGACCAGGAAATGATCCTGATTCAGACGACGATAAGTAATCATCCCTTTTATGGCAGCTTCTTCGCAAACCTGATGATAATCGGCATCCTGCAGATAACGAATCGCTGTTTCACCGAGCTGATTTAAAAATGTATAGTGTAAGATGAAAAACATGGCATCAACATCTTCTTCTCCAAATTGATCCGCCAGAAAGTCTCTGTTTTGTGCCATTCGATCTAAACTCCGATCCCATAATTCCGGCCAGCGGGCAATCTGTCGAAAAGGACGATAAAGCCATTTTGTGGGGAACGTTGCTGTAGCATAATGAAATTCATTAAGATGGAAGGCAATCTGGGAATTGTCATTCATTTTTGGGGGGCGGCAATGAAAAAAAGATTCCGTTATATAATACAAATGATTACCGTATACGAACCCTTCCTGACCTTTGATGGTCTGCTTGATGCGGGCAACATGAAGAAAGTGTTTCGTTTTCAACACACGATAGATCTCCTGCACCAGTTTCCTTTTTCTTCGGTATGAAAGTGGTGCTGATTGCAATAAATACGGACCGGATTCCGTCATCAACCAGGTTCCCTGACGGTAAATATCCCAATCATGGATGGTTAAGCCATAAAACTGTTTCACCTTTTCAATCAAAGGTTCCATCAGGTCAAATCCCCCCAGATACAACTTATCTCCTGATTCCGGGAATATACTTACCCCATTATTCGATATATATTCATCCATTCATCGCTTAAGACATAACGACGCGTGTGCTGAAACACTCCATCCTGTACGAAAAGGCTGAATGATGAGGGGCTTACATCCACATTAAGTGGAAACAGACGGTACCCTTTCGTCTCATAGCCTGTCGGCAAAGAAGTGAATTCCTTTACCTGCGCCAGAAAAATGGCTTTGTTTATATCTGAATTCCGATCTGCTCCGGTAATGGTATATTCTCCAATGCGCCAGATCCCGTTTAAAACGGCACCGGTTTCTTCCCACATTTCCCTGATTGCCGCAGCAATCAGATTTTCTCCGTTTTCAACTTTACCTCCCGGTAACTCAAGGCCCCGTTCACGATGCTCCGTCATTACAATCTTCCCTTCATAGAGGGGGAATATCAAGACGTGTCCGGGAGATTGCGTAAACCGGGCCGGATCAAAGGTTAAAAAGATATGTTTTTGCTCCCGATCATAAAACGTATAATTCAATCTGTTTGTCCCTCCGCATTTAATAACATCAGCGTATGTTATAAAAGTGACACGGGCATGATGAAAAATGAATGAATGGAAAGGAGTTCAATTCATATGCCCCTCAGAAGAAAATTGTTTAACTACCGTGAACATGAATTGAAAAAAACGGCATTTGATTTACTCAGACAGCGCGGGGTAACCATGAAGGATATCGTGGAACTCGTCTATCATCTGCAAAAAGATTTTTATCCCGATATTTCCGAGGAAATGTGTATCTATAATATTGAAAAAGTTCTCGACAAAAGGGAAATTCAGAATGCCATTATTACCGGTATTCAACTGGATATGCTGGCAGAACAAAAAATGTTGATGGAACCTCTGCAACAGATCATAGAAACCGATGAAGGTTTATACGGCATCGATGAGGTACTGGCCCTGTCGATCGTAAATGTATATGGAAGCATCGGTTTTACCAATTACGGCTATATCGACAAAATCAAGCCAGGCATACTGGAAAAATTAAATAATAGTGAAAATGAGACCCATACTTTTCTCGATGATATTGTCGGTGCCATTGCAGCTGCCGCTGCCAGCAGGCTTGCCCATGCCCGCGGAAAATAATATGTACCAGTGGGAAGGAATGAGGCTGTCCCCATTTACATAGCCGGGCAATCAAATGATGCAAGCCCCGGGACAGCCCCTTCACCCAAAAATTCTATTTTATTCGGATCGTATATTTGCAATTGTCCCCGCCTTTTGCCATGCAATGATTTTGTATCACTTCAGCATCGGGAAGCACCTTCTGGAAAAGGGACAATTCGCAGGTGCAGGCCTGAGTGAATTCTCTGGCTACAACCGCGATCGGACAGTTATTCTCCACAAAAATATATTCTCCTTTTTCCGGATCCTTTTCCAGTTGAACCATATATCCCTTCTCATTTTGCAGTCGGGCCAGTTCCTCCAGCCTTTCATCGACGGTTTTTCCCCGCAAATAGTCGTTATATTCATCATACAACCGTTTCTCACGGCGCTGAAACAAATTTTTTACCTTTTCTTCCCCTTCCATCTCTTGGATGTCGTGCAGGAAGTCAAGGGTAATATCCTGATAATTTCGCGGGAAAAGTTTTTCCGCCTGTTCGGATAAAGAATATACATTGGTAGGTCTTCCCATCGCCTGTCTTTGTAACTTTGAAACAATCAGGTTATCTCTTTCCAGTGTGTTTAAATGGCGACGAACCGCCATTTCCGTAATATCCAATCGTTCAGCCATTTCACTGACCGTCATGGAACCTTCTATTTTAAGCATATGCAAAATCTGGTCTCTGGTAGAAGTTCCCTGCTTTTGAGGCATGGGTCTCACCCCTTTCCTTACTCATATATTTTACATGATCTGTGAACATAAGTAAAATTTTTATATTTGTTTGTTGATAAAATAAACTATTGACCTCGCCACTCGCTTAAAAACATTCCCTTTCAATAAAATCCTTGACCTGTGGGGAAAAATTCCTTAACGCCTCTCCGCTGTTCTTTAACAATGCAAACACTTTTTCCTGATCCACACGGGTATAAAACTGAACCAGCGGTTTGCGGAATTTGACAAGTTCTGCAAGCTTAACCGCGACTTCCTCACTGATCACCCGTTCATCCCGCAGGATCTCGATGATATCCTCATAACTGCCGGGATCCCTCATGATAAACCCGTCGATCAGCAGATTCCCGACATCTGCTACCGCTTCAATACATATGTGAAGACATCTTTCTGCTGCATATTTATGAATATCATTTTGAAACGGTTGCAATTGTTCCGAGACAGTAAGCGCGTTATCGATCACATTTAAATACTCGTCCACTTTTTGGCGGTCAATGTCGTACACCCGGTTTCACTCCCTGCCCTTTTTTCTTTTCGATGCGGCAATGACAACAATAAAAGTAATCGCAATGATCAACAGAACTACTAATCCCTGTTGCATATACATTTTGTATCACCTCAATATTTACCAGTCACATTCCTTTTCTAGTATACCACGTTAAAGTAGCTTCTTCCCCCCGGACTTCTCAAATTTTTGCAACAATTCACGTTTTTTTTACGTCAAATAAACAAATGCAAAGGGGGAGTTACCTTGAACAAAAATAAAAATCAGCAATTCGCACGGTTCAAATGGATGATGGTGACTTTAACGGCATTGATCCTGCTAGTCGCGGCAGGTTGCAGTTCCGGAAAGCAAGAAGCTGCTGATCCCGGGTCAATCAATGATGCCGCGGCAGACAGAGACTTCTCCGTGGAAGAAGGCGGAGTTGATCAAATCGCAAGTGACGGAAGTAAAGGGACAATCGGAATCAGCGGTCAGACAAGTAATCAAATGATGATTTACACCGCCAGCCTGACTGCTGAAGTTACAGATTATAAAAAGGCACGGAATGATCTGGAATTCCTCACCCAAAAATATCAAGGATATATCGTCCACTCATCGGAATATCAAAACGAGCGTGAACGCGGAGGCAATCTCACCGTTCGCATCCCTGAGGGAGGGTTTAATTCCTTTTTAAAAGAAATTGAAGACATCACCCACCGGGTCAGCAATCAGAATGTCCAGGGTCAGGATGTAACGGAAGAATACGTTGATCTCGAATCCCGTTTAAAAGCAAAAAAAGCGGTCGAGTCCCGCCTTCTCGATTTTATGAACCAGGCAGAAAACGTTGAGGATCTGCTTAAAATTTCTCAGGATCTGGGACGGGTTCAGGAGGAAATCGAACAAATTGAAGGAAGAATGCGCTACCTGCGCGAACACACCTCTTTTTCGACCGTGCATATTCAATTAATTGAAAAACAAATTCACGTGGATACTCCCGACCGGGGAACATTAAATGAGGCATGGATCGCCCTGATCCGTTCCACCAGTCAGTTGATTTCCCTGTTAACTTCCTCTTTTGTTGCCCTGGTCGGAAGTCTGCCTTATTTCGTGTTGCTGGCTGCGATCGCTCTCATTGCATGGTTTATCCTTCGTAAAATGAAGCAGCGCGAACAACGCCGCCGAAACACATCTGATCAACAGCAGGATGACTCCGATCAACAATCCGATTCATGATTTATCGAAAAATATGTTACAATATGAAAGGCATAAGGCATAACACAATTTATGGGAGGAACAACAGTTGGAACGTGAATTAACCTTGGAAGTCGTACGCGTGACAGAGGCCGCTGCCCTCGCTTCGGCAAGATGGCTGGGACGGGGAAAAAAGAATGCAGCCGATCAAGCGGCAACCAGTGCGATGCGGGCGATGTTCGACAGTGTATCCATCAACGGAACCGTTGTCATCGGTGAGGGCGAAATGGATGAAGCACCGATGCTTTATATCGGAGAAAAATTGGGTAACAGCACTTCTCCTGAAGTGGATGTTGCAGTAGACCCGCTGGAAGGAACTACAATCGTTGCCAAAGGACACAATAACGCGATGGCGGTTCTGGCCATTGCAGACAGGGGAAATTTGCTGCACGCCCCTGACATGTACATGGAAAAACTGGTGGTGGGACCGAACGCAGCCGGTAAAGTATCTCTCGAAGATCCCATAGAAAAAACAATCGAAATCGTTGCAGAAGCCAACCGCAAACGGATAACGGACGTAACGGTGATTATTCAGGAAAGGGAACGGCATCTTCATATCATTGAAGCCGTTCGCTCCATGCAAGCACGTGTCAAATTGTTTGGAGACGGCGATGTGGGGGCGGCCATCACCGCAGCCATGCCGGGATCGGGAATCGATATTTTCGTGGGAATCGGCGGTGCTCCGGAAGGTGTCATTTCAGCAGCCGCCATTAAATGTCTCGGCGGAGATATGCAGGCCCGGCTCAAACCATACTCGGAAGAAGAGCGCAAACGCTGCATCGATATGGGAATTGAAGATCCCGACCGGGTTCTTGCCTTAAATGAGTTGGTTAAAGGCGACGACGCCATCTTTGCCGCTACAGGAGTATCCGACGGGGAACTCCTGCAGGGCGTGAGGTTTTTAGCCGATGACATCGCAGAAACCGACTCGATCGTGATGCGCAGCAAAACCAGAACGATTCGCTATATCAAGGCCAAGCATCATATTCCGTATAAACCCCATCTTGTCATGGAATAAGGGGGGACACGCCGTGGAGCCATTTGATTTTCTATATAATGAAGTGGAACAGACCCGTACGCGGTTCGTCTGTTTTATCGGTGAAAACAACCGCTACGATCTGGCAATCACAACAACCGACCGATTTTACGGAAAAAAACTTGTCCACAATCTGCAAACCGGAAGAGCCCAGATTATCGGCAACGATGATCTTGATGAACCGGGGTATCTCGCCTATGCCCTCGGGATCACCGAGGAAGAAGAAGAGGAATTGAAACAATTTTTATACACCATTATTTAATCGTAAAAAAAGAGCAGACCGTCTCCGTCTGCTCTTTCTTTTTCATTGGGAAATCGTATTCTTTTTGACCTTCTTCAAGACAAAATAGGGACAACCAAAATTACAGTATTCCTGAATATATTCATCAAGTGAGGCGATTTTGCTCTCAAAAGGAACCTTATTTTTATTATTCTCATAAAATCCTTTCAGACGTAACTGTCCGTATCCCCAGTCCCCGACAATATAGTCGTACTTGTTCAATATTTCATTATAGCGGTCTCGAAACGCTTCAAGATTCCAGCCGTTGCGAAAATCTTCTACAAGTTCAAAAGCCATCCCCTGAATATGGATCACCGTAACCAACCTCTCTTTTACACTGATGTTACACATCTTTCATTTTACCACAATTCACTTACAGGAACACAATTTTACCACGATAACAAACCGCACGTAACGGGAAAGCTATCTTCAGGGAGGTGGCTTAATGAAAAAAATCTTACAGTGGTTTGCCGTACTCAGTTTGACGCTGACGACTGTTGCCTGTAATTTCAACACTGCTCCGGGGGAGAATGCCGCCCCTTATGGTACAACCAATCGGATGTACGATCAAAATACAATTCCGTATGACACCCGAACCGGCTATGATGTCACTGGAAACCGGGTCGGCGGTGTTACTGGTTTTGGCGGGATAAATAACTACGGGTACAGGGATAACCGTGGTTATAATAACTACTCTTATTACCAGAGATACGGTGCTGCGGGTAATACCGGATATGGAACAATGAACCGCAACACGGGTATCAGTCAATTTGCCAGAGACGGCCAATATGGTCGTGGTCCGGTAGCAGAAATGAACAGACAACAAATCGGCCATGCCAGAGTGAATGCCCGCGAGCTTCAGGGCAGAGGAACAGCTGCTCGAAACACGCATATTTATGTTGATCGTGATGTTCTCGCCCAGCTTGTCGCTAATGTGGTAGCCTCTGTTCCGGGTATCAACAGCGCCAGCGTCGCCGTAACCGATGAGGAAATTCTGGTCGGTATACAGACCGGAAACAACAATCGTAACGGCAATATGGCGAATATGGGAAACAACGCAATCGGCAGGGACAACAATAATAACAAACAAAATCTGCTAAGTGCAGCCAAAAAATCAGCAATCAGTGTCAGTCCGTCCTATTTTAAAGTTTATGTGACGGCCGATAACCGACTGTTCACCCGTATTAACCGTCTTGGTACATGGAATATGAACAACTTAAACACCATGAACGGGAACGGTAATCAAAGTCCGCAAAACGATGAAGTAAACAGGCTGATTCAGGATATGCGGGGAAAATCTTAGTTCTTAATAAGGCTGTCCCTTTGATGGCAGTAAAACCCCATCAAGGACAGCCGTTTTTTCTTATATTCAATCAGTTTGTATTGGAGACTTTTTTCACCTGATCTGGGTCTGAGGCCGAGTCAACCTGTTCATGAGCATGATAAGAACTTCGAACCAGCGGACCCGATTCCACATGCTTAAATCCCCGCTTTAATCCTTCTTTCTTCAGCTGTTGGAACTCATCAGGATGGTAATATTTATCGATTTTTAAATGTTTTTTTGTGGGTTGTAAATATTGCCCGATTGTCATGATGTCACAATTTACGGATCTGAGATCATCCATCGTCTCCAATATTTCTTCCCAAGTTTCACCCACACCTAGCATGATGCTTGATTTTGTGGGAATGTCTGGCTTCATTTCTTTTGCCTTTTGTAGCAATTCGAGCGACCGGTCATACTTCGCTTTGGAGCGGACACGATCGGATAATCGCCTAACCGTCTCAACATTGTGATTTAAAATGTCCGGTACTGCATCCATCACAACTTTTAAAGCATGCCAATCTCCCATAAAGTCGGGAATCAATACTTCAACGCTGCACAGAGGACTTTTTTCACGGATTGCCCTGATCGTCTCGGCAAAAATCGAGGCACCTCCGTCACTCAGGTCATCTCTGGCAACAGATGTAACGACAGCATGTTTCAGCCCCATCTGTAGAGCAGCATCGGCAACCCGCTCAGGTTCCTGCATGTCCAGTTCGGTAGGCAACCCGGTTTTCACGGCACAAAACCGGCACGCCCGGGTACAGATATCACCGAGGATCATAAAGGTGGCCGTTCTGTTTGCCCAGCATTCGTATATATTGGGACACCGAGCTTCCTCACATACCGTGTGCAATGTCTTTCCGCGCATCATCTTTTTCAAATCATTGTAGTTGTCTCCGGTGACAAGTTTGATCTTTAACCATTCCGGCTTACGTTCGGTCATTTTTTATCACTCCAAATTTGAACTGAGGTCCTCTTCTCTTATCATTGTAATGAATTATTCATTTTATGACCAGTACGTATGTTGTATTTATCCAAGAAGTGGATGATTAGTTTCCCGGTGAGATAGAAAAATAAGTATGAGTAATGCAGTCAGGCAGGAGGTATTCGATATCATGACAGAACATCGGCGAACAACAGGGAAAAAATTGCTTTTTACAGGGATCATCAGCATTGTTCTTTTTTCATTGATTCAGTTAAATGTTCATGCCGCCGATGATGCCGAGCAAAGAAAAGAAATGATGAATGAACGGGAACTAATGTTTCATCGTATGGAAAGCATTACGGGGGTTCCCTGGTACTATCTGGCAGCAATTGATCAGTATGAACGAAATATACAACAGGTACGCAAAGATCTCCCCGGAAAAAAAGGGATTATTGCCATTACCGTGCCTTCCCGTAAATGGAGCGGTTTTTTAAACCCGATGGAAAACGATACCCATCTGCCCTCTATCCTCTTTTTCGGGGGAATGGGTCGGGACGGGTCCGGAGACGGAAAAGCCGATTCCGAAAACGACCTCGATGTTCTGTATGCCATGTCAAGTTATATCGCCAGTTACGGATTTACCGAAGATGACATTCGCATCGCTCTCTGGGAATATTACAAACGCGACAAGACCGTCGAGATCATTTCAGCCATGTCAAAAATATATCGTGTCATGAATACCCTCCATCTGGATGAACATGCTTTTCCCATTCCGCTCGGTCACACCTATACCTATCGCAGCACCTGGGGAGATGCCCGGGGCTGGGGAGGCCGGCGCATTCATGAAGGAACCGATATTTTCGCCTATCACGGGACACCTGTCCGCAGTACAACTTACGGTTATGTGGAGATCATGGGATGGAATCGTTACGGGGGATGGCGCGTGGGCATTCGTGATTTAAGCAATGTATATCATTATTACGCCCATCTGAGCGGATTTAATGAAAATGTAAAAGAAGGGGATGTTGTCAAACCGGGGGACGTCATCGGATATGTGGGTAGTTCAGGTTACGGAAAGCCGGGTACGGCGGGAAAATTTCCTCCTCATCTCCATTACGGGATGTATAAAGACAACGGTCGAAGCGAATGGTCCTTTGATCCATATCCCCGCCTGAGACAATGGGAAAGGGAAGAAAGAAGAAAAAAATAATAAAAATAAAGAGCTGGATTTGATTTGCCTTTCCCTCACTGCGTTCGGCCGGTCAGCATCAAATCCAGCTTTTTATTTTTTACATTAAAAGAAGAGCGAGATGATGAAGAAGGATGTGATTGTGTTATCCATTGCAGGGGTGGCAATCATTGAATCCACCTTATCAATAAGCAGTACGGGAAGTACTCATTGAGCGGTTGAAAAGATCCAAGAACAAAATTAAAGTCATAAAGAACATGTCGTATGGTATTGGTAATTCATTAATCTACAAAATAAAGGAGCCACAATGGGCCCCTTTAAATGATCACATTAGTTTTGTTTCTTTAAGGCAATGCGCAGGCAAACGGCAAGTCCGCCCCACAAAATCACAGCACCAAGTAAAAACATGAATATAGCTCCACCGCTCATCTTAAGCATCCTCCTCCTTGGAAACCGAGGTATTCACGCCGGCAGGCCACTTCGCTGCAGCAAACAGGAATCCGATCACGATGGAAAGGATCGCCACCAGCCAGCCGAAGACAAACAACAGGCTGCCTTCATATCCTTCGTACGGAGTCTTAATGTCTCCGATCAAGTTTAGAATCATCATAATACCAAGTACGACAGGAGTCAAGAATCCCATGCAGAATTTCAGCCAGTTTAAGTTGACATTAAAATCGGAGAGCGGATTGGCATAATCGTTAAATTCTTTAATCTTGCGGGCAATCCAGGCCAGCAGGATAACCTCGACAAGACCGGCCAGTGCCACACCGTAGTTGTTGATGAAGTGGTCGGCAATATCCAGATAAATCAATCCGGATCCGGTCGCAAACAACAAACTGATCAGACCGAGGATGATGTGAATCCAGACCACCGCACTTTTGTAAGACATACCGAATTTGTCGGCTGCACCCTGAACAACCACGTTTACGATAGAAATCAATGAAGATAATCCTGCAACAACGAGGGACAGGAAGAATAAGAATCCGAATAATCCGTTCATTGCCGGGAATTCATTAATGATCTGCGGGAATACGACAAACGCAAGTCCCACACCTCCGGCTGCAACTTCACTGACATCAACGCCCTGTGTTTGCGCCATATATCCGATGGCACCGAAAACACCCAGCGCAGCCAGCAGACTGAAGCCGGAGTTTGCAAAAGCCGTGATGAAAGCGTTGTTGTTAATATCCGATTTTTTGGGTAAGTAGCTGGCATAGGTAATCATAATGGCAAATGCCACACTCAAACTGAAGAAAATCTGTCCGTAGGCAGCTACCCATACCTTACCATCTAATATTTTACTCCAATCCGGTGTAAACAGGTGATTTAATCCCTGTGCTGCACCGGGTAGCGTTATTCCGCGAATCATAATGATAAAGACGAGTACGACCAAAAGAGGCATAAAGATTTTATTCGCCCATTCGATCCCTCTGGATACACCACGATAAAGAATAAAGAATGAGATCAACCATACGATGAGTAATGGCAACACGATGTGCCACTGAAGGCCACCAGGATTCCAGAAAGATCCGTCGGGAAGGTTCAAGTAGCTTCCAAAAAGGAATCCGCCTGTATCCTCACCCCACTCAAGGGTAAATGCAAATTTGGAATAACTGATCGCCCATGCGATAATAACGGAATAATAGGTCGCAATCACGAAAGAAACAAGTACCTGCCACCAGCCAAGCCATTCCCATTTTTCAGACATTCTGTGGAAAGAAAGCGGTGCAGATCCGCGATACTTATGACCGAGGATAAATTCGAAAATCAACAACGGAATTCCCGCGGTCAACAGGGCAAACAGATAAGGAATCAGGAATGCCCCTCCCCCATTTTCATAGGCCACGTAAGGAAAGCGCCAAATGTTTCCCAATCCGATGGCCGAACCGATTGCGGCAAGCACAAAACCAGCACGTGTGCCCCACGTTTGACGTTCTTCCATTTACATACCTCCTACAATTAAATTTTGGAAATTATTAGATAATTTCTTCGAATGAGACATTTGTAAAAGTTCTGCCTCACTCGATAATAACAGTATATCATTTGTCCAAAAATTTCAAGAGTTTGTTCTATTTCATGTAAGCGTGTTATTCATCCGGGGTCGGCGGAATTTCAAAGGGCGGGACCACCGGTAATTGTCCAGGATTTCGATCTTCCTGAATAGGCGGAACCTGAAAGGGCGGGACCACAGGTAGTTGCCCTGAAAAATCCTGATCTGAATCTTTCATGGGATTCCCCCTGCCATCCCAGTAGAAATAAGGCACATCTCCCACTACCATGATTTGCGTTAAAGGAACGGCGGCACGGACAACGGCCGAATCCGTTGTAAAAGGAATAACGACTTTCACTTCCACTGCAATATCCACATAGATCGTCACCAGAACATTGTTGACTCCCGATTCCTGAAGAAGGGACGACAATGTTACCAGGGGAGCACCGTAAGGAACCATGGTGATCGGAATGTCCGGTCCGATCGAAGCGAGGATGTTACTGTTCAATACCTGTCCAAGTGGTACGGAGATTTGTGAACGCTCAATATCTTTCATGATTTCGGCCACCCTTTTTGCAACCTCTCCCGTAATACGTGTCTGCGCGTTGTAATTAAAATGAACGCCGCGAATTTTTCCATACTGATCCTCATTGATATCGAGCAGTTGACGAAAATCAACCGATTCTGCAATCTTTTTCGAGACGGCTTCATTAATCGCATCCACAGCCAGTTGTTTGATTCGCATCTGGGCGATTTCTTTTAATGCAGGTTCCAGGTGTCGCTCTATATAAACAAATGTCTGAATAGACACCACCAGAAAAATGATCAGGGAAACAAAGAACACGGTGCGAAAAGAAAAAGGACCGCGTTGCCTTCCGGGTTTAAAGCGGGCCACAGGTCATCCCCCTCCTTGTTTTTCATCATATGCAGGAATGCCTGTCTTTACGTCTTAAGAGTGGAATTGAGTTTATCCACTGTCCAAACCTGTCGAAACAATGTAAAATATAAGAAACAGAAATCATCTTGTTTTCCTCGCAAAATGGGATGTCTTTGAAAAAGGAGGATGTACGTTCTATGTTTGAAGTTTCCTTGATCCGCTATTCAGACCCGGACAGAAAAAGCCTTGCCCATGCAGCGGCGGTTTATCTGGGCAAATCGGATACCGATAATGTCCGACGCCCGCTCATTATTATGAAAAAAGGGGATACTCTTGCGATTTATCGCGGGGAACATGCCCGGTTCGAGTTTCGCACAAGCAAAGTGGTTTACGATCACCTCATCACTTATACGACCCAGAATATGAGGGCCTGTGGCGGATTGCGTGCCAACGAAGCAAATGTATTCGTTCCTCCGGCAGAGGACACCGATCCGATTTATAAGGAAATCGGAGAAAAGCATCTGCAAAATTATCAAAAATTGATACACGGAATCAATCCCGATTCCGAGGACCCCATCGAGAAAAAAAGGCTGCAGGCGGCGCGGTCGGTTGCCCCGATTTCGGTTCAACTCCATTACGTATTCGAGTTTAACTTTGCTACGCTGATTGAAGCGATTTTCCCGCAGCGCATCTGGACTCCGGGAGCCCAGCAGGATACCCGTGAAGTAGTACAAAAAATGTTTGAACTGGTTCACAAACAAGATCCCGAACTGTGGGACCTTGCTTATGAAATGTACGGACCCGAGGCCCAGGCCTGGAAAAAAGTCCGCCAGAAATTAAAAAAAGAAGATCCGCAATTATTTAAGCAAATCATGGAAAAGTACGGTGTAATGAAATCGATGTGGGATTAAATTATAAAGCTGACTGTCGGGTGGTATGTACAGTCAGCTTTTTTAAATTGCAAAATCGGTGATATGATAATGGTCCTGTCTCGAAAGGTCAATCTCGATTCCTTCTTTTAAGGAAGCCCCTTGAGGATCGGTAACAATCCGAACGATCGGACGGCTGGGGTCATGACGGTTATAATCTACTACGACAGCCGTTTCTCCCGTGTTTAATAAAACGGTCATCCCGATGGGATAAAGGGCCACAACACTGTGAAAAATATCGACGATACGGGAGTCATACTCGATTCCCATCCCTTCAAACAGGATCTGCATCGCTTTATGTGGCAGAACTGCACCACGATAGACCCGGTTCGATGTCAACGCGTCATAAACATCGGCAACAGCCAAAATTTTAGCGTGCCGGTGGATCTGATCAAATGCTAGTTGACGGGGATAGCCGCTGCCGTTTAAACGTTCGTGATGTTGCAGGGCGCAGTGGGCGGATATAAGCGGAATATTGTCGGTTTTTCGCAAAATGTCGTAGCCGTATACCGTATGTTTTTTTACCACTTCGAATTCTTCATCGGTTAACGGACCGGCCTTGTGCAGAATTTCATCAGGCAGTTTCATTTTTCCGATATCATGCAACATCGCACCCATACCTAACTCGTATAGTTCCTTATTGTTATATCCCTCTTCGATCCCGATCGCCAGAGCATACACCGTAACCTGAAAAGAATGGGTAAAAACATAATGATCATTGACATATACATTCGACAACAGGTGCAGGGCTTCTTTATTTTGTTTCAACTCGATGATCATGGAGTCAAATGAATCTTTAATGTTTTTCAGGTGCTGATGACTCAAGGCCCCTTTTAATTTGCCCTGGGTTCCGGCCACTTCAACAAAAGATTCACGTACCGCCTTAATCGCCAGTTGACGGGTTTCATCAGAGATCGGTTCGATCACTTTCACATCATCCGTCAATGGATCCTTAATATAGAGAGTATTGACTCCCAACTTTTTAAGGCGCTGAATGGCAGAATCATTCAGTTCCATGTCGGTATTGATTAAGACTGTTCCATTCGGCGAAAAGACCGGTCTGGCAAGGATCATACCCGGTTGACAATTCGCAGTCGATATGAGTCTCATAATTTGTCTCCTTTTGGCGAACAAAATGATATTTTCATTATACTCTTTTGTAGTTAAAAAGCAAAAAGAGACTGAATATCTCAGTCCCTCGTCCTGCAATCACATCATTTTCAGTATCGCTTCTTTACCGGTCATTCCCGGCGTGATCCCCTCTTTTTCGGCAGCTTTTGTCACCGACTCCAGCGGTGCTTCAAGGAGTTGATCTATTGATCTTACGCCGAGAGCCCTTCCGGCAATGATATTTCTTTCCGAAAGTCGTTCATTTAACAAGTTGACGTCAAGTGCCCCGCACATGATATATCCCCGTTTCGTAGTAACCATAAGCAAATTGGTCTTCGGCAATTGAACGGAAATCGCAATGGCCTGATGTTCCCCTACAGGGATCGGTCTCACCTCAACCATTCCGTCGACCTCCTTCACTTCACATGATCTTACATGCTCTGTAATTACATGTTATGTGAAGGCCAATGGGGACGTGCCGGCCCAAATTGAGAATAGTCACCTGTCATCAGGGATTTAATGAAGATAGGGATAATTCTCCGAATCGTGACGACCCGCACCCTCGTCCGCAACTTTAAGACGTAACATTTCAACGAGGAACATTCCTAGCATCTGGTAGATCTCTTCATCATCCATATCCGCCATCAAACGAATCATTTCTTCCCGATCCAGATCCTGTAAAACATTGACCACAACCGCCACCAGGTCCTCTTCGTCTCCCGTCAAATGATCACGGTACAAATCGTATAATCGGTCGATAAAACGCATGATTACACCTCTTTACCCTTTAAGTCCGTTTCCTTATTAAGTTGCTTTTCGAATTGTAAGATTATGCATCATTTTTTATACAATGCCAGCGAGGATGCAGGGCATCTTCAAACATCCCCGGTTTGTGCAATTGACCTGCAAAAACATCCCGGATAAATTCAGGGAGAAAATACACTTTTTCCACCGCTTCAGAAAATGCGGGGAATAACACACCAAACGTAAACATATCAATCGTCCCCACGCGATAAGCTTTATTCTCCTCCAACGGGCCCGTTGCGGTTTCAATCCGTTCGATCCGCTGATACGGCGGAAGGTCGGAACGGTAATAAATCTCCAGTCCGTCTGCACACATCCAGCCGATCATTCTCCCGCGAAAACCGAATCCACGAAACTCTCGAAAAATATTTTCTTCGAGTAAGGATTCCTCCAGCACCTGCCTGATCTGTCTTCCTGTCATGATGAGACGACAGGGATTGATGGGATGCGGGCAGATCGACAGGATTGTTTTACGTCTGACTTCCCCTTTTCTTAGGGAGAACAAAAGTTGCCCGCTGTTGACCAGCCCTATATCCGAATTCGTCCATTGTCTTAACCCGGCAGCCATCATGTTGCCGAGCGGTGATTCTTCATCAAGGAAATGGGGCATGTCACGCTCAATCACCGTCACGACTTCGTTCATTTCCTGCTCTGCGTCATGGAAATGATTGCGGATCAAATCGGATAACTCCCTGTCGGCTTCATAAGATCCAGCCGAATATAACTCGATATTTATTTCCCATTCCCTTTGCTGCTCACCATCGGAAACATCCTGCGCCGACACTTCCACGTGTCCCACGAACTCCCCGAATTTTCCCGCATGGGAAATCCACGTATTATTCACTTTTTCCCCGTGTTCGAGGACGTGATGGGTATGTCCCCCGAGGATGAGATCGATCCCCTCAACCTGTTCGGCAAGCCTGCGGTCTCCCGGAAGTCCTATATGGGAAAGGATCACCAGAAAATCGACCGAAGATCTAATTTTTGGAACCAGTTCAGATAATACTTGAATGGGATCATCGACTTCCCACCCGAGCAACCGGTAAAATTCAGGGAATGAAGCGGTAATCCCGATCCAGCCGACCCGAAACGGTCCCGCTTTTTGAATGATATACGGTTTTAGAAAAGGAGGAAGTTTACCGCTCCCGGCTTCTTTAAAATTGCTGCACAATATCTGCGTACGGGCCTGGTCATATAGGTGACGCAACCTTTCCTGCGGGAATGTAAGACCTTCATTGTTTCCCAGTGTTCCCCACTGGTACCCGGTGGCATTCATCACTTCAATGTTGGCCTGTCCCCAGCTGGCTTCCGTTTGCATATGGGATCGATCCGCATGATCGCCGATATCCACCACCATCACCGGCTCCCCTTCACCTTCCCATTTTTTCTTATGGTGCCGGATGCATGAAGCGATATGCGGCATCATATCAAAATGACTATGTATATCATTCGTATGCAAAATATGAAAACGGCTCATTTATATCCCTTCCCATATTAATTTAATGGCAATCAGGATGAGTGAAAAACGGAAAAATTGCTCGACACGTTTTCCTCCGATACGACGGGATATCGTTGCTCCAAGTTTCCCGCCGATCCATGCCCCCGGCGCGAGGGCAAGGGCATAAAACCAGTTGATGTTCCCCATCGATAAATGAGCCAGACTGCCAGTAATTGATGAAAAAAAGATCATCATCATTGAAGTGGCGGTAGCCATCCGCGGCGGAAAATAAAAAAAGAGGATCATCACCGGAACCATCAACGCTCCTCCGCCGATACCGAACAGTCCGGATATCATTCCCACGGCAAACGATACCGGCAGGGCCAGACCGATATGATACCCGTACTCCTGTTGATTTCCTTCTTCATCGATATATCGTTTTTTCGTTGTCCAGTTTATGTTTTTGCACTTCCATTTATCCCGTCGCATCATGAGTAAAAACAGTATTACCAGAAACAGTCCGAAGTAGAGTTGAAATTGATCCAGTTGCAGCCCGCGGTTCAGCCATGCCCCGGCAATGGATCCCGGTCCGCTTGCCGCGAAAAAAATCAGGGCACTGCGGATATCGACGACTTTTTGTTTGGTATACGCAAGGGCAGAGGAAAGGGCCGTAACGATGATGACCATAAGGGAGGTGCCTACGGCCTCCTGCGGTGTAAACGATGTGGCACCGGGAATAAAAAGACCTGCATATAACAGGGAGGGGACAATGATCACGCCGCCACCCAGTCCCGCCAGACTTCCATAGGTTCCCGCCGCCAATCCCAGCAATACGCAGAATAGAAAAAGTATTATCGTTTCTCCCATCTTAAGATCCATCCTTTATCTGTGTTATCATTACTATACATCCAGATATGAATGAATACAATAAAGGAGCGATCCCGGATGCGCCTCGGAAACCCATTTCCTTCATCCCATGAACCGATTCTTATTGAAAAAAATGTGATAGATCATATATATTCCCATATGCTTGATGTGTTCCCGGAAGAGGGCAGCGGCATGCTCGGCGGAACGGGCAATCGCATCACTCTGTTTATTCCGGTGCGTAACGGCGCCACCCCGTCGAATCGTGAGACCACTTTTTTCTGGAAACCGGAAGATTTTCTTGAGGGGTTGCACCATCTGGAAAAAGAGGGTGCGGAATGGCTCGGAGTCGTTCATTCCCATCCCTCATCGGCAGCGATCCCTTCTGTTACCGACCGGAAAAACTGGCACTATCATCAGCTCAGTTACTGGATTCTTTCCCTTAAGGAAAAGGAAAAACCGGTACTGAGGATGTACCGGTTTTGTGATGGTGGATTTGATGAGCAGGGGTATCATGTGACGAAATAGATCCTTCAATTCTGTAATCCCTCCAAAGAAATCTTGAAAGTCTGTAATTTTATTTATTATGATATATTACTATTAAGGATTTTTTAAAAGGAGAGACGAGAAATGAACAATGAAAAAAAGATGTTTGCATTGATGACAAAAATGTACAGTGAAATGCATAAAGGCTTTAAAGATATCTACAAGGAAATGCACAAAGGCTTTGAGGATATTTACAAAGCAATGCATAAAGGCTTTAAAGAGGTAAACGAAAGAATTGATAACGTCGAAACCGAATTGCAAGAAGTAAAAAACACCGTAATTCGCATAGAAAATGATCACGGCCAAAAACTCGGGGCTTTATTTGACGGCTATAAACAAAATTCGGACAAGCTGGATAGAATTGAAGAGGAAGTCTCCAAGCATGAAGAGATCATCTTAAGAAGAATCAGGTAAATGCTTTAGTATGCTTTAAAACTGAGACGCTGAAAAATAGAGATGGACGCACTAACTCTGCAGGAGCAATACGTCCAATAAAATTTTGGTCAAACTTAAGTCAAATTAAATTATAAGCATCCCTAAACTCCGCTGTATAAAGGGTTATCCTATAGAACCCTCCATCTCGAATTTGATGAGTCGATTCATCTCAACCGCGTATTCCATCGGCAACTCCTTGGTGAACGGTTCGATAAAACCCATCACGATCATCTGCGTTGCTTCATCTTCCGTCAATCCGCGACTCATAAGGTAAAACAATTGATCCTCACTTACTTTTGATACCGTTGCCTCATGCTCCAGTGTAATTTTGTCGTTCAGGATTTCGTTGTACGGAATTGTATCGGAAGTTGATTTATTATCCAGAATCAGCGTGTCACATTTCACATTGGACTTGGAACCTTCCGCCTTGCGCCCGAAGGTCGTCAAACCGCGATAAGTTACCTTTCCGCCGTCCTTGCTGATCGACTTGGACACGATCGTCGACGTACAGTCCGGTGCAAGGTGTATCATTTTCGCTCCGGCATCCTGATGCTGTCCTTTTCCGGCGACGGCGATGGAAAGAACGGTTCCCTTGGCGCGCGGACCTTTCATGATAACCGCCGGATACTTCATGGTCAACTTGCTTCCGATGTTTCCGTCGATCCATTCCATGTTGGCATCGGCATAAGCAACAGCACGCTTCGTTACCAGATTGTACACATTGTTGGACCAGTTCTGGATGGTGGTGTAGCGGCAACGTGCCCGCTCCTTGACGATGATTTCCACCACCGCGCTGTGTAAGGAGTCGGTGCTGTAGATGGGAGCGGTACATCCTTCGACATAGTGAACAAAAGAATCTTCATCGGCGATGATCAATGTTCTCTCGAATTGCCCCATATTTTCAGAGTTAATGCGGAAATAGGCCTGAAGCGGTGTTTCGCATTTCACTCCCTTCGGGACGTAGATAAAGCTTCCGCCGGACCAGACCGCACTGTTTAACGCGGCAAATTTATTGTCCGAAGGCGGAATCACCGTTCCGAAGTATTCTTTTACGATTTCCGGATACTCTTTTACCGCGGTATCGGTGTCACAGAAGATGACGCCCATTTCTTCCAGTTCTTTTTGCATGTTATGGTAAACCACTTCCGACTCGTACTGGGCCGATACCCCGGCAAGAAACTTCTGTTCCGCTTCCGGAATTCCCAGCTTATCAAAGGTGTTTTTGATTTCTTCCGGTACTTCGTCCCAACTGCGTCCCTGACGCTCGGACGGTTTAACATAATAGGTAATATCATCAAAATTCAACTGGGAAATGTCTCCTCCCCAGGTCGGCATCGGCAGGGAAAAGAAGATATCCAGTGCTTTCATCCGGAACTCAAGCATCCACTCGGGTTCCTCTTTGATGCGGGAAATCTCTTCGACGATTTCCCGGCTCAACCCTTTTTTCGTACGAAATACAGATACATCACGGTCGTGAAACCCATATTGATATTCCTCAAGCTCAGGTGCTTTTTTGGCCATATTGATCGCCTCCTATTTGGGATTGGGGTTATCCTGAACCCCTTTTTGCATGGCTTTCCAGGCTAAAGTGGCACATTTAATGCGGGCCGGGAACTTGGAAACACCCTGCAGTGCCTCAATATCGCCCAGATCCAGGTCTTCCTCGTCGTACTCTTCGCCCTGCATCATTTTTGAAAAAATCTCCGCCATTTTGAGAGCATCTTCCACTTCCAGCCCTTTGATTGCTTCCGTCATCATGGAAGCAGACGCCATACTGATTGAACAACCTTCACCCTGAAAACGGACATCCGAAATTTTATTATCCTCGATCTTCAATTGAAGTTGAATGCGATCGCCGCAAGTGGGATTATTCATGTTGATGGTGACCGACTCATCCTCAAACTCCCCGCGATTTCGGGGGCGGGAGTAGTGATCCATTATGACTCGACGGTATAAATCATCCAGTGAAGACATTTCCGAAATACTCCTTTGCCTTTTTTAGCCCTTTTACGAGTGCATCTATATCCTCTTCCGTATTATAGAGATAAAAGCTGGCGCGGGCGGTTGCCGTAACTTCCAGCCAGCGCATCAACGGCTGTGCACAATGGTGACCGGCCCGGACGGCAATTCCTTCCGCATCCAGCACCGTTGCCACATCATGGGGATGAACATGGTCTATGTTAAAGGTTACCAGACCGCCGCGTTTCTGCGGGCCGTAGATCTGGAGACCTTCAATTTTCGATAATTGTTCCATCGCATACTGCGCCAGTTCCTCTTCATGCTGTTGAATTTGA
Organism: Bacilli bacterium; assembly: GCA_041686735.1. GTDB lineage: Bacteria > Bacillota > Bacilli > JACDOE01 > JACDOE01 > JAWLDF01. The sequence continues at coordinate 87,510 of JAWLDF010000002.1, forward strand.
TCCATCCCGATTTCTTCAAGAAAATCAATTGCCGCTCCCAGTCCGATGGCTCCGGCAATGATCGGTGTTCCCCCTTCAAATTTCCAGGGGATTTCTTTCCAGGTGGAGTCATATAATTCAACAAAATCGATCATCTCTCCGCCGAATTCCACCGGTTCCATTTTTTCAAGAAGGGACCGTTTTCCATAGAGTACCCCGATTCCGGTAGGACCTAACATCTTATGGCCGGAAAAACCGTAGAAATCGACATCCAAATCCTGTACATCGATTTTTTGATGGGGCGTACTCTGCGCACCATCCACCACCAGTACGGCTCCATGACGGTGAGCAATCTCCGCAACCTGTTTGATCGGGTTAATCGTTCCCAGTACGTTGGAGACATGGGTCATGGCCACCAGCCTGGTGCGATCAGTGATGGTGTTTTCCACATCCTCCAGTGAAATCGTTCCGTCGGTCTGTAATGGAATATATTTTAATGTTGCCCCGGTGGCTTTTGCTGCCTGTTGCCAGGGAATTAAGTTGCTGTGGTGTTCCATCGGGGTAATGACGATTTCGTCCCCTTCTTTTAAAAATTGTCGTGCATAGCCCCATCCAACATAGTTGAGGGATGTCGTGGTTCCACGGGTAAAAACAACTTCTGCCGCTTCCTTTGCGTTGATAAAGCGGGCCACTTTTTCCCGTGCTCCTTCATATCCATCCGTCGCTTTTGTTCCAAGGGTATGCACACCGCGATGGACATTGGAATTATACTCTTTATAGTATTGGTCAAGGGTTTCAATTACTTTGAGCGGCTTCTGTGATGTGGCCGCACTGTCCAGATAAACCAGGGGATTTCCGTTGACCTGCTGATCAAGGATCGGAAATTGACGGCGAATCTCTCTCACATCGATGCTCATAGGGCCAATTTCCTTTCTATCGCCTGCTCAAGGCGTTCTTTTACACTTTCAAGTGGAATGTCCTCCACAACCGGAGCAAGGAAACCGCGAATAATCAATTGCTCCGCTACCCGACGGGCAATTCCGCGTGACATTAAATAGTACATCTGTGTCTCGTTAATCTGTCCGACACTGGCAGCATGTCCCGCTGTTACATCGTCTTCATCAATCAACAAAATGGGATTGGCGTCTCCGCGTGCCTTCTCACTCAGCATGAGAACATTCTCGGCCTGCTCTCCGTTGGATTTGGATGCCCCTTTTTCGATCTTCGTAATCCCGTTAAAAATCGATGTGGCTTCTTCCTTCATGACACCTTTGGAAATCATGTTACTGTCACTGTGTCTGCCAATATGTTTGGCCTGAGACGTAATATTCTGTTTCTGCTTTCCGGTACCGATTGACACGACCCGGCTGAGGGATTTTGAACCGTCCCCTTTAAGAATGCTGGTGTTGTCGGAAACGGTATTGCCGTTGTTCATTTCACCGAGAATCCATTCAATGCTTCCATCATTGTCCACAATGGCACGGCGGAACACATAATCGGTCACATCACGATCCATGGTGCGTACCGATGCGAAACGAACCCGTGCATTCTTGCCGACAAAAACTTCAACGATGCCGTTATGGACGGCATTGTTTGCAGCGGTCGTGGAAAAATAGTTGTCGACATAGGTCACGGAACTGCTTTCTTCGACAACAATCAACACATGGGGCAGAATTCCCGCATCGGCATCAGTAGCCCAGTACATCGCCTGTAAAGGCAATTCCACTTCTGTATTCTTGGGAACATAAACAAATACTCCGCCGCTGCATAAAGCGTAGTGCAACGCCGCCAGTTTATGTTCATCCACCGCAACGGACTGAGCAAAATATTTTTGCACCAGTTCGCCGTGTTTTTTCACTGCAGTCTGAAGATCGGTGAAAATCACACCATGTTTTTGCAACTCATCCGAAGTATCCTGAAAAATAACGGAGGAATTTTTTTGAATTAAAATATTTCTTCCCTCGGCTTCAGAAACCAGTGCCTTCACATTTTCAGGCAGCTCATCGAGAGAAGAAACCGTATCTTCTTTTTTATAAGGAACAAACTGATCCATATTCCAGTTCGTGATTTTCGTTTTTTCAAGTTTGGGGAGATCGACCCGGTTATAGGCTTCCCAGGCTTTTAAACGCAGTTCCTTCATCCAGTCTGGTTCCTGTAATTCACTGGAGAACCGGGTAACCATATCGCGGTCAAATCCTGACTTCACATCCAGACTCATGTCCAAATACCCTCCTTTAGTCCCGTTCGTTTACGCCTTTGCTCCGACAGTTTCATCTTCAATACCCAGTTCTTCTTTGATCCAGTCATATCCCTGTTCTTCCAGTTTGTGAGCCAGTTCAGCCCCGCCGGAACGAACGATTTTGCCCTGCATCATGACATGAACGAAATCCGGGGTAATATAGTTTAATAAACGCTGATAGTGAGTTATGATCAAAAATCCTGTTTCAGGACTGCGCATCTGGTTGACACCTTTGGCTACGATTTTGAGGGCGTCGATATCCAGTCCCGAATCGATTTCGTCAAGAATGGCAATACGGGGTTCGAGCATCATCATTTGTAAGATTTCGTTCCGTTTTTTCTCCCCGCCGGAAAAACCTTCATTGAGATAACGCTGGGAGAATGATTCATCCATCTCCAGCACTTTCATTTTCTCATCCATTTGACGAATAAACTTCATCAGTGAAATCTCTTTCCCTTCTCCGCGTCTGGCATTGATGGCACTCCGTAAAAAATCGGAATTGGTCACGCCGCTGATTTCACTGGGATATTGCATCGCAAGGAACAGCCCGGCACGTGCTCGTTCGTCTGTCTCCATTTCCAGCAGGTCCTCTCCGTCAAAGGTTACCTTTCCGGAAGTAATCTCATATTTGGGATGACCCATTAAAGCGGATGCCAGCGTACTTTTTCCGGTTCCGTTCGGACCCATAATGGCATGGACTTCTCCGCCCTTGATTTCAAGATTCAATCCTTTTAATATTTCTGTCCCCTCTACGGAAACATGCAGATCCTCTATTTTGAGATGGGGTACTCCTGACATTTTCAATCAATCCTCCATTTATGAAATTTGCATTGGTCAATTTCACTCAACCAATAATCAATTGATTATCAATTACTATATTACATGATATGTACTTCCTGTTCAAGGTAATAACTATTTACATATTTTTTAAATACATTTGTATATAAAGTTGGATGCCCAGCGTTGTCTTAACCTTCATTGTAATTTATTTCACATACTAGAGTATATACCATCGCACCGCATAAAATCCATATAAAAAACCTTTGATCACAGAGATCGGGGATCCCTTGATCAAAGGCATATTACATGATTATTACTTAAAAACATGGAAAGTTGCCCATAGGTCTTCAAGGTCGGCTAATCTCTTCTTCACTTTATGCTGTTCTTTTCTCGTAACCGTGGTGATTAAGGCATTGATGACACTTAACGGAGCAACAAATGAGTCGATGAATGAGGAAATTTCGCTGTTGGCAAGAAGTTTAATGTCCGCATGGGGAATGAGCGGTGACATTAAATGATCAGTTAAGGCGAGAGTGCGGGCTCCCTTATCCTGAGCATATTTCATCACTTCCACCGTTCTCCGGGTATACCGGGCATAACCGATGCCGATAACCAGATCCTGTGGTTTAATGCCGAGTAAATGTTCGGAAACACCGTCGGCCGAGCGGATTAATTCGGTATTCTGTAAAACTAGGTCGAGATAAAATTCAAGAAAAGTTCCCAGAGATACCGCGCTGCGATAGGCAAGAATATAAATTCGATCCGCCTCGATAATGGCATCGACCGCCCTTTTAAACTCCCCGGGGTCAATGCGCTGGATGGTGTTTTTAATGTTTTGAATATCATCGTTCAGGATTTCGTAAATCACTTTTTCATCTTCAGAATACTCTTCAGAAGACAATTCGAGTCGTTCAACTGTGGTCAACTGGCGCTGGATTGCTTCCTGCAGACGTTGCTGCATTTCAGGATAGCCGTTATAACCGAGGAAATTGGCGAAACGAACAACAGTCGCTTCGCCAACTCCCGCCTTACGTGCAAGTTTTGATGCTGTTAAAAAAGGGGCCGTATCAGGATGATTGATAATAAATTGCGCAATCTTGTTTTGAGACTTACTCATCGAAGAAGATTTCTCGCTGATTCTGCGAAATACTTCCGAATTGTACACTTACAACTTCCCTCTCCTTTTTACCCGGTTTAGCGCCACTTCATAGGCATTGAGCGTATGGTAGATCTCCTTGTCCGTATGAGAAATCGAGATCGAATACCGATTGAGCGGTTTGTTGTAAACGCCGAGGTTTAAAAGTTCATAATCCAGCTCTTTGCGTAATGATAAGCGGGTCTTATGAAGATCCCGGTAGTTGCGGACAGGCCGGTCCGTGATCACGATATTAAAAATGCTGCCCATTCCCAAAGTTTGAGCCTCTACACGGTAATCTTTAAAAATTTGTTCAATGCCCTGGCGCAGGGTTTGCGTATTCTGTTGTATCGTTTCAAAATGGTCGGGGTCTTCAAGCATCTCAATCGTCGCCATTCCTGCCGCTAAAATGGAAGGATGTCCGTTATAGGTTCCGCTGTGAAACAGCACATCACGACTGCCCCTTGCCGCCGTACTTGTGTCAAATACATCCCCTTTTCCGTTAGGTGCACAAATCTGCATAATTTCATCTTTTCCTCCGACGACACCGATGGGGAAGCCTCCACCCAGCACCTTGCCGAGCGCCGTCAGATCAGGGGCTATTCCGTATGCTTCCTGTGCTCCTCCGAGAGCGATTCGAAACCCTGTTTTGACCTCATCGAAAATCAGGATGATCCCCAGTTCCTCGGTGATCTTTCTTAATCCAAGTAAAAAATCACGGTCTGCCGGAATAAATCCGCTCTGAACAGGCTCAATAATCACGCAGGCCAGCTGATCTGCATATTTACGCAACAAACACTCTGTTGCTTCAAGATTATTAAATGGGAGTATTATAGTATTTTCGAGATCCTGCTGACAAATTCCTGCCGATTCCGGTAAAGGATTGGGGGAATTTTCGTCACCGGCCAGGCGCAGGTCCGGGTTGACACTGATCAGCACCTGTTCATATCCGCCATGATAATGTCCTTCAAATTTGGCGATTTTTTGTTTTCCCGAATATGCCATTGCAATTCGAATGGCAAGCAGGGTTGCCTCCGTACCTGAATTAGTATAGCGGACTTTTTCTATTCCGTTATATAGATGGATCAATTTACGGGCCATCGTAATCTCAAGTTCGTGGGGTGTTCCAAACATGGTTGTACCCATGTTCATCAACTGTTTCATTATTGCTTCCGTCACTTTATGATGACCGTGCCCAAGGGCAAGTGCGCCATAACTTAACAGATAATCAACATAACGATTGCCGTCGACATCTTCCAGCATGGCTCCGTGAGCAGATTTCATCACGATCGGATATGGATCAAAATATTTTATATTGGCAGTCACACCGCCGGGCATGACGTCACATGCTTCTTGATACAGATGAAGTGATCCTTTTGTCCTCTCCCGATATAGGTCCCGCGCTTCTTCTTTTAACTTCACTGCCATTATTAATCCCTTCCTCCCCAAAGATAACCATTCATATAGATGTGTTTATTTCATTTTAATTTAAAAAATGAAGGATGTTTTCCTTCGTTTACTGTATTATATGAAATATTTCTTTCATAGTACACCCCTTTTTTTAAAAAAAGTTCACATTTAGGCATAAAAAATTCCCTGTGGGCAAATCAGCACAGGGAAAATCCGAGAAACGATTCCTTATTTAGTGAACCCGGCTATATTGATTCAACACATCCATTACAAGCGTAACTCCCTGAGAGAAGGCTGCTCCTCCTCCGAATGCTGCAGCAACAGCGATCGTTTCCAGCACTTCCTGTTCACTTGCTCCTTTGTCCAGAGCGGTGGCAGTATGATACATCATACAGTACTCATCCTGAATTTGAATACTGATGGCAAGTGCCATAAGTTGTTTTTGTTTTTCACTCATGGCCCCTTCGGCAAAACATGCTCCCGTAAAATCAAGATATCCGCGAACGACATCAGGCATTCTTTTCTGAAACTGTCCGATTCCTTCTTTATACTCTTGAATGGAAGCGTCTATGTAGGCCATAGAATAAGCAGAATTCCCGCTTCTGCCCGCAGCATCACGCTCCTGTTCCGGGGTCATTTTCGGTGTTGACTCCAGGGTCACTTCAAAGGGATCAATATGATTTTGCAAGCCTTTATCGTCCATGAAACGAAACCCTCCTTATCTTCTTTATGCTTATATTCTTTTTTAAAAAAGGAGTAATTATGTATCACGAAAAAAGGCCTCCCGATCAGGAGGCCCCTTACTACTATTCCATTACGTTCAATTAATCATCGTCGCGATCGTCGTCATCATCGTCATTGTCATCATTGTTCCATTTATTTTTATATTCATATTTTTTTCCGTCCATCTTCAATTCGATCTTCACTTCAACCTCACCGTTGATCAGGTTGTATTGTTCGACGATGTAATCAGCGATCACACTCAGATCGATATTATTTTCATTCAAATCGACATCCGACTTTTCAAGCAACTGGTTAATTCCGTCCAATGCAGGTTTTCCGCTGAATTCCACTTTTTGTTTATGTGCTTTTACTTCAATTTTCGCCCGGTATCCTTCATCGTTTTGTTTGAACGAATATTCCATGTCGATCCTGTTTCCTTCAACATTAATCTCCAACTGGGATACATCCTCGAGTAAACCAAGTTCTCCCTGCTGATTATCATTATCGTCATTTCCGGAATCCTGATCCTGATCTTCGTCTACAATGAAAATGGTTGAAATATAACCGTCATTATCCAAATCAAAAACGATGGTTGATCCTTTTTCGATGTCATCTACATCTCCTTTTTTGACTCCCACATAGACTTCAACATCATCACTGAGGATAAAGGGAAGTTCTACCCGCCCGACCTTTACCCAGATCTTTCCATTATTTTCTACCTTCGTTACGACACCCTTATAGTCACCGTCAATTTCTACATCTTTTTCCGATTGAGCGTCGATATAGATGACTTCTTGATCATTGTTTAAGACATACTCTGTTTCCATTCCTACATCCAGTTCATCAAAATCTGCACGTTTGTCATCAATATAAACTTTTGCTTCATCAACGACATCAAACCTGATTCCGGTGTTTTTATTATCGCCGTACACATCAAATGTAATCGTGCGGTCACGATAGTTAATGGCTGTAATTTCTCCTTCTCCATGTAAACGGATTTCATCGTTATCATTATCAAGGTCAAGGCGTTCTTTGGCCCGTTCCAGCAGGGCTGCCATTTCTGCACGAGTTACAGGTTTATTGGGCTGGAATGTTCCATCTTCATAACCTTTGACAAGTTCCTGCAGCACCGCAAATGCGAGGGCAGCTCTTTCTTTTTCATCCAGTTCATCAAGATCTGAAAAATAGGTTCTTGCTTCTTCCCAGTCTCCGTTAAATTCTACTCCAATCGCATTCACCATCAACATCGTTACATACATGCGGTTTGCTGCTTTGTTTGCCTGAAATACATGACTGCTTTCAAGCAACCCTTTTTCTAGGGCAATGGCTACACTGCCGCGGGCCCAGACCGGAATACTGTTTGCATCTTTATAGGGTAGTGATGCTCCTGCATACAGAGCCGCTTCGTCTTCCCAACCCAGCATACGAACAGTCATCACAACCGCTTCAGCATGGGTAACCGGCTTGTTGGGCTGAAATGTCATATCTGAATATCCTTTAATGACACCCAGCAAACTCAGTTTTTCCACTGTACTTTGCGCCCAGTGGTTTTCCATATCCTTCATCTGAAAAGCAGGGGGAACGAAGTTTTTATTTTTGGGACCTTTGGCATCCGCTGTCCCTACCCCAATTGAAAATACGAGTGATGCGGCCAATACAGCCGGAAGTGTACGTTTGATCAGTTTTTTCATCTAGACATCCTCCTTACATTCAATGTTTTTTAATTCTAAAAATATGTTCATTTATTGTTTCGCATGTAAGTCTATTTTTTGGGGTAGGAAAAAAGTACGATTTTATTTTTTAATCATCTTCCCGCCTGTCGTCGTCTCTGTCGTCGTCTCTGTCATCATTCTCTTCATCGTCCTGTTCATCGTCCTGTTCATCGTCCTGTTCATCGTTTTCGTGATCATCCTCTTTGTCTTCTTCCTTATCATCTTCTTTGCCATCGTCATCTTGATTTTCTCTATTCTTGTTCTTCTCTTTTTCAGCATTCTTTTGACCTTTGTTTTTGTTTTTGTCTTTATCCTTACCGTCCTGATCCTTGTCTTCTTTCATTGAGTCATCTTTGTTCCAATTTTCACCTTCGATTAATGATTGGATCGTATCTTCAACATCCGTCTTTTTCCCCACTGTAGCATCAGCTTGATTAGCTTCATATCCTGCCAGGCTGTCCTTTGCGGGCAGACCGGAACCGTTAGTCCCTTCACCGCCGGCCTGCTCAGATGAAGACGGCTCTCCGTCAGTGTCAGTCGTTTCTTCATCCGTTTGCTCTGTTATTGACCCATCATTGTCATTCTCATTTGCTTGATCCTGTGCAGCATCTTTTAGCCCGGGTGAAACAGTATTTCCGTCAAATGAAGCAAGTAAGGTCGCTATATCGCCAACATCTCTGGTTATTTCAGCGATCGACGTCTTGCCCAGTTCCTCCAGGCTCAGGTGTTTCCCTGAATTTTCGAGTGCTTTCCAGACCATATATTTCCCCGGTGAAACACCGGCTTTACGCGCATCTTCCCTCAACTCCTTCGTGCTCTGGATCGCGATGATTTCAACGGATGTAGCACTGGCACCGGTCAAACCCTTTTCCACCTGTTGAGAAATTCCGGACATTATGGTCTCTTGTGCTTGATCAAGCGCTGTTGTGGTCACCAATATTTCATGCCTGTCCTTTAAATACCCCAACTGCTCTGCTGTCACGGCCAGTTCCCTTGCCACCTGTGACAGTTCTTTTCCCTTCCAGTCCAATCGGGTGAGAATCGTTTCCCCGTCAGAATTTAATGCTTCTGCGGACATCACGATATAATGCTGATTGATGCCCATTTCCACTCCGGGATTGATATCAAAAGCTACATAGGCTGAGACCTGCGGCGTCATCCACTGTTGTATCACAGGAATAAAAATTGCCATAAATATGAGGAAGGCTGCCACAGAGGCCGACCATTCTTTCCATGATCTCAATCCCCGCCATCTGCCGGTATAGTCCGGACTTTGTTCATATTCACTGATAAAATAGACCTCTTTACCTACCTCCAGCTCCTTGCCCGAACGGGGGATTCGGCAGAATTCACCATCAGGCGTTAATACGATAGCCGACTTTTTTTCCAGTTTCATCACAATGCCCTTCTTCATAACCAACCCCCCTCTTACTTTCACTGGGTTCCACCTGCAGATAAGATTGTAAGTACCGATAATCTTCAATCATGATCACTGCCATCGCGATAATATAAAGACGATTTCTTTCCACAGTTTTTCGGCTCATTTCGATGAGTGGCATCAATTCCTTCATCGGAATTCGCTTTTTTTGCAATAATTTCATTCGCAGTGTTTCATGATCTACGATCGTACGCGCGATTCGAATCGCATTTTCCCTGGCGTCCACATGTTTCGGTGTATGTAGGGGTAATTCTGATAATGAAATCCCGAATTCCTCCAGTTTTTCTTCCAGATGAGCAATTTCCTCCCGGCGCATCAACGATTCTTGATCGAGTGAAAATTGCTTTAGGGAAGCTTCCACTTCAAACATGTTTTCCAGGCGCCCTTCTTCTTCACGCACTTCATCGAGTGAATACGTTTGTTGACGCTGCCGCGCCTCTTTGCGGATATAGTCGATCACCCGCCGTCGTATCACAAGATCTGCAAAGGACAAGAACGAACTTCCCTTTCCCGGACGATACTGTTGAATGGCCTCATCAAACGCTACCAGTGCGATGCTGAATTCATCATCACGGCTGGGATCGATATACCGCTTACACACCCTCGATGTAACCTGACTGACAAAAGGCTGATATTTCCGAAGAAATTGATTCCTTAGATCTTCGTCACCCCTTTGAATCCTTTCAACAACATCCTGCAATTGTTGACTATTTAATTGTGCTTGGTGCTTTCCCAGGAACTTTTTTAAAATGAGAAACAATTGTTTCCACCTCGCACTATATCATTTCGGAAGGAATGTAGATTTTATGGGTTTTTCACGAAAATATTAAATCTTTATTCCTCAACATATTATGTTATCACAAAAAAAGACTCCCGGTTACAGGGAGTCTTCTTTTTGCTATTCAAACCTAAGCATTTAATTTTTCTTTTGCTTTTGCCGCCAGCTGGCTGAAACCTTCTTTGTCGTTTACGGCCATATCCGCAAGCATTTTACGGTTGATGTCAATACCGGCAGATTTTAATCCATGCATGAGACGGCTGTAAGATAATCCGTTCATACGGGCAGCAGCGTTAATCCGTGCGATCCACAATTTACGGAAATCACGTTTGCGCTGACGACGGTCACGATAAGCATATAGTAAGGATTTCATTACCTGTGCATTCGCAGATTTAAATAAACGATGTTTCGAACCAAAATATCCTTTTGCTAATTTCAATACTTTTTTACGACGTTTTCTTGCAACGTTTCCACCTTTTACTCTGGGCATTGTCGTTACCTCCTACATTCAGTTTTCACGGGTCGATTCTTACTTCATATAAGCGACAAGTTGTTTAATCCGCTTTTGATCGCCTTTGCTTAAGATTCCGGATTTGCGCAGTTTACGCTTGCGCTTGGCATTTTTGCTTTCAAGCAAGTGGCTTTTAAAAGCATGGTTGCGCTTCAGTTTCCCAGTTCCCGTTTTCTTAAAACGCTTAGCCGCTCCGCGGTGAGTTTTCATTTTCGGCATAATTTCATCCTCCAATCATTACTACTTATCATTTTTGGGGCCAAGAATCATAATCATGCTGCGGCCTTCAATTTTGGGTTTCCGCTCCACAACACTCATATCTTCGACTTCTTTAGCCATTTTTTCCAAAATGTCCTGGCCGATTTCGGAGTGCGTGATCTGACGTCCGCGAAAACGAATCGTCAACTTCACTTTATCTCCCTGTTGTAAAAATTTGCGAACATTGCGCAATTTGGTTTGAAAATCGTGCTCTTCAATGGTCGGACTGAGACGGACTTCTTTGACCTGGATAATCTTCTGCTTTTTACGCGCTTCCTTTTCTTTTTTACTCTGTTCGTACTTGAATTTACCGTAATCCATAATACGGCATACCGGGGGCTTCGCCTGAGGAGCTACCGCCACCAGATCAAGATTGGCTTCCTGCGCTTTATCCAGTGCTTCTTTAGTTGGAACTACGCCAATTTGCTCTCCGTCTACTCCGATTAACCTGACTTCGCGAGCACGGATTGCCTCATTCACCAAATGTTCTTTGCTAATCGCCTGCCACCTCCACAAGTAATTACGGCCAAAGCAAAAAAGTGCGGACGAAACGCCCGCACAAATTGTTCCCACAAAAATGGAATCATCAACCTACCAACAGCTTGCTGCGTCGGTCAGGTGAGAAGCGGGGCGCTTCTGCTTTGGTTTCCGTTAACACATTGAGCTTATTGCTCCAATAACAATATACTACCAGACAATACGCATTTGTCAAGGGGTTACTTTCTTAACTCAATCGTTTCGAGCATCTGTTCAATCGACTGATCGACATCCCGGGCACCGAGATCTCCTTCACCCCGCTTACGGACGGACAGGGTGCCGGATTCCACTTCCTTTTCTCCGGCGACCAGCATGTAAGGAACTTTTTGCACTTGAGCTTCCCGGATTTTATATCCGATTTTTTCATTGCGTTTGTCCACTTCGACACGAATGCCCCGTTCACGCATACGTTCGGCAATTTCATTCACATAGTCGACATGGGCATCGGCGATCGGAATCAACACAGCCTGAACCGGAGCCAGCCACAAAGGAAATGCTCCGCCGTAATGCTCGATCAGGATACCGAGAAAACGGTCGATCGATCCCATGATCGCCCGGTGAATGACAACGGGACGGTATTTTTCATTATCCTGTCCGACATAAGTGAGATCAAATTTTTCCGGCATCTGGAAATCAAGCTGAATCGTTGCACACTGCCAGCTGCGATTTAACACGTCGCGAATATGAAAATCGATTTTTGGTCCGTAAAATGCTCCATCTCCGGGATTTAACTGATATTCCAATTTCATATCTTTCAGCACATTTTCCAGGGCGCTTTCCGCCTGCTGCCACAGTTCGTCCGAACCCATGGAATCCTCGGGACGAGTGGAAAGTTCCACGCGGAAATCAAAACCGAATACGCTGTACATTTTGTCGATCAATTTAATGATCTCTTTGATTTCCGATTCAATTTGATCGGGACGGACAAAAATATGGGAGTCATCCTGAGTAAACGTTCTTACGCGCATCATTCCGTTGAGTGCCCCGGAAAATTCATGACGGTGTACCTGTCCGAACTCAGCCATACGCAGCGGAAGATCGCGGTATGAATGAAGCTGGTTTTTGTAGATTAACATGTGACCCGGACAGTTCATCGGTTTTAAAGCAAATTTGTTATTGTCCACTTCCGTGAAATACATGTTTTCCTTGTAGTGATCCCAGTGTCCCGATTGTTCCCACAGACGCTGGTTCATCACAAAGGGCGTGCGAACTTCTTTATATCCGGCTTCCTCCTGCAATTCCCGCGAGAACTTTTCCAGTTCCATGCGAACCGTCATTCCTTTAGGAAGGTAGAAAGGCATACCGGGTGCTTCCTCCGAGAACATAAAGAGTTCCAGTTCTTTACCCAGTTTGCGGTGATCCCGCTCCTTCGCCTCCTCGAGCATCTTCAAATAATCATCCATCTCTGACTTTTTCGGCCATGCCGTACCATAGATGCGCTGCAGCATCTGTCGGTCGGAGTCTCCGCGCCAGTAAGCCCCGGCCACATTCAGAAGTTTGAACGTCTTCAGTTTGCCGGTGGAAGGAACATGGGGTCCGCGGCAGAGATCAAAAAACTCTCCCTGTTCATAGATAGTGATAGTGGCATCCTCCGGAAGATCGCGGATGAGCTCCAGTTTGAGATGATCACCCAGTTCTTCATAAATTCGAAGCGCTTCTTCACGGCTTACTACCCTGCGCACAATCTGAAGGTTTTCCTGTGTGATTTTTTCCATCTCTTTCTCGATTTTTCTCAGATCATCCGGGGTAATGGATTGATCGAGATCAATATCATAATAAAAGCCGTTTTCGATGACAGGACCGATTCCCAGTTTCACTCTTTCAGTACCATAGATCCGCTTGATGGCCTGAGCCATCAGGTGGGCGGTACTGTGTCTGAGGACTTCGAGCCCCTCCTCATCTTCCGGGATTAAGATCGACAGTTGAACATCTTCCGTTAACGGGATGGACAAATCCACCACCCGATCATTTACTTTTGCAGCAATTGCCTTTTTCTTTAGTCCCGGACTGATCGAAGCCGCCACATCCTCGGGTGTTGCCCCGTGATCATATTCCCTGACGGATCCGTCCGGCAACGTTACTTTGACCTGTTCCATAACTTTACACCCTTTCCTGCATCTTTTATTAACAAAAAAAAACACACCCTGCCCCCATAGGGGCGAGCGTGTGACTCGCGGTACCACCCTAAAACAGCCCACCATCTGTCAACCGTACAATAAATTCAGGTAAACAGTACTACGCATAAGATGAGCCCTTCATTGCGATAACGGCTTTACACCGGCAACGGATACTCTGAGTTCCCCGTTGCTGCTCCAGGGTGGTAAATGCCATCTTCCGCTGAAGGATTCCCAGCCCGCCGCAATCCTCCTTTTGCAAAAGGTTGCAGTCCGATCCTTCTCTCTGTAAGCTTCCAGAGAGCATTCATGTCCCTGTCATTGCATGTCTGATATCATTTGTTAAGTATTATACGCAACGTTGATTTGCAAAGTCAACCTAATTCTGCATGATGAAGTCTTTTTCCGCCTGCTCCCCTTCCCGGAATACACGCAGGATCTCGTAATTGGTATTGCGCTGCGCCGGAATTTTTCCCGCTTCACGAATCAGACGCAAAATCTGATTGGTATTCACCTTATGGGTACATGCCGCAGCCGAAACCACGTTTTCTTCCATCATTGTAGAACCGAAATCGTTACACCCGTAGGACAGGGATAATTTCCCCACTTCCGGTCCCATCGTCACCCACGATGATTGAAAATTTTCAATGTTATCCAGCATTAAGCGGGAGATGGCGAGGGCCTTTAAATACTCTTCAGCCGGTAATCTTTCTGCTTTAAGGTTGGTGTTATCCGGTTGAAAAGTCCACACGATAAATGCTTTAAAACCGCCGGTCTCATCCTGTGCTTCACGGAGGCGCAACAGGTGAAGCACCCGCTCTTCCAGCGATTCACCGAAACCGATCACCATCGTGGCGGTTCCGTGCAGTCCCACTTTATGGGCTGTTTTCTGAATCTCGATCCAGCGCTTCCACGATCCTTTTTTGCGGCTGATCTTCATTCGTGTGCGATCGTCAAGAATTTCCGCTCCCGCCCCGGGCAATGAATCCAGCCCGGCCGCCTTTAATCTGCGCAGTGTCTCTTCAATCGTGATTCCAGATACTTCCGCCATTTTTTCAACTTCCGCATTGGACAAAGAATGCATATGAATCTGCGGAAAATGTTGTTTGATCTTGCGTAACAACCCTTCGTAGTATTCCACCGTCAGGTCGGGATGAGTCCCGCCCTGCATCAATATTTCCGTTCCGCCTACCTCCACGGTCTCCCTGATTTTTTGCAGGATCACATCATCGTCCAGAACGTAGGATTCTTCATGTCCGGGGGGACGATAAAAAGCACAAAAGCGGCAATAGGTATCGCAAACGTTGGAATAATTCACATTGCGCCCTATCACAAAGGTCGTGACCGGTTCGGGATGAAACTTTTTCATAATTTTGTCCGCGGCTGCCCCCATCTTTTCCACTTCATCGCTTTCAAACAATGCCATCCCGTCTTCAAAAGTCAACCGTTCTCCGTTCAATGCCCGTTCCAATATGCCGTCGATCGCCATGGTTGGTTTCCCCTCCTGTCATTACTCATGCCACAATCACACGATACAACCACTCGTTTACAGTATAATCTCTTTAAGCCCGGATGTAAAAAGTTTAACGCCGATTGGGTCCTTTTACCGCATAGATATCGGTATAACGTCTGATTCTTTCCATGATTCGTTTTGCTTTCAACTCTTCCGTGCCCCCTTTTTCCGAATAACTTAAATGCTCTTCCAGCAAATCGTAGTCATAATTGGAGGTATATAACGTCGGCAAATTTTCATTCGCACGATATTGTAAAATGGGAGCAAGCACTTCATCCCGCATCCAGGGTGACATCGTTTCCGCTCCGATATCATCAAAAATGAGTACGGGAACCTGTTTATAGACGTTTAATTTGTCCTGTAGAGTATGATCCTGAATGGATGATTTCATTTCACGGAAGAAGTCGGGAGTATACACCATAAAAGAATGGATGTCCCGTTTGGCCAACTCTCTGGCCGCCGCAGCCATGATGTAACTTTTGCCCACTCCGAATGGCCCGTAGAGATAAATTCCTCTGCTGCCTTCCTGCCCGGGTCGAACCGACAGGCAAAACTGGATCAACGCTTCAATTGCCCGGGTACGGCCGGCGTCCTGTTCTATATGTTCAAAATCAGCCGCCAGGATATGTTTGGGAACGTAATGAGCCTCTACCAGCTTTTCCCTTCTCCTCTGTTGCCGGTAAGCCTCCCATTTATCGCAGGATCTGAGGGAAACCTCTACGTACATTCCTGTCCAGGTGAGGCGGGCACAATGACCCTGCATGATATTGGGACATTCCGACAGTCCCGGACAGTTCGCACATGCTTCTGCTTCCCGCACGGCCTGATCAATTTTTGTGAGGGAACGGGCCAGATCCTCCCCTTTAATGTCAGGGTTTCTGTTGATAAAATCCCTTACAACCGGATGTTGCTCATAGTAATGAATCCATTCTTCCGGGTTCCCTTTTTTAAATTGAGCAGGGATCTGCATATGTTTAAGGATATTTTGCAACGGTTCCACCATGTGAACCTCCCTTGTCAGGATTTACTCTTCAACTCTTTCAACAACTGCGCGATACGACGTTTCTGTTCCTGATATGCGGCGGGGTCCTGCAGGTTTTCCCCGACATTTCCATCGTCCGGACCCTTCTCTTTTTCCTCCGATTTTTCCTGTTCCAATTGTTCGGCCACCCAGGCAGGAAGAGATTCTTGCTTCTTTTGTCGTTCACGCTGTGTATACCCTCGTTTGCCTTTGGATGAAACAGCCGTTTTTTGATCGGTCGCCAAATATTTTTTGTATAACTGCTTGGCATGCTTCTGCGCCTGTTCCACATTTTGAATCCCCGCCCGCTTCCAGTGCGCTGCAATTTTAAAAATAAGGGAGCGCGGCAGCTGACGGTCATGGGTATACATCACATATTCCAGCAATACATTGACCACACCCGGAGGCAACAGATACTCGTCCAGCAACTCTTCTATGATTTTTTGATCGGCGGCGGATACTTTGCCTCCTCCCTGATATTCCTCCAGTAATACAAGGGGGGGAGTCGTCTCCAGCTTTTTTATATGACTTTTGTAAAGATCGGTCGGATCTGTGGAGGAAGGGGGATCGGCAGGGGTTTTCAAGCTCTGCTTCCCCGTTTGACCTGCTTTAAAGCGTTCGGTTGCTACCGGTTGTTTTCCTCCGGAATGTTTCTGGTACCATTGTTGAATCATTTTTTTCAATTGCCCGGGATTGAGACGATCTTGGTCGTCATAAATGATCGGTTCCTGCAATAATCTCCCCATGCTCTCACTATCGAGGGAATATAAAAAGGCCCATTTCTCCAGTTGGCGTTGTGTCTCTTTTCCCTTCAGAATGCCGGCATCCGCCCATTTGGGAATAACCGCCATTAAATAATCAAAATCAAGATTGACCTGTCCCAGGGTCAAATCGCCGGCTTCAGCGGTTTCATCCAGAACAGGAAAGGTAATTTGATTGCCTGAATTCTGTATAAGTTGTTCAGATTCAGAATCGGGCTGTACATCCAACTCTGAAGGAGACAAAAAATGATAAACTTCATCAAAGGAACGGGTAATCTCCGTCTGCTCCATCCCGGCGGTAAATTCGGCAACCACTCCGTCGTCTGTTGTTATCCCGAATTTTTGTTGCAAAATACGGTACCGATTTTGACCGACCTTATTGTATAGCATGATCCGCAACAACTCATCCTGAAAAAACCGGAAGGGCGTGAACGGCGGGTAAAGTATGTACTCAAATAACTTTTCCGTTCCCTGTCCCTCCCATTTGATGGTGCGTACAAGACCCAGTGCTTCCAGACGTTTTCGGGCATCAACGATATCGTCAAGCGTTTGCGACAACAGAGACATCAACCATCGATGAGGGGCAGCTGATGAAGAAAATCGATCCGCAGGCAGTTCATTATACAGGGTATGAAAAAGTCCGATGGATACTGTTCCGGCCAGCGGCTGGTAAAGGTGAGTCAAATAGTAAAATTCCGCCGGACTCAGGGACCGTTTTACCTTCACGCGAAATTTGTCGTTGGGCAGGATTTCCGTCCAAATCGCCATGTTGATCCCCCAGTTCTCACTCTTCTTTTTGCGATTTATGCTTATTATTTTGGAGAAGCTCTTCCAGTTCTTTCACAAACACATTAATATCTTTAAACTGGCGATATACGGAAGCAAAACGCACATAGGACACCTCGTCAACATCATAGAGGTGCTTCATAACCATCTCTCCGATATCCTTGCTGGGAACTTCGGAATATCCCGCGTTACGGAGTTCCTTTTCAATCTCATCCACGATTCTTTCCAGCGTTTCAAGGGCAACCGGTCGTTTTTCACAGGCGCGCACCAGACCGCGCAAAATTTTCTCACGACTGAATTCTTCCCTCGCGCCGTCTTTTTTAATGACAAGCAACGGCGCTTCCTCAACCACTTCAAAAGTGGTGAAACGCCGGTGACACGATTCGCATTCTCTTCTTCTTCGAATTGATTGACTGTCGTTTACCGGTCTGGAATCCAGTACACGTGTGCCATTATGATTACAGTACGGACAACGCATGTCATCATCCCCAACTTTTTCTCTTCCCTTTAGTTTCCCCCACATAATTTCTTTCGTCAAGCACTAAAATAAGTAGCTGGATTTGATTTGCCTTTCCCTCACTGCGTTCGGCCGATCTGCATCAAATCCAGCTACTTATTTTTTTGATCAAAAGAAGAGAGAGATCATGAAGAAGGATTGTGTTAATGCATGGATGAAATCGTTGGATACTCCATATCTTTCGAAGATAAAGAAAATACCGTATGGCATTCGTAATTGAATCGTTTAAGAAATAAAATTCTTGGAGAAGCCGCGTTGTGTTACGGATTATGGTTTCATTTAAATTGTTGAGATTTACAATTTATCTAGAAAATAATATTCTGAATTTGATGCAGACCGGCCGAACGCAGTGAGGGAAAGGCAAATCAAATCCAGAATATTATTTTCATAAAAAATGTGGGCAAGTGAAGAAACTTCACTTGCCATTTCCTAACCGGATCGGTTTACTTATTGTTCTGATGAACCATTTCCTGCACAAACCGAGGCAATGCAAAAACAGATTTAAAAATCTGCGGCGTAAAATAACGGGTATCACGGTCCGGAATCTCCCGCTCATTCACATAAAGCGGATCCTGTGCTTTAGAAGCCAGGGTAAAACTCCACAATCCGGAGGGATAAGTAGGCACAACGGCCAGATAGGTTCGGGTTACCGGGAAGATATCCTGTAAAGTTACAGAAACACGCTCCAGTACATTTTCATAAAAGAAAGGAGATTCACTCTGGCACACCACCAGACCATCTTCTTTTAATGCCCGGTTGACATTAAGATAGAAATCTTTTTCAAACAGTTGGGCGGCAGGTCCGACCGGGTCACTCGAATCCACAATGATGACATCGTATTCGTTTTCTTTATTCTTTACAAAATTGATGCCGTCTTCAAAAATTAAATTGATACGCGGGTCGCGCACCTTGTGTGAAATCGAAGGTAAATATTTCTCCGACACGATAACGACACGTTCATCAATTTCGACCATGTCAATCTGCTCAACACTGTCAAATTTTAAAATTTCCGCTGCAGCACCGCCGTCACCGCCACCGATGATCAACACTTTCTGCGGATTGGGATGGACATTGAGCGGAACATGGGTAATCATTTCGTTATAAATAAAATGATCCTTCTCCGTAACCTGAACCACACCATCCAACAGTAATGCTCGTCCAAAGTCAACCATTTCTACAATCGTGATATCTTGAAACGGTGACTTTTCCTGATGTAATATGTTTCGAATTCGCCACTCAACACGATATCCGCCGGTCTGTGGCTCAGTAAACCAGATTTGCGCTTCCATTTCTCAACAACTCCCTCCGCATCGGATTGAATAGTACTTTTTCTTTGTTAACCTTCATCATTTTAACGAAATCTATTCCCGTCGGCAACATAAATCTTACAGTTCTCAAAAAAAGAGGTGTTTTCCTGATGATCGGAAAACACCCCCGCTTCTTTTGCACCACGATTTATCTTACGGCCAGTGCCTGTTTGCGCTCAGCCGCAGCTTTAGCTGATACGTGCTTGACAAGATCAACGACACGGCAGGAATAACCCCACTCGTTATCGTACCACGCCAGTACTTTAATTTTGTGGTCTCCCATAACCATGGTGGAAAGTCCATCAACGATGGCGGAATGGTCATTGCCCACAAAATCGGCAGATACGAGCGGTGCCGTACTGAATTCGATGTACTTGCCCATTTCTCCTTCGGCCGCCTGTTTAAGAACCTGGTTTACTTCTTCAACGGTTACACTGGATCTTACATCAGCCACCAAATCTACGATGGAAACGTTGGGAGTCGGAACACGTAACGAAATCCCGTTTAAGCGTCCCTTCAGTTCGGGTAAAACTTCTGCCACCGCTTTTGCAGCACCGGTGCTGGTGGGAATGATCGCCTGTGCCGATGCTCTTGCCCTGCGCAAATCCTTGTGAGGATTATCGAGCACATTTTGATCGTTTGTATAGGAATGAACGGTCGTCATCAATCCGTTCTCTACTCCAAAGGTTTCATGCAAAACTTTGACTACGGGAGCAAGGCAGTTGGTCGTACATGAAGCATTGGAGACAACATGATGATCTTCATAAGAATAAGTATCTTCATTGACACCCATGACGATGGTGGCGTCCACCTGTTTACCCGGTGCGGTAATCACTACTTTTTGCGCACCTGCTTCGAGATGTTTTGCCGCCGAATCGCGATCACGGAATTTGCCCGTTGCCTCAACTACCACTTCTACATTGAGCTCTTTCCAAGGCAGTTGAGCAGGATCACGGTTGGAAACAATTTTTACAATTTGATCGTTTACTTGTAATCCGTCTTCAAGCGGAATTACATCGTCTGCCAGAGTGCCGTGTACTGTATCATATTTCAACAGGTGTGCCAGAACTTCAGGAGTATAGCTTGCATTGATGGCAACCACCTGAACGCTTTCATCCTGCAAGGCCCGTCGGAAAACCATACGGCCAATTCTTCCGAAACCGTTTATGGCAATTTTTGTTGTCATAAATCGTTCTCCTCTCCCGTTTAATACATACTATTTTCAATGTTTATTATAAATAGTATGTCACTTTTCTTCAACATGTTTACAAAAGAAAAAAAACAGGCATTTGTTACAAATTGATGAATACTGCTAAAAATCGTCCTCATAAATGTCGAGATATCTGCCATAGTAATACATCACTCTCTGGATATAATGTCTTGTTTCTCCATATGGAATTTGACTGACTGTTTCCAGGCGGCCGTCCCACCGTCCCTCTTCCAGCCAGCGGATCACATTTCCCTGTCCTGCGTTATAAGCCGCGATGACGGCCGTCTGATTGCCGTTAAAAGTCTTGTCCAAAAATGAAAGATACCAGCTTCCCAGATGGACATTCACCTCGGGATATGATAAGAATTCCATTGTATCCGGCGGAAAATTGCCCTGCTCAATCACCCAGGCTGCCGTCTCCGGCATTAATTGCATCAAACCCACCGCACCTTTTCTGGAGATTCGATCATGATCAAAATTACTCTCTATCTGTATAACGGCCAGAATGAGATAAGGATCGAGTCCGTACCGGTCGGCGGCCAGTTTCACTTCCTCCCGGTACGAGATGGGGTACATGCTTTTCCAGACGATGGGGGATTGCAACATAAAAAAAGTGATGACAAGCAGAACAAGCAGGACGGTTTCTTTTTTAGATATACCCGGTGTACGCATGATTCATTCCCCTGTTCATCCCGTAAGTTTCTCGTATAAACGGCGAACCTGTGCCCGCGTTTCCTCCGGCGAGCCGCTGTTATCAATGATAAAATCCGCCAGTTCCTTTTTTTCTTCTGGTCTCATTTGCGATGCAATCCTGAGCATCGCCTGTTCTTCGGTTAAACCATTTCGTTTCATCAGTCGTTCCAGCTGAATTTCCTGCGGAACATACACTACAATCACCTGCTCGTACATATCCTGCCGCTTATTTTCATATAAAAGGGGCACATCGACAAGAATCAGCGGACAGGATTGTTCCCGTGCCTGCCCGATCCGTTGCCTTATCAAATCAAAAACCCGGGGATGAACAATTCGATTGAGTTCCTCTCGGGCCTGATCATTCGAAAATATGATTTCTGCCAGTTTGGGACGATTGATGTTCCCGTCCTCAAGTAATACATCATTGCCAAAGCGCCTGCGAATATCCTGCCACGCCGGTTCCCCCGGAAGAACGACCTCACGTGCCAGTTGATCTGCATCGATGATACATGCTCCCAGTTCTTTAAACATGGCGGCTACGGTACTTTTGCCGGAAGCGATACTTCCCGTTAATCCTACCACCTTCACATGATTTCCATTCTGCACGAACGATCGTCCCTCCTAGACTACAATATTTTTATAATCCCAAACAGAATTAATATTAAACCCGGTATTACGGATAAACGTTTCATCCATTTGTTGTCCGCAAACTTAAATCCGATGCGGTATCCCATCAATATAAATAACAGATTCATGGCCCCTATGACCAGCGGGGTGATCCAGACGGACATCCCCATAAATCCGGCTGCAATCCCGGCACCAAACGCATCCATCGATAAAGCCAGGCCAAGCAGCGTGGCTTCCGCAGAAGAAATGGTACCGGATCGATCCACATCAGCAACCGTTGGCTTACGCAAGATATGAATCACCAGACCCAGTGTTTTAATTTCAAAGACAAATTCCTTTAGCGGTTCAACCTCTTCCGATGCAACCCGATGATTTCGAAACATATTATAGATGGCCCAGCATCCGATAGCAATCAAAATCAGGGCGCCGATCCAGCCGGCCACATCCGGATTTACAAATCGGGTTAGCCAGTGTCCGATGTTCATCGTTAAGAAAATAACCAGCGCGGAACATAAAACAATAATGACGATCGATTTGAGTGGAATCTGTATCTTTCTCAGCCCGTACGTTACCCCTACACCAAATCCGTCTATACTGACAGCGAGAGCCAGGGCCAGCATGGATAATATTTGAAACACGGTCCTTCCTCCTCCTGCGATGATACTTCATCATATGGAAGTATCGCAGGGGGAGTGCCGGAACGACCATGATTCGATTAAACCGCACATGCTTTAGGAAGGGAGCTGCTGACACAACGGGCAAAAATGGGTACCCCGTCCACCTACTACAATACGTATGATCGGTGTCCCACAATGATAACAGGGTTCTTCTTTTCGCCCGTACACCTTCAATTCCTGCTGGAACATCCCCATCTCACCCTGACCGTTGACATAGGACTTGACGGAACTTCCTCCCTGTTCCACCGCCCTGTGCAGGGTACGGAGGATACTGCGGTAGAGTTTGCGGATCTGAGCCGGTTTCAGGTCGCCGACTTCGGTTTCTGGATGAATTCCCGCATCAAATAAGGATTCATCCACATAAATATTGCCCAGACCGGCAAGAAAAGACTGATTTAACAGGAGCGGCTTAATCTTGGTTTTCCGTCCCTTAAAAAGGGAAGCAAATTTCTTTTCCGAAAAAGAGTCGTCAAGTGGCTCCGGACCCAGTTTAAGAAGAGGCGGGTGTTTTTCTTCTTCTCCTCTGGGAAAAATATGCATGGTGCCGAACTGACGGACATCTTTATACCGCAATTCACTACCGTCCGTAAATTGAAAAATGACATGGGTGTGTTTTTCCACCGGTTCTGTGGAGTCATATAAGCCGTAACGCCCTTCCATACGCAGATGAGATACCAGCACCTGATCGCTCAGGATGAATTTTAGAAATTTTCCCCTTCTCCGAATATCCTCGATGGTTTGTCCGATCAAAAGTTGACGAAAATGTTCCGTATCATCCGGTCGTTGGACGATACGGGGCAAATTTATGATTACATTTTTAATGGTTTTACCGATCACCAGTTGTCGCAGTGTACGTTTGATCGTTTCTACTTCAGGAAGTTCCGGCATTTGTTCACTTGACTCCTTCCCGTGTGTGTTTGTTACTTGGCATCATACCAGGTAGGACCGTAACTCATATCCACTTTCAAAGGAACATTCAATTCAATCGCCGACTCCATTTCTTCCCTGACCAGCGTTTTCATTGCTTCCAGTTCGTCCGCAACCACTTCAAACACCAGTTCGTCATGAACCTGCAACAGCATGCGGCTGGACATCCGTTCCGCTTTTAAACGGCGGGCGACATTGACCATAGCCAGTTTAATGATGTCTGCAGCAGTCCCCTGAATCGGCGTATTCATCGCAGTCCTTTCAGCAAAACTCCGCTGATTGAAATTTCGGCTGTTGATCTCGGGCAGATATCGGCGACGGTGCATCAAAGTGGTCACGTAGCCATCTTTTTTTGCTTTTTGTACAATCTCTTCCATATACTTTTTAACGCCTTCGTAAATGGAAAAATACTTCTCAATAAAAACGCCCGCTTCTTTTCGCGGAATATTTAGGTTTTGAGACAAACCGTAATCACTGATTCCGTAGATAATACCGAAGTTAACCGCTTTTGCCTGCCTTCTCATCAGGGAAGTGACGTCGTCTTCCGCCACACCGAACACTTCCATCGCTGTGCTGGTATGAATGTCCATATCCTGACGGAAAGCCTCAATCAATCGCGGATCTTCAGAAATATGGGCCAGTACCCTCAATTCGATCTGAGAGTAGTCGGCGCTCAAAATATACATGTTATCTTCTGAAGGAATGAAGGCCTGTCTGATTCTGCGGCCTTCTTCCATGCGAATCGGAATGTTTTGCAGATTGGGCTCGGTACTGCTCAGCCTGCCGGTCGCGGTCAGTGCCTGGTTAAAGATGGTGTGCACCTTGCCCGTTTCCTCGTGGACGACCTTCATCAACCCTTCGATGTATGTGGATTGCAATTTTCCAAGCTGGCGGAACTGCAGGATTTTAGGAATGACTTCATGCATGCCGGCCAGTCTTTCCAGGACATCGGCATTGGTTGAGTAACCCGTCTTCGTTTTTTTCAGCGGAGGCAGTCCCAGTTTTTCGAATAGGATAACCCCCAGTTGTTTCGGTGAGTTGATATTAAACTCGGTTCCGGCCAGTTCGTAGATCTCGGCGGTCAATTGTTCCAATTTTTGCTGAAGTTCACTGCCCATTTGTTTTAAGCGTTCCTGATCCAGTTTAAAACCGTCCACTTCCATTTCACCGAGGATTTCAGCGAGTGGGAGTTCCAGCTTTTCAAATAATTCATTAAGATGGAACGTCTCCAATTCCTTGTTTAATCCGGAAAAAGAGGCATGGATCGCTTTCGCTTTGCGGCTGATATGTTCGGCCAAGAGGTCTTGCCCGGGCATTTGCCGTTTTGCCCCTTTGCCGTAGACTTCTTCGTCGGAAGGAATGAGCATATCCGTTGAACGCCGTGTAATTTCATGCAAAAGATGGCGTGATTCTGACGGGTTAATCAGATAGGATGCGATGAATGTATCGAAGGTTATCCCTTTTAATGACAGACCCTGCCATCGCAGAGCGACCATACTTCTTTTCCCGTCATGCACCCATTTTTCCTGACTTTCGTCGGCAAGCCACTGGCGGAAGACCTCCCAATCGCAGGCAACATCGAAGGGAACATAAAACGTGTCCCGGTCGTTTGCAAGGGCCATTCCCACCACAGGGGCACCGTGGTAATTTTCTCCGTCCACTTCAATATACAGCGCCATCGGCGAGGTCAGTTTGTCTTCAAAACGGGAGAGGTTATCATTACTCACAATCTCGAAAGCGATATCGGTCCGTTCCGTTTTCTGCTCCGTTCCGCCCCCGATGCGATCAAGCAGGGAGTGAAACTCCAGTTGTTTAAAAACGGGGGTTACTTTCTCGGGATTAATACCTTGATACTCGAGATCTTGCAATTGAATGTTTACCGGTGTGTCACGATGGATTGTGGCCAGTTGCTTGCTTAACAGAGCCTGCTCTTTATTCTGTTCGACTTTTTCTTTAAGCTTTTGACCGGATATCTGATCGGCGTTTTCCAGCACCTTTTCCACACTGCCGAACTGATGTAAAAGTTTCAGCGCCGTTTTTTCTCCCACTCCCGGGATTCCGGGAATGTTGTCCGAACTGTCTCCCATCAAGCCTTTGAGGTCGATGATTTGTGCCGGGGTCAAACCGTATTTTTCATCAACCGCTTTGATATCGTAGACTTCCGTTTCACTGATTCCTTTACGGGTCAAAGCCACCCGGACATGTTCGGACACCAGCTGAAGCATGTCCTTATCCCCGGTGACGATCAGCGTGGGAATCTCTGCTTTTTCCGCTTCTTTACTCAGGGTACCGATGATATCGTCCGCCTCGTATCCTTCCAGTTCAAAACGTTGAATCGAGAGGGCATCCAGCACCTCCTTAATCAGCGGAAACTGTTCCGATAATTCACTCGGGGTTTTCTGACGTGTCCCCTTATATTCCTTAAAATCCTGATGGCGAAAAACGACTTTTCCCGCATCGAAAGCCACCAGAATATGTGTCGGTTTTTCATCCTCCAGTATTTTCATCAACATATTGGTAAAACCGTATACGGCATTGGTATAGGTTCCACTTGCATTGCTTAATAAGGGAAGAGCATAAAAAGCACGGTTGGCAATGCTGTTCCCGTCGATCATCACGAATTTTTCATTTCTGGACATCCTCTACCTGCACCCCTTATTTTTTACTGTTTTTATCATATCACAGGGGGTGGAAAGAACAAAGATGGAGTCGGTTATTGCTTTAAGTCCGGCTTAATTTCCCGCTTCGATATCCGTTCCGGGTTGGTGATTGACAAAGATAAATGCACTATCCTGCTGACTTTTGGCTTTCTTCTTTACCTCGGCCAAAAACTCCGATATCTGAATATGGTTTTCAAACCAGTCTCTGTTGCATAGAATGCTGGCCATGGACAGGGAGACGTATACTCCGGTATGTTTTCTTAAAATCGCCATCGCCATGCGAAAATACCGAATCACTTTTCCGCCAAACAAATGGACCCGCTGCGGAGAAGTCAGGATGAGAAAATCATCTCCGCCGATATGACCGAGAAAGTCCTCTGCAGATCCGAACTTCGTTAACATGATTTGAAGAAACCGGGCCGTAAATAATATGATGCGGTCTCCCAATTCAAAACCAAATCGGTCATTAAAATGCTTAAATTGATTGAGATCACAATAAATCGCCGCAAAAGTTTCTCTGTTTTGCAGGCGTTTTTTCAGTTCATGTTCGATTTTGATATTTCCCGGTAATCCGGTTAAAGGATTGGCGAATCGCGCCATTTCAATTTTGCTTCGCATTATATTCTCTATTAAATTGCGGACGGTAACGATACCGTGTATTTTCCCGCGATTCATCACAATGATATCATCATATAATTTTAAATCACTTCGATTCATGGCGAGTTGTCCCGCTGAATCAATCGAATCATCATGATTTAAAATTAGTGGAGTCTTGTCCATAATCTCTGTGATCGGTCGATCATAAAACAGTGGTACGCCATACTGGGTGCTCAAAAATTGTAAAAAGTGTTGTCTCATCACCAATCCGGCCGGCTTCCCCTCATGAATGACAATCACAGAGGATAATCTGGGATTTTCCTGAAACAATAACTGAATCTCCCTTGATTTTCTTTCTTTGTCGACCATCACTTCGGGTTGGACAATATCTCCGACTGTAATCGTAGATTCTGATATCTGTTTCGTTGTTGTCACTTTTCTCCTTATTTCATTTACCACTTGTTCTGGAGGCAAGACAAATTCATGCTGTGGCCTGGAAATATAGTATCCCTGTCCCAGATCAACCCCCAGATGGATCAAGGTATGCAGTTCTTCATATCGCTCGATGCCTTCTGCAACGATTTGACAATTGATTTTACGGGAGAGCGTGACAAAGGATTCGATCACTGCCTGTTTCATTCTGTTGCGATCAATCCCTGAAATCAGGGAGTGATCCAGTTTAATAAAATCGGGAGAAAGTTCTACAACTGATTGCAGATTGGAGTGTCCGGCTCCCGTATCATCAATCGCTATTAAAAAGCCCTGGGATCGATAATACTCCAGTACTTTTTTAAAATGTTTATAATCCTTGATGGCGTGGTGTTCTGTAATTTCAAACACCACTTCGCTCGGTAATAAACCATGCTCTTTTAACAAAGCGGCTGTTTGCCCCCGGACAAAATCTGGATCATCAATCACTTTGGGATTTAAATTGAGAAACAATTTTTTACCCGTCGGTATTTTGTTTTGGCTTGTCAGGATGGATTGTTCCCGACATAACCGCTCAAGTTGATAAAGCTTCCCCACTTCCTCAGCAAAAGAAAATAAGCGGTCGGGCGATGAAAAATAAGTGTTATGCGGACCACGTGCCAGCGACTCCCATCCATAAACTTCCCCGTTTTTTAAAGAGATGATGGGTTGATAGACAATTGAAATATTCCGTTCCTTTAATATCTCTTCAAATTCATGGGCATATTTACTGATCTTCAGAAAATTACTCTCCTTGGCTAATTTCACGGCTTGTTTGATTGCCACATACATCTGTTTTTCCAGGTTGTCCCGTTTTCCTTCCATAAAAGCATAACCAATATGAAACTTCATCGGGGAATCCAAAAGTTTATCAAGACGAGTGTAACAATCCTGCTCAAGGCCATCTCGAAAAGAATACAACTTTTTCTCTATGTCGGCAGGACCCAGTTGTGAATTGTTTTCGTGAGGGGTAAAACAAACTATAAAATCATCGCCCCATAAATGCCTGATCCCCAGAATATCCATATTTTTAAAATGAACAACCGTATTTTTTTCGATGCTTTCCATTACCTCGGTAAAAATGTTTGAGATAATTTTTTCACCGTGTCTGTTTTCAATTTCCTGTGAGCGAACGACGTCAATATAGATAAGAAATACCTGATTTCCCCGTTCCACAGCCTGTTTTAGTTTTCTGTTACCGCTGAAATAGGTAACAGGTGTGCGTCCAAAAAACCACTTCTTTATATTGTTCATAAAATCTCCTTTATAATGAATGAATAATGATGGCAGTCATCGATCCGATAAATGCTCCGATGATAACATCTGTTGGGTAGTGCAATCCAAGATAAATTCTGGACAGACCAACGATAACGGCTACCGGTAACATCACGGATACAAATGCAGGAATAAAGAGAGAAAGTGTCGTGGCTACAGAAAATATGGCTGTCGTATGTCCTGAAGGAAACGAATAGTCTTTTAAAGGATTTGCGAAGGTGTGTATTTGACCATGTACCAGATAGGGACGATGACGATTAAATCTTTTTTTTAGCAGATGGACAATCAAATGACTTGCAGAAAGTGAAATGAGTCCCTCCAACCCGATGCCAAATTGAAAATGTTCCAGAGTAAACAAGAGCATAAACAAACTGATCGTAGACGTTGCTCCTCCTAAATGGGTCACTTTTGGCATCCACCAATCTAAAAAGGAACATTTTAACTGGTTGTTGACAAAATAGAGAAGCCTGTGGTCGCCTTGATCCAACCAGGATACAATTCGGTTCACGTTGTCATCCTCCCCCTGAAAATCATCCATTTCTTTTTATGTCAATTTTATTGAACAACAGAATTATTAAGGAAGTATGAAGAAGGTGTAAAAAACGAATAAAGCCTTTAAGTTGCCGTAAACGGACAAACCTAAAGGCTTTTTGAACTTATTCAAATGGATAGTTATCTATAAATGTCTTGACCCGCTTTCCAATTTCATCCCGGACCTGTCTGAATACCTGTAGCACTTCTTCTTCGCTTCCCGTTGCTTTAGCCGGGTCGATGAATCCCCAGTGATCCCGCTGAACATGAGGAGGTGTGGTCGGGCACTTATCATTGGCATCTCCGCACAATGTAATTACATAATCAGAACGATTTAATAACTCAAGATCGATTAAATCAGAGGTTTGGCCCGCTATATCAATCCCTATCTCCCCCATGGTTGTTATAGCAATGGGATTCACCCCGTGGGACTCGATCCCGCCGCTGTATACTTCAAAGTGATCCCCCGCCAGATGCCTGGCCCATCCTTCCGCCATCTGACTTCTGCAGGAATTCCCCGTACACAAAAAGTATAGAATAGGTTTCTTTTTATCCATTTCGTTTACACCCCGTTTATATAAATTTCAAGGATAAATACAATCCGATCAGTGTGATGAATAATGTAGGAATAGTTAATATAATTCCTGTCTTAAAATAATAGCCCCATCCGATCTTCACCCCTTTTTTGCTGAGAACGTGCAGCCACAACAGCGTAGCGAGCGAACCGATCGGAGTAATTTTCGGACCGAGGTCACTTCCGATCACGTTGGCATATACGAGCGCCTCTCGAATGATGCCCTCTGTACCGGTTCCGGCAATAGCAAGCGCATTAATCATCACTGTCGGCATGTTATTCATCACAGAGGATAAAATGGCAGCAACAAATCCCATGACCAATGTCGCTGCAAGTAATCCTTGATCAGCGGCCAGTTGGAGAACTTGTCCAAGGGTATCGGTTAACCCCACATTACGCAACCCATACACTACCACATACATTCCGATGGAAAAGACGACAATTTCCCAGGGAGCCTCTTTAATCACTTTACGGGTCTCGATCACTCCACCGCGGTTGGCCAGAATCACAAATACCATTGCAGCAATTCCGGCAATGAAAGAGACAGGAATGTTCCACATCTCACTGAATAAATAGCCTGCTAACAGAACAGCAAGGATCAACCAGGATACACGGAACAATTTGCGATCCTTTAGTGCTTCGTGGGGTTTTTTTAATTGATCCACAGGATAGGATGCAGGGATCGATTTTTTAAAGAAAAGATAAAGAACCAGGAGACTGGCAAGTAACGAAAATATATTGGGTAAAATCATGCGCAGAGCGTATTCCACAAAGCCGATACCGAAATAGTCGGCGGACACAATGTTAACCAAATTACTGACCACAAGCGGAAGGGAGGTCGTATCAGCTATAAAACCGCTGGCCATAATGAACGGCAAAATCATTTTTTCTTCAAAATGAAGTGCCCTGACCTGGGCCAGTACAATTGGAGTCAAAATCAAAGCAGCACCGTCGTTGGCAAAAAAGGCTGCCACCAGTGCTCCCAGAACGACAACGTAAACGAACATTCTTTTTCCGTCACCCCGAGCAAATCGTGCCATATGGAGCGCGGCCCATTCAAAAAAACCGATTTCATCTAATATAAGAGAGATAATAATGATAGCCACAAAAGCGAGTGTAGCATTCCATACAATCCCGGTTACTGTGATCACATCCGCAAATGATACCACACCTGCAATTAAGGCAAGCACCGCACCCCCGGTTGCCGACCAGCCGATGGAAAGACCGCGCGGTTGCCAGATCACAAACACTAGCGTAAGTACGAATATAAAAATTGCTGAGATAAGTAACATCATTTTCCTCCTTGAATTAATTACATGATACATTTCTCAATTTTTCTTCATCTGCGCCGACGTCGGGTAGAATGGGTTGTATATATTCGTATAGAGGATGTTCCTCATTTTTGGAGTAATAGATCCATTGCCCCTGACGTCTTTCCTTTACGAATTGATGTGTGCGCAATTTTTTGAGATGCTGGGATACAGCAGGTTGAGACATATGAAAAAGTTCAACCAATTCACATACACAGTACTCACGTCTACACAGGACGGTAAAGATCCTCAACCTGTTGGGATCACCAAGAACTTTAAAATAGCCGGAAAGCTCATTCAGTTCCATCCTTGACCTCCTCTTTGTTTCATATAATCATTTAGTTATATAACTAAATATTAATATAGTAAACAAAAAAAGAAAAGCATATATTATGCATTGATCACACGGGATTGCACTGTTGTTTGTTCCAAACAGGAAAGTAGCAATGTCTTTAATATGGTCGGCGGATATTGGGAAGTATAAGAGATCTGTTTTCTTTGGATCTGATGAAGCCGAACAGGATAATGTATCCAAGAATCAATCAATTGTCTTAATTCTACTCTATTCTGCCCTAATACACCCCATCCCTTCTCAGTAAACAATTGAGAATTTCCTTCTTCTTGACCTTTAATGGGCTGGTAAAAAATCATGGGCAAATTTTTATATAACGCTTCGGTACACGTCATCCCGCCCGGTTTGGTAATTAAAAAATCTGCTGCATCCATAAAAACGTCTATCTTGTCTGTAAATCCAAAAGTTCGAATGTTATGCTTCCCATCTGTCCTGAGATACTCTTGTATTTTTGTATATAACATCGGATTATTTCCAGAAATTACGGCTGCCTGTATGTGATCTTCATATTCGTTTAATGTCCGGACAATTTCCTCTATACCACCATTTCCTAGGCCGCCTCCCATAACCAGTGCAAGGGGCTGATCTTCTTTAAACCCAAGCTTTATTTTAGCATAATTGGACGGTTGCCTTTTCCAAAATTTTGGTGAAACAGGTATGCCGGTTACATAAATTTTGTCCGGCTCTACCCCTTGCTCAACAAACGATAATTTCATTCCTTCATCCGGTATCAGATAGTAATCTGTATGAGAAGCGATCCATGTTGCATGGAATTGATAATCCGTTACAACAGTTATCATCGGCACAGGATATCCTCTTTTTTTTTTAATCGGGAAATCACCATTGCCGGAAAAGGGTGTGTACATATAATAAGATCCGGATTTTCTGATATCAACAGTTGAAATACATCATGATAAAATAACCTGTGCAGGAAAAAAGGTACACTTCGTAACGGATGGTTTTGATGGTAATAATAGAGTTTCCCCCACCATTCGGGCCTGAACTCGATCGTCTTTACATATACGCTGATAATCGCATCAAACCACAGAGGATGCAGATATTTGCCAAGTTCTAATACCTTCACATCAACGTCATCCGATTTCAATATCTCAGCCACGGCTTTACCAGCGCTTGTATGTCCCGCTCCAAAAGCTTCAGAAAGCACCAGGACTTTTTTTCTCGCCATCTTTGCCAGTCCTCCCTGAACCTTGATTCAGGATTACTAATCCCTCTTTCATCATGGCATGCCGATATTAATTTCAAATAAAGGGAGGTTAAATTTTTTGTAAAGCCGTGGTTTGATTAAAAACAAATAAGGCTGTACCCTACGTCTTATTCATGACACGTCTTATTCATGACCTCGGGCACAACCCTGACTATCCGATTAAAAATCAGTTTCTGATGATTCAGGTATTCAGATCCGGCTTCTTACCTTGGACCAGATAAATGACACTTTCACCGATGTTGGTGGCGTGATCGCCGATCCGTTCGATATATCTTCCAACGAAAGCGAGTTGAATCGCTTGATTGATCGTAGTTGGATCTTTGGCCATAATCTCAAACAATTCATTAAGAATCTTCTTGTAAAAAGCATCCACCTGGTCGTCCATATCATCGAGGGTGTAAGCCAAATCAACGTTTTCATCGATGTAGGCATTAAGACCAGCATTAACCATTTTTGCCGCCGTTTCCGCCATTTGCGGGATATCAACAAGGGGCTTGATCAGCTTTTCACCTTCGAGACGACGGGTTACTCTGGCGATGTTCACCGCAAAATCGCCCATCCGCTCAAGATCCCCGGCGATTTTAATAAAAGATATAATTTTGCGAAGGTCCTTAGCCACCGGTTGCTGTGTCGCGATGAGATGGATCGCTGCCGATTCTATCTCATGTTCAAAATCATTAATTTTTTCATCATCTTCGACCACCCGGTTTGCCATTTCCTGATTGAGTTCTTTCAATGAAGCAATCGAATCAGTCAAAGCCTTTTCTACCATACCGCCCATTTCGAGAAGCTTATCCTTCAATAACTTTAAGTCGCGGTCAAACGATTGCCTGTTCAGAAGAATCCCCTCCAATTAAAAGTTTAAGGAAATAAATGTGTTTTCCTTACCCAAATCGACCGGTAATATAATCCTCAGTCCGCTGATCGCTGGGATTTGAAAAAATGTGTTTGGTGGTATTGTACTCAATCACTTCGCCATTTAAGAAAAATGCCGTGTTATCGGATACGCGTGCGGCCTGTTGCATGTTGTGAGTTACGATGACGATCGTATAGTTTTCTTTAAGACTATGAACCAGTTCCTCAATTTTATGAGTAGAAATTGGATCTAATGCCGAAGTCGGCTCGTCCATCAGCACGATCTCGGGATTTACCGCCAGTGTTCTGGCAATACATAACCGTTGTTGCTGTCCTCCCGAAAGTCCCATTGCATTCTTATCCAGACGATCGGATACCTCATCCCATAATCCGGCAGCTTCAAGACTTCTTTCTACAATTTCTCTGATCTGCTTCTTGTTTCTCATTCCGTTTAACTTCAATCCGGCCGCCACATTATCGAAAATTGACATCGTCGGGAAGGGATTGGGTTTTTGAAATACCATGCCGATGCGATAACGAACCGTAACAGGATCGACATTGGTGCCATAGATATTTTCTCCATCGACAAGAATTTCCCCGGTCACTTTCGTTCCTTCTATCACCTCATGCATCCGGTTTAAACAACGCAGAAAAGTGGATTTTCCGCAACCGGACGGTCCGATTAACGCTGTCACCTGATTTTTGGGGATGCTCAGATTAATATCTTTTATCGCATGCAAATCACCGTACCAGGCATTCAGATTTTTCACTTCTATACCCATCTTATTCACCTCGAAAAATAGAATCAATGATTTTTTCTGTATGTGATCACTCTGGCCAAGATGTTAAAAATCAACACGATAACAATTAATGTTAATGCTCCTGCCCATGCCTGTGCCTGCCATTCTTTATACGGCGATATTGCATAGGTGAAGATCTGAACCGGCAACGTTGCAATGGGATCATTCAAGCTGGCATGCCAGTAACGATTACCGAAAGCGGTGAACAACAAGGGTGCAGTTTCGCCCATGACACGTGCAATAGCAAGCATGACACCGGTGACGATCCCTCTCAAAGCCGAAGGCAGTACAATAAACAGTGTCACACGCCACTTCGGTAATCCCAGGGCCAGCCCCGCTTCCCTTATATGACTGGGAATCAGTTTCAGCATCTCTTCCGTCGTTCTCGTAACCGCTGGAATCATCAGAATACTGAGGGCAATACCTCCGGCATACGCCGAAAATCCCCCCATCGCCAGTACCAGTAGTACATAGACAAAGATCCCGACAACAATCGACGGAACACCCAGCAATACATCGGTCAAAAAGCTGATGGAACGTCCGAAACGGTTTCGACCGTATTCCGATAAAAAGATACCGGACATAATCCCCACCGGAATACCGATGAGTCCGGAAATACCTACAACAATAATTGAACCCGCGATGGCATTGACCATCCCTCCCCCTTCTTCACCAAGGGGTTTCGGAAGTTGCGTAAAAAAATCGATATTGATTGCAGGTAACCCTCTGGTTAAGACATAGGCAAAAATACTAAACAGGGGAATAAGTGCAAGGAGGGTACCAATCACAGTGAGGCTGATCATCGTTACGTTTTTTGCTTTTCTTGCTGACAATGATTGGTTCGCCATCTATTTCACCTCCTGCGTGCCACGGGAAACGGACCAGACGAGTAATCGCGCGATCACATTGACAAAAATGGTGACAAAGAACAATAACAATCCGATTTCGATTAGTGCTGATACATATAAGTTGGAGGTTGCCTCCGTAAATTCATTGGCAATCACACTAGCCATGGTATATGCCGGGTCAAAAATGGACTGCGGGATCTTGGCTGCATTCCCGATGACCATCGTCACCGCCATGGTTTCCCCGATGGCTCGTCCGAGTCCGATAATCATGGCACCCAGGATCCCGGAGCGGGCATAGGTCAAGACAGAAGTGCTGATCACTTCCCATTTGGTCGCTCCGAGAGCATATGCCGCTTCCCTCTGAGAATCAGGAACGGTTCGAATCACTTCTCTGGAAATTGATGCAATTGTCGGGATAATCATGATGGCCAGTACAATACCGGCGGTCAACAATCCTACTCCGTAGGAAGGTCCGGCAAACAGAGGGATTTTTGTACCCAGTGTTTCTGTAAAAATCGGGGCGATGTGATTCCGTACAAAAGGTGCAAGAATGAAGATTCCCCACAACCCATATACAATGGAAGGAATGGCCGCCAGAAGCTCAACCATAAATCCTACGGGGGTTCGAATCCATTTGGGAGCAACTTCCACAAGATATATTGCAATCCCGATACTGATCGGAGCAGCGATGAGTAGTGCCAGCAGTGATGAAACAATGGTACCGATAATGAACGGCCAAGCTCCAAACACATCATTGTACGGACTCCATTCCGAGCCAAAAATAAAGGAAAATCCGTACTCTGCGATCGTTGCACCAGAACCCTGGTACAATTTAATAATCATCATCAGGAATAAAATTAAAATAAGTGCGCCAAAAACATAAGCGATCCCTTTAAACAACCGATCCCCGAACCGAATGTTCACTCCATCCACTCCTTTTTCTTTCAGAAAACAAGACAAGAAACCCTAAGGATAGGGTTTCATGTCCTGTATTTAAAAGAATTATGTCAAATTAAGTTTATTCCATTACCTTTTGCCCGTCAACCGTGATTTTTTCCAGTTGTTTTTTGTTTAATTCCTGTAATTCTGCAGGAAGCGGAGCGTACAGCAGTGCTTCGGAATACTGTTGTCCTTCCGTATTCGCCCATTGCAGTAATTTCACCAGTTCCTTCGCTTTTACCATGTCTTTTTGTTCTTTGTAAACGAGGGCCCAGGTTGTACCAGAAATCGGATAAGAACCTTTACCCGGCATATCTACCATGGAGAAGCGGAGATCTTCGGGGACGATCTGAACAGCACCTGCAGCTGCTTTACTTACGCTCTCAAGGGACGGAGTAATGAATTCTCCCTCTTTATTCTGAATGTTGGCTACTGCAATTCCGTTTTCAACAGCATAGTCAAGACCGACATATCCGATGGCTCCCGGAGTATTCGTTAATTGACCGGCAACCCCTTCGTTTCCTTTTGCACCAATTCCCTGGGGCCAATCAACAGATTTTCCTGTTCCAATGTTTTGTTTCCAATCTTCACTTACTGTGCTTAAGTAATCGGTAAAAATATATGTGGTCCCGCTTCCGTCCGAGCGATGGACTACAGCGATATCTGCATCCGGCAATTGAAGGCCGGGGTTTACTTCCTGAATCTTGGGATCGTTCCACTTGGTGATTTTGCTGGCGAAAATGTCAGCGACCAGTTCTCCCGTTAAGTTCAATTTGCCACTTTCTACACCATCAAGGTTATAAGCAACGGCTACAGCTCCGAGAGTCATCGGGATGTGAAGAACTTCAGAACCTGCAGCAGCCAGATCTTCGTCACTCATCGGAGCGTCACTGCCTGCAAAATCGACAATTCCTTCGATCAATTGTTTAATTCCCGTACCGCTACCGGTTGACTGATAGTTAACCGTTACATTCGGATTTAACTTTTTGTACTCATCAAACATTTTGGAGAATAACGGATAGATAAAAGAAGAACCTGATGCATTATATGTTACATTTGTACTTCCTCCGGCTTTTCCGTCGTTTCCGGTGTTGTTGTTTTCAGCCGGTTGCTGCTCGGATCCTCCCTGAGAACTTCCGCATGCAGCCAGCGAAAATGTCAACACTACTGCGATCAAAATCAGTCCCAGCTTTTTCAATTTCACGATTGAATCCCCCATCCTTTTGCTTGGTTTTATCTCACAGTTTTCATTATAGCGGCGAATTGTTAACGTGATATATTTGAATTGTTAAGAGAATGTTAAGAAACCTGTCGGAATTGTAAGATAAATTCCGTTCCGATCCCCGGAATGCTTTTAACAATAATATTCCCATTATGCTGTTCAACGATGTGTTTTACAATGGACAAACCCAGCCCGCGTCCGCCCGATGCCTTGTGTCTCGAGGTGTCCACCCGATAAAACCGTTCAAAAATACGGTCGAGGTGTTCAGCTGGAATGCCGATTCCATTATCCTGCACATGGATGTTGACGTGTTCGTTCTCTTTCCGCAGTTTAACGGAGACCGTTCCCCCTTCATCCGTATATTTGATGGCATTGGAGAGGAGATTGATCAATACCTGCATGATTTTCTCTTGATCAGCCATGATTCGACTATCATCATCCGTCAATTCTTCGCGTAATTCGATTCCTTTTTCCTTCGCTTTAATCGACATTTTTTTGATGGCGTTTCGGATTACGTCCTGCAGTTCAACTTCTTCAAAATTGAGTTTAAGGTCCTGTTGATGTTCGATTTTGGCCAGTTCCAGCAGATCATTGACCAGTTTTTGCAATCGTTCGGTTTCCTCCAGAATAATGGATAAAAACTCTTCCGATGTTTTTTTATCTTTGAGCGCACCGCCGAGTAAGGTTTCTGCAAATCCGCGAATGGCGGTAAGGGGTGTTTTCAATTCATGGGATACGTTAGCCACAAACTCCCTTCTTAACCGTTCCAGTCTTCCCCTCTCGGTGACGTCATATAATACGATCACCAGTCCTTTTCCCTGAACCCGGCCGATATACGGGATAATATCCACTTCCATCATCCGTGGTCCAAGTTGAATATCTTCTTTAATTTCTTTCCCAGTCTGCAGGACATAATCGATGTTTTTACTCAACCCCGACTCCCTGCCGATCCGCCAGTGACTTTTACCCATCACCTCGAAACGATTCACGTGAAAAAGTTGTTCCGCATTCCGATTGACATATTCGACCATCCCCTGATTGTCGATCAATATAATCACACTCTGTACATGGTCAAGAAT
Source organism: Bacilli bacterium (assembly GCA_041686735.1). GTDB lineage: Bacteria > Bacillota > Bacilli > JACDOE01 > JACDOE01 > JAWLDF01. The sequence continues at coordinate 125,898 of JAWLDF010000002.1, forward strand.
GTTTCTCAGTCGCTGGTTGGTGATCGATTCCATTTTTACCCGTTCCAGCAGGTGGGGAATAATTTGATTAATGCTGCGTTGCAACGGAGTAAAATCTTGATCGTATTCCGCATAGTATTTTTCCCACTCTTCAATCGAAGAAACCTTCTGCAGATGACCGGCAAGGGATTGTATTTCTTTTTTCTTTTTTCGTTCAAAAAATCTCCAGAAAAAAATCATGAACATGCCTGATAGCGCTAAATTAAGCAAAAATACAGGAAGAAATCTATTTAATTCGAGCACAAAATATTGAGCAAGAGAGATCACGAAGGAAATCCCGATTAATCCGATCATCCTTTTGTACATGTATGTCACCCGTTTAATTATTAATGATTCTTTGCCTCTAATTTATATCCCAGTCCCCGGATTGTCTTAATATATTTAGGTTGTCTCGTGTTTTCTTCAATCTTTTCGCGGAGATGGCTGATGTGAACATCAACGATGCGGGTATCCCCGATATAATCATAATTCCATACTGCGTTCAGCAACTGATCCCGCGAGATTACCCTTCCTTTGTTATGAACGAGATAAAGCAGCAATTCAAATTCTTTCGGAGTCAATTCAAGTTTTTCATCGCGAATGTAGGCCTCATACTGTTCGGGGAAAACACGCAGCTCACCTACAATCAGTTCTGCTTCCTCATTATCCTGCTGTGGGTCCGGAGCATGTCCATGAACATCCGGCATCCGCTCCGAACGACGCAGAATGGCCTTCACCCTTGCGATTACTTCCCGCGGACTAAAAGGTTTTGTCATATAATCATCCGCACCCAGTTCCAGGCCGAGGATCTTATCAAGTTCTTCATCCCTTGCCGTCAGCATCAATATCGGTGTATGATTTTGTTCCTGACGCAACGTTTTGCATATCTCCATACCATCCATTTCAGGAAGCATCAGATCGAGAATGATTAAATCCGGTTTCTCTTTTTTTGCCAGATACAGACCTGTTTTCCCATCGAGAGCTGTAATCACGGTAAATCCGGCATTTTCAAGGTTAAACTGCAATAATGTCAAAATTGAACTTTCATCCTCTACCACCAGTATTTTGCGCATCCAGTTTCCCTCATTTCTCACCAAAATTGCTAAACCCATCATAACACAATTTTAAAAAGAAGAATAAAATTGAAAAAATCCAGGTGCATCATACACCTGGATGAATGGTTCGATATTAATTTTTTTACAGAGAGAGCAATTCCATGACTTTCTTAACAGATTCAGCAGATTTGTCGAGCCCTGCTTTTTCTTCTTCGGTTAATTCCACTTCGATCACCTTTTCAATTCCATCGCCACCGAGAATGGTCGGTACGCCAATGAAAAGATCGTGATACCCGTATTCTCCTTCGAGTAATGCGATTGTCGGGATAATCCGTTTCTTATCCTTCAAAATGGATTCAGCCATTTGCGTCAGGGATGCCGCCGGCGCGTAGTATGCACTTCCGTTGCCGAGCAGATTGACAATTTCGCCTCCGCCGGTACGGGTACGCTGAACAATTGCATCAATCGTATCACGCGGCAATAATTTTTCGATGGGAATCCCGCCGGCATAGGTGTACCGAACGAGGGGAACCATGAAATCCCCGTGACCGCCCATGACAAATCCGCTTACATCTTCCACTGAAATGTTTAATGCCTGGGCGATAAACGTACGATAGCGGGCAGAGTCAAGTACACCGGATTGTCCGATCACACGATTTTTCGGAAAACCGGTCGTCTTATAAACTGTGTATGTCATGGCATCAACCGGATTGGACAATACGATGATATAAGCATTGGGTGAATATTTAGCCACCTGCTCGGATACCGACTTCATGATGTTTGCATTGGTCGTAACGAGGTCATCACGGCTCATTCCCGGCTTACGTGCAATTCCGGCAGTGATGATGACGAGATCGGAATCTGCAGTATCCTTGTAGTCTGCCGTTCCAATAATGTTGGAGTCAACGCCCATAACCGGAGTTGCTTCAAGCATGTCCAGCGCTTTACCCTTAGTCGGATTTTCCATCTGGGGAATGTCGACGAGAACGACATCTCCTAATTCTTTCTGGGCTAACATCAAAGCAGTTGTTGCTCCAGTAAAACCAGCCCCGATAACGGATATTTTTTTGCGGGTGAATGCCATGCTTCAGTCCTCCCCTTTTTTACATGTTTTTGATAAGATGATCACCGAATTGGGAACACCTTACTTCCGTAGCTCCTTCCATTTGACGGGCAAAATCGTAGGTTACGACCTTGCTTTCAATGGTCGCTTCCATCGACTTGATGATTAAGTCGGCAGCTTCGTGCCAGCCAAGATGACGCAACATCATTTCCCCGGACAGAATTACTGAGGACGGGTTTACTTTGTCCAGTCCGGCATATTTGGGCGCCGTTCCGTGCGTAGCTTCAAAAACGGCATGGCCGGTCACATAGTTAATATTTGCTCCGGGAGCGATTCCGATTCCACCCACCTGTGCCGCCAGGGCATCGGAGATATAGTCTCCGTTCAGGTTTAATGTGGCCACCACATCATATTCAGCGGGACGGGTTAAAATTTGTTGCAGGAATGCATCGGCAATCACGTCTTTTACGATGATCTTGCCGGCTGCTTCGGCTTCAGACTGCGCTTTGTTAGCCGATTCACGTCCCTGTTCTTCTGCAATACGATCGTATTGTGCCCAGGTAAATACTTTGTCACCATATTCTCTTTCGGCTACTTCATATCCCCAGTTTTTAAATGCACCTTCCGTAAACTTCATGATGTTTCCTTTATGCACAAGGGTGACACTCTTGCGATTGTTATCGAGAGCATATTCGATCGCTGATCTTACAAGACGTTCTGTACCTTCGCGAGATACCGGTTTCACACCGATTCCGGAGGTTTCCGGGAAACGGATTTTCTTAACGCCCATTTCCTCCTGCAAAAATTGAATCACTTTTTTCACTTCAGCAGTTCCTTCGGCCCATTCAATTCCCGCGTAGATATCTTCCGTGTTTTCGCGGAAGATAACCATGTCGGTCAACTCCGGTCTTTTTACCGGTGAAGGAACCCCTTTAAACCAGCGTACCGGACGTACACATGCGTATAAATCCAGTTCCTGACGGAGAGCCACGTTAATGGAACGGATTCCTCCGCCGACCGGTGTCGTCAATGGCCCTTTAATGGCAATTTTGTATTCACGAATGGCCGTCAATGTATCTTCAGGAAGCCAGTCATCAAACTTGTTCTTGGCTTTTTCCCCGGCATACACTTCATACCATGCGATTTTTTTCTTTCCGCCATAAGCTTTTTCAACCGCGGCATCCATTACCCGTACAGCGGCAGCCCAGATGTCGGGACCTGTGCCATCCCCCTCGATAAAAGGAATAATCGGCTGATCGGGTACATTGAGTACTCCATTTTCTACTGTAATCTTCTCTCCGGATTTCGGCATATCATAATGTTTAAACACCTTGGACCCTCCTATCCAAATCTGACAATATCTTTATCTCAGGCGAAGGAGAGCATCTCTTTCCTTCCCCTCAATACACTATCATGTTCAATCTGATTAGACCAGTAAAAATATTAGCGCTGATCAATCGGTACAAATGCTTGATTTTTCGGGCCGATGTATTCAGCCCGGGGACGAATCAGACGATTGTTTTCATATTGCTCCAGGATGTGTGCAGTCCATCCGGACGTACGGCTGACTGCAAAAATCGGAGTGAATAAATCCCCTTCAATCCCGAGTGAATGATAGACGGAAGCCGAATAAAAATCGACATTCGGTTTCAAGCCCTTCTGCGATGTTACGATTTCCTCAATTTTCACGGACATTTCATACAATTCCGGATGACCGGTTAAGCGGGTCAATTGCTCGGACATCTTTTTCAGATGTTTCGCACGCGGATCCCCGTCCCGATATACACGATGACCGAATCCCATAATCTTTTCCTTGTTGTTCAGTTTATTTTGAATATAGGACTCAACATTTGATAAATCACCGATTTCTTTAAGCATTTTCATGACCGCTTCGTTCGCTCCGCCATGAAGAGGTCCCTTCAACGTTCCGACGGCGGACACGATTCCGGAATAAATGTCGGAGAGAGTTGCGACAGTGACGCGGGCAGCAAAAGTCGATGCATTGAATTCATGATCCGCATGAAGAATCAGAGCTTTATCAAACGCTTCTATAGCGATCGGTTCAGGCTTTTCCCCGGTTAACATGTACAGGAAATTTTCGGCGAAAGAATATGACTTGTTCGGTGCGATGGGTTCTTTTCCCTGACGGATACGGGCAAAAGCTGCAACGATCGTCGGAAGTTTGGCAAGGATGCGAATCGATTTTCTCAGGTTTGCTTCACGTGACATATCCTGCGCTTCTTCATCATAGAGACTCAGTGTAGAAACGGACGTGCGAACAATTGACATGGGGTGCACATCTGTGGGGTAAATCTTGAGTTGCTCGAGTAAAGGCTCCGGAAGTTCGGCATTTTCGGCAAGATTCTTCTTTAACTCATCCAGTTGTTGTCTGTCGGGCAGTTCTCCATACCACAACAAATAAACGATTTCCTCGAAGGTAGCATTTTCTGCAAGGTCATCAATATTGATGCCACGATAAGTCAAAACGCCATCAATGATGGAACTGATTGACGATTGAGCAGCAATGATACCCTCCAAACCCTGCTTTGTAGTCATGTGAATCTCTCCTTTTTCTCTCTTATTATCTATATTTATATGAAAAATCAAAGTCAGGTATCCTGTGTTCGAACCATAACAACGCATGCGATCCATAATCAGTTGTGAATAAAATATGAACGAACCGTAAATAATTATAATTTATTATGAAGAATTTGTGAATGTTTGAACGAAATAATTCGCGAAAATATTCGATATTGCATTTTGTCCTCATTTTAACATAACCTATAGGTAAGTACCATCACTATACATACATTAATTGATGTTCCGTCAATAAAAAACTGACGGATAAAAGGGGAGTTAAATTTGAATCAACCGCTTCTGTGGTATCGAATTATGCAGGTGGCACGGTTTCTGTTCGTGTTGCTGATAGTATGGGCAGGGTACTATATTTTATTCTACGGGTTAAAACTGCTATATCCGTTCCTGATCGGCCTATTAATCGCCTATATGATCAATCGTCCCGTCAATTTTCTGGAACGAAAGGCCAAATTCCCGCGCTGGCTGTCGGTACTTACGAATTTAATCTTTTTCATCGGGATTTTCATCACCATTCTTACCATTTTAATTGCAAAAATTGTGATAGAAATCGGCCGCCTGATAGAAATGATACCACTATACAAAGATAAATTAAAAAACTATTTTCAGGAGTTTATTGCAAACGATGTGGTAATCAATTTCTATGAACAGATCAGCCGTTTTGTCGAAACGGTAAATGACCGCTACCGTGAACAGATCGACCAGAACATCGATCAGGGTTTAAAAGCGATTGCCGATGGCGGCAGCGATCTGGTCATCAACATTTTGACCACGATTAAGAATATCATCAGTTCAATTCCCGGTGCGGCAACCGTTCTGGTGATTTCCGTACTGGCCGCTTTTTTCATCAGCAAGGACTTTTACAAATTAAAAGAGAAAGTCAGACAATGGGTGCCCGTAAAAATCCACGGACGCACAAAGGATGTATTGCATGATCTTCGATTGGCCCTGTTTGGCTTCATCAAGGCTCAGCTTACACTGATCTCGATCACCGCCGCTATTGTGATCGTGGGACTTTTGATATTGAGAGTGGAATATGCCGTGACGATCGGATTGATTTCCGGACTGGTCGATTTACTTCCCTACCTCGGCACCGGGACCGTTTTTGTTCCCTGGATTGTATATGTCTTTTTTACCGGAAACTATTCACTTGTCATCGGACTTTCAATCTTGTACGGTGTCGTCATTTTACAGAGGCAGTTGATGGAGCCGAAGATTCTCGCGACTAATGTAGGACTTGATCCCCTGATCACCTTGATCGCTTTATTCGTCGGATTGCAGTTGCTGGGTTTCATAGGTTTGATTATCGGACCGGTTACCATTGTGGTTTACAACGCTTTATACCGGACCGGTGTTTTCAAAGATATATGGACGTATATCAAAGGAAAAGAGCCTGTCACATAAAATGGCGTGACAGGCTCCAAACTTATTGGTTTAAAACCGGCGGATAAAAATGAAATTCCCCCGGTCCATTTGCTTTCGCAACCACCTTTTTAACCACATTTTAATGATTCCCCGCGTATAGGGTATCAACAGCAAAAATCCGAGAGCATCCGTGAAAAATCCGGGAGTAAGCAAGACCAGTCCCCCTGCAAAAATGCAGATGCCGTCCAATATCGCTTCCCCGGGGATTTCTCCCCTCTGCATTTGCAACTGAGCCAGTTGAAATACCTGCAGTCCCTGCTGACGGGCCAGCCAGGCTCCCGTTACACCCGTCGTGATGATTAAGAGCAGGGTGATTCCCCAGCCAAAAGCCTTTCCCGCAGTTACGATACCCCATATCTCAAGTGCCGGAACGATAATTAAAATCAATACCAGTGTGCGAAGCATATATATTTCACCTCCTGGAATATGCCGTTTCCAGAAGCTCATAGATATCGGGAGCATATTTTTTGATGTTGTACGGCTTCATCTCTCGGTTGACAAAAGCATGGACGGTATATCCTTCCGCCAGCCGGAGATCCTCGGAACCACGGATAATCTCATAATCAAATTGCATTTTGACAGGAGAGAGTGAGGCGATCCGTGTTCTGATCGTCAACTCATCCTCATACTTTGCCGGCATCTTGTATTGACATCGTGCATCCAATACCGGCAACAGGATATTCTTTTGTTCCATCAATGAGTATGGAATTCCCAGACGGCGGATCAGTCCGGTCCGGCCGACTTCAAACCAGACAAAATAGTTTGCATGATAGACAACGCCCATTTGATCCGTTTCCTGGTATCTTACATTGACGGTTGTTTCAAATATATGCTCCATGGATGTTCTCTCCCTTACAATACTCTGGCATGTCCAGTATAAATATGACCGCGCTGCGGGTCAACCGTAACTTCCATCCCGTCTTTAAAAATGGTTGTTGCACCCGAGACACCGACAATCACCGGAATCCCCAGACTGAGTCCGACCACGGCAGCATGTGAGGTGAGACCTCCTTCTTCAGTAATGACGGCTCCAGCCTGCTCCATTAAAGGTACCAGTTCCCGGTCCGTACCCGTCGTCACCAAAATGGAACCCGGTTTCATTTTTCCCTTTAGCTCGCGGGTTGATCGTCCTGCCACCACTTTCCCCGTTACGGAGCGGGAACCGATTCCCTGTCCCTTCGCGGCGATATCGCCGACTACGTGAACCTTCATCAAATTGGTTGTGCCCGGTTCTCTGATGGGAACACCGCCTGTAATCACAACCAGATCTCCATAGTGGATATAGCCGGCCTCAATTGTTGTTCGGACAGCAGCTTCCAGCATTTCATCCGTCGTATCTCCGGAGGAACCAAGCACCCCCTCCACCCCCCAGGTTAAAGCGAGTCTCCTTAATACTTTGATATGGGGGGTAACGGCCACGACCGGGGCTTTCGGACGATATTTTGAAATCATACGTGCAGTATATCCACTTTCCGTAGGAGCTATAATGGCTGCGGCATCCAGATCGGTAGCCGTTGTTGCCACAGCCTGACTGATTGAATCCGTAATGGTGGTCTGCCTTTTTTGCCTCTTCTCCCACAGATTGGCTTCGTACTTGAGCGCCTTTTCTGTATGTAGTGCAATCCGGTTCATGGTTTGTACCGCTTCGACAGGATATTTACCGATTGCCGTCTCGCCAGACAACATGATGGCATCCGTACCGTCCAGGATAGCGTTGGCGACATCACTCGCTTCCGCCCTGGTAGGACGAGGATTTCGTTCCATGGAATCCAGCATTTGTGTTGCTGTAATCACATTTTTCCCTTTTAAATTACATTTGTGGATCAGTTGTTTCTGGATCAACGGGACTTCTTCAGCCGGAATCTCCACTCCGAGATCACCGCGGGCAACCATAAGTCCGTCCGCCACTTCCAGGATCTCATCCACATTTTCAACGCCTTCGCGGTTCTCGATTTTGGCTATAATCAGGATATCCTTGGCATCGTGCCGTTCAAGCAATTCCCTGATTTCCAGAACATCTTCCGCTTTTCGTACAAAAGAAGCGGCAATCATGTCCACACCATTTTCGACACCAAAGAGGATATCTTCAGAATCCTTTTCGGTAATCCCCGGCAACTGAATTTTTGTACCCGGAACGTTCACGCCTTTTCTGCTGGATAACTTCCCGCCATTTTTAATCTGACACGTGATTTCCGTATCCCCGACTTTTTCCACCATCAGTTCGATCAAACCATCGTCAAGCAAGATGATCGATCCCTTCCTGACATCTTGAGGAAGCCCCTGATAACTGACGGAAATTCTTTTTTCATCCCCTTCGATCTGTTCCGTGGTCAATATGACCTTCTCCCCTTCTCTCAGGGTTACATATTCCTCTTTCAATTGCCCGATTCGAATTTCCGGTCCTTTAGTATCTAATAAAATGGCGATGTTTTTTCCGGAGACGTTGCTTGCTTCCCGTATACTTTCGATTCGTTTCAAATGTTCGTCATGACTGCCGTGAGAAAAATTCAGACGTGCAACATTCAGACCGGCTTCAATTAACCGGATGAGGACGTCAACCTGATCACTTGCCGGACCGATCGTCCCTATAATTTTTGTTTTACGCATCGCATACCTACTCCTTTATACAGATAAAGTTTGAGATAATTGATAAATCCCGAGATCGAGGGTATGGGCCTGTTCCAGCCCTTCCATAATGTCGACAGCCGAAAGACGATTATTCTTTAATCCAACCATGAGTGAACTTTTTCCTTCGAGCAATAAATCGACCGCATAAGCACCGAGACGGGTAGCCAGAGCACGGTCAAAAGCAGTCGGCGATCCTCCCCGCTGGATATGGCCGAGAACCGTTACTCTCGTTTCCAGACCGGTTTTTTCCTGAATTTTCCTTCCAAGATCGACGGCACTCCCTACACCTTCCGCCACAATAATGATACTGTGTTTTTTGCCGCGACGATATCCCGTCAGGATACGATCTACGGTATCCTCGATGGACAACGGATCTTCAGGTATATGGATGGATTCGGCCCCTCCGGCAAGTCCTGACCACAGAGCAATATCACCTGCATGACGTCCCATCACTTCAATCACATAGGTCCGTTCATGGGAGGTTGCCGTATCACGGATTTTATCGATGGCATGAATCACCGTATTCAGTGCTGTATCAAACCCGATCGTAAAATCAGTTCCGGGAATATCGTTGTCAATCGTTCCGGGAACTCCGATGGTGGGGATGCCTTTTTCCGCTAGTTTTGCAGCTCCGCGATAGGACCCGTCTCCGCCTATGACGATCAGACCCTCAATGCCTTCGCTTTTCAATTGTGCTACTGCCTTCTGTTGCCCTGCATCCGTTTTAAATTCCTCGCTGCGGGAACTGTACAAAACTGTACCTCCACGCTGAATAATATCCCCTACAGAGCCAATCTCCATTTCAGCAAAATCACCGCGAATCAGTCCATCATACCCGTGATAAATGCCAAATACCCGGGTACCGTGATATATTCCCCTTCTAACTACGGCCCGAATGGCGGCATTCATCCCCGGTGCATCTCCTCCACTCGTCAACACAGCAATTTTTTTCATTAACTCACCCCATTTATCATATCATCTATTCATAAAATACACATATGGACACGTTTTTGTCCATCATGGACTTTTTATGTCCCGTTTATGGGAAAAACGGACCTTACGGAAGTCCCTCATACTTCCGTAAGGTGTCGCACATGACAGGTTAAGGAACTTCAACCATACTTGAAAATTGACCCATCCGTTTAAATTTTTCATAGCGATCTATGACCAGTTCCTCACCGCTTAAGGATTGCAGTTCATTGAGAGCGGAAGCAATCACACGTCCCACTTCTTCCATCACTTGTTGCTTATTTTTATGGGCGCCACCCATGGGTTCCGGAATCACCTGATCAATCACACCCAGATCAAACAGATCGGGTGCATTAATCTTTAAGGATTCCGCGGCCCTTTCAGCCTGTGAGGCATCCCTCCACAAGATAGCGGCAGCCGATTCCGGCGCAATCACGGAGTAATAGGAATATTCAAGGGCATAGACCCGGTTCCCCACTCCGATGGCAAGAGCTCCTCCACTGCCTCCCTCGCCGGTGACAATACAGATAATCGGCACCTGAAATGAGGCCATCTCCCTTAAATTCCTGGCGATCGCCTCACTCTGTCCCCTTTCTTCTGCCGTTTTTCCCGGATAAGCCCCCTGCGTGTTGATAAATGTAACGATGGGACGTCCAAATTTGTCTGCCTGTTGCATCAAACGAAGAGCTTTTCGATATCCTTCGGGATGAGGCATTCCGAAATTGCGGGCGATGTTATCCCTGGTATCCTTCCCTTTCTGATGGCCAATCACCGTCACCGGGATCCCGCGAAACTTTGCAATCCCGCCAACAATGGCTGCATCATCGGAGAATAACCTGTCCCCATGAAGTTCAATAAAATCGGTAAACAGATGCTGAATGTAATCCAGCGTCGTCGGACGCTCCGGATGCCGGGCAATTTGCACTCTCTGCCATGCCGTCAAATTCCCGTAAATTTCTTTAGCCAGCCTGTTCATTTTCTCTTCCAGTCTGGCAATTTCATCGGTAAAATCAATATCTTTTTCCTTCGTATAGGTCTGCAGTTCCTTAATTTTTTCTTCCAGTTCAATCAAAGGTTTTTCAAATGAAAGATCCCCTGCCATTAATGATCCCTCCTAACGAGGTGAATATCCAGGATTGTGGCAAGTGTTTTCTTCATGTCCTTTCGATGTACCACCAGATCCAGTTGCCCGTGCTCCAATAAAAATTCAGCTGTTTGAAAGTCCCTCGGCAGTTCCTGGCGGATCGTCTGTTCGATGACGCGCCGCCCGGCAAAGCCGATCAATGCCCCCGGTTCGGCGATATTGATATCACCGAGAGAAGCAAAACTGGCGGAGACCCCGCCTGTCGTCGGATTAGTCAAAATAGAAATAAACAATCCTCGTTTTTCATGGAATCGGGCCAGAGCAGCGCTGGTCTTTGCCATCTGCATCAGACTGAGAACCCCTTCCTGCATCCTCGCTCCGCCTGAAGCAGAAAACAGGATAAAGGGATAATCCTTTTTCTCGGCCATTTCGATGGCACGAGTGATTTTTTCACCGACCACGGAACCCATGCTTCCCATACGGAAACGGGCATCCATCACTCCCATTACCACAGGATGTCCTTCGATTGTCCCTTCGCCGGTAACCACTGCCTCCTGTAATCCCGTCTTTTCCATATCCCCTGCTAATTTTTCTTCATACTCAGGAAATTTGAGGGGATTGGTAGATTTGAGGTCGGTATCGTATTCAAAAAAATGATCATCATCCAGTGTGGCTTGAACTCTTTCCTGCGCCGACATGGCAAAATGGTAATTACATCCGGTACATACTTTTAAGTTCTTTTCCAATTCCTTCGTGTACGAGATTGTCCCGCACTGTTTACATTTGACCATCAGCCCTTCGGGAACCTCTTTCTTCACCTTCTCCGAGGGGATGGTGGCATATTTTCTTTTTCTATAGAAAATATCTTTAAACAAGATATACACCTCACTAACTTACCTAATGAAGAATCGTATTGATAACTTCCTGGATTTCGTCCAGTTCTCCCTCGGGAACAAGAATTTCGTACTGGTTGGAAGAGTTGATCTGGCGGATTTTAACCAGGAAACCTTCCTCGGTAAGTCTGTCCCTGATTTTTTCAGCCATTTTTTCACTGGGTGCAATATAAATGACGGTCCACATGGAGACCAGACCCTCCTTTACAAATTCAGCAATCAGACTGACACATCCGTTTAGAAACATTACAGCATGCTGTTGTCCAGATGTTGCGCCATTTGTTTTTCCGCTTCAGCCACATCTCTTCTTTTGATCGCGTCCATGATCTCACGATGTTCCCGAATCGCCTGTACAGCTCTGCCCTCCCGTGAAAGAGAATCCTCACGAATCGTTTTACTGTACTCCACCACCGGAGCCCAGATACGATGGAGAACGGAGTTTCTGCTGGATCGTGCAATCATGCGGTGAAATTGATAATCTTCCTCTGTCGGAATTTTTCCTTCTTTTACTTTTCGCTCGGATTCTTCCAATATCCTTTCCATTTCTTCGAAATGTTTTTCAGTAGCCCGCTGACAGGCGAGACGGACGGCGTCAAGTTCCAGTATTTTGCGCATTTCAATCAGGTCTTTTTTGGTCTTAAAATCACTTAACACATAATAACCAAGAATGTCAATCAGCTTATTGTGGCGATAATGCTGGACAAAGGTTCCCTCTCCGTGTCTGGTCGTGATTAATCCGAGCAACTCCAGTGCCCGCAGAGCTTCACGAACCGACGATCGCCCGACTTGCAGTCGTTCACTTAATTCTCTTTCCGAAGGAAGTTTGTCACCGGGCCGAAGACGATCTTCTTTAATGATCTGATTGATCTCGAGCAAGATCTCTTGATACACTTTTCTCTTTTGGGTGGTTTTAAGCATGATCTTTCCACCTTTTCTCTATGCCATAAAATATGCTTGTTTCGCAAGATTATGAATGACGTTTGTTACCCTTTTAAACTCGATAATTCCATTGTCCTGCGTTTGATCTCTTCCGGGTCTGCCTCTCTGCGGGCCGCTCCGGTTTCCATTGCCGCTTTAGCCACGGCTGCTGCAACTGCGGGAGCTACACGCGCATCAAACGGCGCCGGAATGACATAGTCTTCATTTAACTCCTGATCGGATACCAGTCCAGCAATCGCATATACTGCAGCCAGTTTCATCTCCTCGTTGATCTCCCAGGCCGAAACATCCAGTGCTCCGCGGAAGATACCCGGAAATGCCAGGACGTTGTTCACTTGATTGGGAAAGTCGGAGCGACCGGTACCGATTACTTTTGCTCCCGCTTCCTTGGCAAGTTCAGGCATAATTTCCGGTACAGGATTGGCCATTGCAAAAATAATCGGGTCGCGGTTCATCGAACGAACCATTTCGGGAGTGACTGCCCCTGCTACAGAAACACCGACAAACACATCGGCATCTGCAATAACATCGGATAAAGGACCTTTCTTTCGACGTCGGTTTGTAATTTTCGCCAGTTGCTCTTTCATGGAATTCATGCCGATGGGACGTCCTTCATAAATCGCCCCTTTTGTGTCACACATGATGACTTCCTTTACTCCCAGTGTTAACAACAGTTTGGTAATGGCAATACCGGCGGCACCTGCTCCGTTTGCCACCACGGTGACATCTTCAATCTCTTTATCAACCACTTTCAGTGCATTGATTAACCCGGCAGCAGTTACGATCGCAGTTCCATGCTGATCATCATGAAAAATGGGAATACGCGTTTCTTTTTTCAAACGTTCTTCAATTTCAAAGCAGTGCGGTGCTGCGATATCTTCCAGATTTACCCCTCCAAAAGTGGGTTCCATCAGTTTAACAGTTTCTACCATTTTATCAACGTCATCCGTGTTTAAGCAAATCGGAAATGCATCCACACCCGCAAAAGTTTTAAACAGGACGGCTTTTCCTTCCATCACCGGCAGAGCTGCCTGCGGACCGATGTTTCCAAGCCCGAGCACAGCTGTTCCATTGGTTACGACGGCTACCAAATTACCTTTAATCGTATAATCATACACCGTCTGGGGTGAATCGAAAATCTCTTTACAGGGTTCTGCGACCCCCGGGGAATAAGCAAGGCTTAAATCCCTAGCATTTTGAACGGGAACCTTTGCCTGTACGCTCAATTTGCCCTGATTTTCTTTATGTAGTCTCAATGATTCATCTCTTAAGCTGGTCACCCTCATCACTCCTTGGATCTATGCGGCAGGTGGTCAGACCACAAGTGGTCTGACCACTCCGATGCCTTGTAACCCATTATATCAAATCAATAGCAGGTGTAAATACTCCAACATACCTAATCGGTATTTTTTTGTTGAACCTTCAAAGAATTCTTGCCCAGTAAACGTTCTATTTTTCTCCTCAATTCTTCATGGGGTTCAATGCAATAATCCCTGGATAATTTTTTGACCTTTTTTTTAGACTCATAGTAGAGATAAACTTCACTCGATCCTTTTTCATCCAGTAAAAGCTGACGTAAACTGGAGAGAATCTCGGCAGACCCTTCGAGTTGAACCGGGATTTTAATATAAACCACCCGTTCCACATTTTCCGTTTCCCGCTGTTTCCTGTCTTCCGCTGTTGCGGAAACAGGTGAAGATGGGGAGACAGGTCTTAATTTCTGAGCGATTTCTCCCAGTTCCCATACACGATTGACGATCAATTTAATCCCCTCTTCATGATGATTGACTCTGGCTTCCAGTAACAACAGCTTTTCCTTTTTTAACAGGTGGCGATATTGTTCGTACACCCCGGGAAACACAACGGTTTCAACCTGTGTTTGTTTGTCCTCAAAAGTAACGAAAGCCATCGGATCTCCTTTGCGGGTGGTAATCGGTTTGACATCGAACACCATTCCGGCCACCCGGACGGTCTCATTTTCCTTTTTGTCGTAAGCCTCACGCAGAGACAGGATCGAGGGGTGATGCAAAACCTGCTGATAATCATCGAGCGGATGGCCTGATACATACAGCCCGAGCAGTTCTCGTTCATATTCAAGGATTTCCCTGCGAGTAAACGGAGGAATATCAGGGATCTCGATGATCTCATCGATCCGGCCGCTGCCATCACCGGAAAAAAGGCTCATCTGGTTCCCGTCCCCTTCTTTTTTCATACGTGCTGCCCGCTCCATCGTTTCATCCAGAACGGCTAACATCTGGGCACGGTGACCGGGGAATGAATCCATCGCACCGCACTGAATCAATGACTCCAGCACCCGTTTATTGGAGAGACGACTGTCCACCCGGGTGCAAAAATCAAGCAGATCCCTGTAATTCCCGTTTTCCCGTGTTTGTACGATATTGCGAATCGCCTGCGTTCCGACGTTTTTTACCGCTGCCAGCCCGAAGCGAATGACGCCGTCTTTCACCGCAAAATCGACATCACTTTCGTTTACATCCGGCGGAAGCACATCAATGTCCATTTTACGGCACTCTTCAACATATTCCGCAACCTTGGCGGGATTGCCCATCACCATCGATAAAAGCGATGCCATAAAGGGCAGCGGATAGTTCGCTTTAAGATAAGCCATGCGATAGGCGATCATCGCATAGGCCGCTGAATGACTGCGATTAAAACCATAGTCGGCGAAACGAAGAATCAAATCATACAGATCATTGGCCAGCTCATGAGGATAACCCTGCGCCAGACAGCCGTTGACGAATTTCTCCCGTTGTTCCTGCAGGATCTCTCTCTTTTTCTTGGAAACCGCCCGCCGTAAAATATCAGCTTCACCCAGGGTAAATCCGGCCATTCTGGAGGCGATTTGCATGATCTGTTCCTGATAAACAATGAATCCGTACGTATTCTTTAAAATCGGTTCCAGATCCGGGTGCAGATACTTCACGGGTCTGCGACCGTGTCTGGCCGCAATAAAATCGGGAATAATCTCCATCGGTCCCGGACGATACAGGGCGAGTACGGCAATCACATCTTCAATATGCTGCGGTTTTAACTCCCGCAAAACATGGCGCATGCCCGCCGATTCCAGCTGAAAAACGCCGGTGGTATCGCCGCGCCCCAGCAGTTCATATGTCCAATCATCCGTTAAAGGAATTTTTTTGATATCAATCTTTTCTCCCGTTGTTTCCTCGATCCTGCGCACCGTTTGCTCGATGATCGTCAGGTTGCGCAACCCGAGGAAATCCATTTTCAACAGACCGATTGTCTCCAGAATGTCCATGGAGTACTGGGTCAGGGCATGACCTTCACTCCCCTCCTGCAGAGGAACATGGTCCGTCAGCGGATCACGGGAAATCACCACTCCGGCTGCATGGGTGGAAGCATGACGAGGCATCCCTTCAACCCTGCGCGCGGTATCGATTAACTGTCTGACATCATCATTCGTGTCATAGGCATCCTTCAATTCCTGATTTTCCATAAGAGCACGATCAATTGTCATCCCAGGTGAAGAGGGAATCATTTTCGCCGTACGATCGACCATGGAATAAGGCAACTGTAATACCCTGCCCACATCCCGCACGGCTGCCCTCGCAGCCATCGTCCCGAACGTAATGATCTGGGCGACGTGATCCTTTCCGTACTTATCGACCACATATTGAATCACTTCGTCCCGCCGGTCGAAACTGAAATCAATATCAATATCTGGCATGGTCACCCGTTCCGGATTGAGGAATCTTTCAAATAATAGATGGAAGTGGATCGGGTCAATGTCTGTTATCTCAAGTAGATAGGCTACGAGACTTCCTGCAGCCGACCCCCTCCCCGGACCGGTAAAAATCCCGTTACGGTGGGCATAGTCCATAAAATCCCACACGATTAAAAAATAATCGGCGAATCCCATCTGCGAAATCACGTTCAACTCGTAATCGAGCCGCTGCCTGATCTGATCCGTCACCTCTTCATATCTCTTCTGCAACCCGATTTCGCAGAGTTCGCGCAGATACTGATCGGAGTTTTTTCCTTCAGGTAATAAAAAAGCCGGCAGGATCTGTTGATCTAGGGGAATTTCCAGATTGCATTGTGCGGCGATTCGCAGGGTGTTTTGCAGTGCTTCTGGAACGTGGGCAAAAAGCTCCCCCATCTCTTCAGCGGATCTCATATACAATTCATCCGTGTGAAAACGAAATCGATCCTCATCCTTCAATGTTTTTCCCGTGCCGATACATAACATCACTTCCTGAACACGGGCATCTTCGGGTGCAATGTAATGGACATCATTGGTAGCTACCAGCGGAATTCCCGTTTCCCGGCTCAGCTGAATCATCCGCTGATTGATCAATTTTTGTTCTTCCAGCCCGTGGTCCTGTATTTCCAGATAAAAATGGCCTTCACCGAAAATCTGCAGGTACTGCAGGGCGGCACGCTTCGCCTCATCCCGCTTGTTTTGCAGAAGCAACGCCGACACTTCCCCGCTCATACACGAACTAAGGGCGATCAGTCCCTCGCTGTGCCGTTGCAAAATTTCTTTATTAATACGGGGTTTATAATAAAAACCGTCCAGATGAGCAATCGAAGTCAAACGCATCAGATTGCGGTAACCTTCCAGATTTTTAGCCAGCAAAACCAGATGATACATGCGGTTTTCTTCCCGCGGTTTGCGACTGGCAATATCCCCGTTGACTATATAAGCTTCCACCCCGATAATCGGTTTAATGCCATGATTGCGACAGGCGCGATAAAAGGGGATCGCCCCGTACATTACTCCATGATCTGTCAGGGCCAGTGCCGGCATATTCAATTCTGCGGCACGCGAAGCCAGTTGTTCCACCCGGCCGGCTCCGTCCAGCAGGCTGTATTCACTGTGCACATGCAGATGAACAAAAGACTGTTCCATCGCTCTCTTCCTTCCCCGTTCCAAAATCAACTCATCTTCTTTATTATACATGACCCAGAGAAATGAGAACATACTATCCCCTTTTTTAACTATCGCAAAATAAAAATAAAGAAAGGGCAACTTGAACACCCTTTCCCGTATTTTTCTTTATTTAATTGTGAGCCGGTTGATTGATCACCAGCTACATCCCAAACATGAACCGATGCATTTCCTGCGGTTTTTTAAAGAGCGAAGCAAAATGATCCGCTTTTTCTTGGTCGGCACCAAGCTCTATCAGTTTTACCGCAAACTCCTCCGGAACTGGCCCCATCATGGCATTGGTCCATTCGGTGACACAGGTTACATAATCCTTTATCCGATTCCAGTAGTTTAATCCTGTTTGTTCGTCCCAATCACGATCCTTTTCTTGCAAAAGGGTCAGGTACAGGGCTTCGGCACAATAAGACGTGGTATTGGCACCCTGACCGGTTACCGGATCGTTTAAAATGACGCTGTCCCCACATCCGATTACTAATTTACCTTGCATCATCTGATAAGGTGTCCGAATCACCGGTGTAATCGCAAGATTGACATAAGAGGAGGGTTCAATCAGTCCGAACTCCTCATGATCGATTCGCTCGTAAACATCGGGAAAAAATCTTGCTAAAACCTCCTTCATTTTTTCTTCAAATTGGGTATGATCTTTGATCCCCTTTACAAGATCCATTTCACTTCCCGGAACCGTTTCAAGCAAAAATGATCTTGCAATCCCATACCTGGTCATAATGGATGTTTCAAAAAGTTCCCCCTGCCCGGGAATGATTCTGAAATTAAAGCTGTGTTCCACATCCGTCTTGATCCCCTTAAAGAAACCGGCACTGCAGGTTCTCATCGGCCGCTCAAGGGGAGATAACGATTCATCCACTGAAAAACTGGTCATCGGTCCCGTTTTTCCCGTGCAATCCACAATCACATCATAATCTCTTACCATGAAAGGCAATTCATCCTTTTGGATTTTTCCGTAAATAACCTGAACCCCTTTTTGCTCCAAACCATCAAGTAATTCAGGGATGTACATCCGTTGATCGATGCTGACAACAAATTCATCCATGTTCCCAGTCAAGATTTTTTGACCGGCCATGTACAGATTCAGTTGATCAATTTTATAGGTCTCCCCGTAGTCGGGAATGTTAAACCGTTTTTCTCTTTTCAACATTTCCGGAAAATGTACCTGGGTGGTCAACATTCTGCCGTTATATATTTCTCCCGGGGTTTTTGCACTAAAGACAGAAATTTCAAAAAAATCATGTTGTGAAAGGCCGTATGCCAGATGTAAACCGGCAATCCCTGCCCCTATGATGGCTACTTTTTTTCTATTCATTACTTTCATTCCTCACTTATTTTTTTAAACCAGTTGAAACACGCTTTCCTTCCACGGACTGTTCTGATATGCGTGAACGATTCCATTCTCCCGTACATCCGTTTTATTGACTTCTTTATAACGAATGTGGAACTGAGCCTTCTCTTTCAAGAGAAAAGGGCGAACAGATAATTGATCCTGACTGAACCAGCCAACCTTCAATTCTTCTCCCTTTAAAACAGAGAAATGCTGTGCAAAAATTTGTTTGTAATTTGAAAATGGGTCCGCTTTTTGCGTTCCCAGTTCATTGAGACATATATAAAGTGAAAGATAATCGCACAGTTGCAGGATTTGAAGATGGTGCTGAATCATCGCTTCCCCTTCCGGATTGTTCAACCGCAATCGCTGTTTAATCATCTGTTGCCGCGATTTTTCCTCGCCAATCAATGTAACTGCTTTTTCCGGAATACCGCCGACGACAGGTAAAGCCCCTACGTTAAAAGAAGTATAGTGGATGCTGTGAAGTAAGGCGGCATATTCATCTCTTTCTTCCATTTCATCGATTCCTCTGATATAAAACGGGAGACGTAATAATAACGGCATGTCTTGAAAGGTATAGGGCGCTTCATCGCGGTCATTCCAAAGAGGCACTTCATCCAAATCCACCCAGCTGCCGTCATGTTCGGATATGGCAAACAATACACTCGACTTTTTTTCCATTCCAACGGCAAAAAATTCATCCTTTAATCGCCCGGCAATCTCCCCTGCCAGCCGGCCATGGTCATCCTGACGAATCATGACAAACGCTCCGTTTTTCTCATAAACGATCATGGTATCCAACCTTTCTCCCCCTGATTGCTTTGCTACCATTCTCTTCTATCGCCGTCCATTTGCCAACAGTTTTTCATTCTTCCACGATTTTAACCTCCTTTAAAATGTATCTCTTATCTTCCCAGCATGAATGTATCATTAAAAAAACAGTTGAAATATTATACCATCGTATAATAATGGAAGTAACCGTATTTCAGTGAAGGAAGGGTGTGAAGACAATCGATTCCAATAAACGTTACAGGGATAATATCCGCAGCATGGAATCACGTTATTTTGTCGGCAGAGACGAAGAACTGAAACAAATGAAAGAGTTGTTAGTCAACTCCGGAAAAAATAAACGGATCATCAATATATCCGGTACCGGCGGAGTAGGAAAGACCTATCTTCTTCAGGAATTTTCTTCCCTGTGTGAACAAACGGGAGCCCTGTTAATCGAACTTGATGCCAGAGACTTTTACCACTCTGCCAATGGTTTTTTTCGGCATGTTTTAACTATTCTCGATCCTCATTTTGCTGAAAATCCGACTTCAATAAATGAGTCCCAGCTTCATCACACCTGTATCCATCTTCTCAATTCCCTGTCAAAGGAACAAAAAATCGTTCTTGCCCTCGACTCCTATGAAGAATTGCGAGGAATGGGGCGCTGGTTAAGGGAGGTTTTTATCAGTCAACTCGACAGCGAGATCTTAATCGTGATCAGCGGACGCAATCCCCTGGACGGACAATGGATTTCATCACCGGGATGGAGAGAATCCATTCATTCCATACCCTTAAAGGACCTGAACCGGGACGCAATCATACAATATCTGCAAAAATTTTCCATAAAAGATAAATCAACAATCGAGAATGTCTGTCATTTCACGGGTGGTCATCCTCTGGTATTATCCTTTGTCACATCCATTTTAAGTTCCGGAAAGGAATTGAGTTTTGACACTTTTGAACAACAGGATATCTGGACGCATTTAATCGATCAGTGGTTGCGGGAAATTCCCGATGATAAATTTCGCGTAATGATCGAAGCAGCCTGTGTTTTAAGACAGTTTAACCAGGAAAGTCTGGAGTATGTCCTTGAACAGGCGATTTCTTATGTCGATTTTAAGATTTTGACCAACCTCTCCTTCATTCAATACTCGGGAGGCGGGTGGAAAGTTCATAAACAGGTACGGGAAGCCGTCTATCTCGATTTGCTGAAACGAAACCCGACCCAACATAAGAAGATGACCAAAAATTGCATTACGTATTACCTGAACAAAGTCAAATCCTCCTCACAACTCGGCACTATTCAGGAAGCCAGAGAATTTTTTTATCACGTAGGCGACTCAATGGTCAGGTCGGTCTTGTTCGCCGGAGGTACCCGCAGTTATCACTATGAAACAATGGATCACGACAATTATCACGAAATCCTGCAATATTATGAACACAGAAAGATGAATCCCGCCGATAAAAAGGCAAGTTATTACGATGCGAGTACAAACAGAATGTATCAGTTTCAATTATCCTCCGAACAGGATAAAAAGCGGTCAGAATTATTTCAACCTGAAAAAATATTGGAACTGGGGATGGATGCGGTTCGCATGTTGAAAAATGAAGCGGGTGAATTGCTCGGGATCGTTGTCATCATTCCCATCAACAAACAAACGATGGCATACCTGTCGGAAGATCCCGTATCCGCTCCCTATTTCAAAATTTTATCTGAACAACAGAAAAAAGAACTTTCCGTCCCGGCATCGACACAGTCCGGCTGGTTTATCCGAGTCGTCGATGTGGTGAAACCGGATGATAGTGAAGTCAGATCGGAACTTATGACTTACATCATCTCCTTTTTCCTTACAAAAGGAATTGTGCTTGTGACCACACCGGTCACTTTTTACCAGAACTTGTTGGAGTGGTTCGGTTTTTCCGTAATACCCGATGCAACCCATTTTGAATATGGCGAGGGAGTCCCTTCCTACACATACATGCTCGATTTAAGAGGCGACCGGCAAAAAGAATATATTCACCATTTTATTGAGAAGCTTGGTCTTCAAACAGAGGACAATATATTTGGATTCAGTGACAGAGAAAAAGAAATCAGCAAATTAATTATGGATGGAAAGACCAATCCGGAAATTGCCGCAACCCTTTTTGTCAGTGAAATTACAGTGAAAAAACACATCTCCAGCATGTTAAAAAAAGCCGGGGTGAAGAACAGAGCCCAGCTCGTTAAAAAAATGATGGACGAAAGCAACTTGCTTTAATGATGAAAAATATACGATGGTATAATTCCTCCTTTGCGATGATTAAGTTATCTTTGTTCTGAGAAAAACAAAGGAGGAATTTACTATGATCAAAGGAATACTCGCCTTACACGTTTTTTCCGCCATTATCGGATTCGGTCCCAGTTTTTTTAGTTATGCCCTATTAAAAAAAAGGGGAACAAAAGGAGAATTAAAACACAATCTGAAAACAGGAGATACCCTGATTAAGTTTCCGCTTATTCTGGGCACCCTTGCCGTTTTAACCGGGATTTTGCTTGTTGTTATGACGGAATGGAACTTCTCCCATCTCTGGATCACCCTCTCCCTCAGCCTCTACATCATAAACCAAATCATTGTGATTGGTTTCATTGCCCCGTTAACAAGAAAATTAAAACAATGGACAAACAACGACAGGGACTTAGATGATGCTGACACTCTGCCTGATGAACAAAGTGGTCAGCTTGCCAGGGCGAGAGGGTTGATTCTGTTTACCAATGTTTTGACGATGTTCATTTTCGCCTGCATGTTTTTAAAACCCATGTAAGGATCTCCGTGGCGAAGAGTCGATTTACCCCTTCTTTACCCCTTCCCTGTCCCCCAATCATAAAAAGCGGCAGACAACCATACAATTTATTGATCAAGGTTGTCTGCAAACGGGGGATGATAATCATGCTGGAACGAATGATCGTCTACTTTTTTGTCGCTCAGGGAATTGTAATCGGAGGGACGATTCTGGGCGGGGTCGGTTATCTGATAACCAAACAGGCTCCGATGTATGAAATGGAGCTTCTGGCTAAACAATTAAAAATTTGGGGACTGGTCGGAGCTCTCGGAGGCACCTTTGATTCGTTCATGCAGATCGAACGGGTTTTGCAGGGTGCCTTCACCCCCATTGCCAAACAGATCATTTACATCCTGTGTGCTTTTGCCGGCGCCCATGTGGGAACCCTGTTAATTCAATGGTTCGTTCAGGGAGAACAATGAATATATGGCTTCGCATCCTGACCGCCTTCCTGTTCGGCATGCTCGTGGGGGCAAGCATCATGTTGTTTCGCATTGGTCCTGATTTTGAAAAAATCATCAGTGAAAACAGCCGCTTGCAAAATAGCAACGAAGAATTAAATCGGGAGTTAAGTGAGTTAAGGGAACAAAACAAAAAGAGACAACAAAAAAAGGACGTGGTAGAGGACGTCATCATTTTGATCGCGGGAAAAGAAAAAGATCCCAATCCGCTGGAATTGGAAGTTCAAAAGAAAGCAAGAAAAGATGTGGAATGGTTGATCGGACAGCCCGTCAGCAGCGTGGTGGAATTGCACGAAGGCATCCACACGGTTTTTAAAAACCGCTCCTATGAAATCAATGACAAAAAAGTGATCGTTCAATTAAAAACACTGATTATCAGCGAAAAAATGTACCTTTACCTTGAACTGGACATTGAAAATAGCTGATGTTTGCTTTATAATGAAAATTTAACGGATTTTATCCATACAAACCGTGAAAAATGTATGACAATTATTTATATTTCCTCTATTCCCCTTTATCTTGATGTATAATAATACATGAAAGTGAACGATCATAAACTAAACATACACATAAACATAGGAGGGATGCGTCATGATCATCAATCGCAGAGCAATGGCCCGTGCAAAAGTAGAGAAACTTAAAAAAGGGTTGTCTGCTTATGCTGAGACGGAAGAAGTGGCCCAGCTGGTTGAAAAGTACATCAAAGAGCAAAACCTGAAAGTTCATATTGACCGAACTTCTCTGGGTACCTGGTTCATCCCCGTGGAGGAAGAAAAGAACATTGTCTAATTACTATTACGAATCAACCGGGATACTCCATTAAACCTCTGTCCTGTTTTTAAACAACCGGGCAGAGGTTATTTGTTTTGTTTTATAAAAATGCGGACCGTGCACCACATCGTCATGATTCCGTACAGAACCAGTGATCCTGTCGTCATCATCATATGTTGCCAGTTTAAGATTCCCACAAACCATTCCTTATATTGAGAAGTAATATTTACAACCGGAAGTATAAAAAAATAATCCGGAATCTCCCCGGCCACACGGGGCAAGGTTAAATACAGCGGGATCACAATTAAAATAACCAGCGGGGTCATATATGTCTGAGCTTCTTTAAGGGTTTTGGCAATGGTACTGACCAACAATTGCAGGGCGGCGAACCATAAAGACGAGAGTATTAACAGCAACAAAAACAAAATGATAAAATGCAGATCATTATAAAACAAAATACCCGCCTCCATATCGGTATCCATAGCTGCATCCTTAATTCGGCTCAACACCCACAAAACACTGACCACAGCTGCAATCCCGCTCAAACTTCCCATAGCCGCAACAGCGAGCAACTTGCCGAAAATCAGATTAACCGCGGCAACGGGTGTAGAACGCAACACCGGCAGATTACCCCTTTCTTTTTCTCCTGCAACGGCATCCGTGGCAACGGGAATGGCCCCGGTCAACATCGCGGTAATCATGACAATGGGGATAAGAAATCCGAGATAGATTCCCGTCTCTTCCTCAGGATTACTTACGTTCTCATACTGGAGATTGAAAGGTTGATGAAAATGCACGGGTAAATGATTTTGTTCCACCCGTCTTTCTATAATCTGTTTCTCCCATTCTTTAAGGGTTTGTTCTACCCGGTCCTTTGCCGCAGCCGATTTGGGGTTTGCCCCGTCATAAATGACCCGTATTTGTTGCTGCCTGTATATTTGCAACCTTTCTTCCATCTTCGACGGAAAAATGATGATCGCACGAATCTCTCCTTTTTTCAACGATTCAACCGGATTTTCAGGAAATTCGAAAATATAGGCCGGATCGCGCACAAACCATTTTTGCTGGTTCGCAGGCAACCCGTCGATATAAACGGGAATCTGTCTGCGCGATTCCATTCCGACCTGACTGACTGAACCGTAGGCAAAATAAAGCATCACGGGTATGACCAGCAGCGGAATGATCACAGAAGCCATCCATGCACGACGGTCCCTGAAGATTTCCATCAGTTCTTTTTTTAAAATAACCCGGCAAAAACGCCAGTTGAATCCATTCATACGAGTCTGCTTCCTTTCAATTCCTCCCGGTGGCTCTTAATCAATCATATGTTCAGTACAATTAAAAATACCCCCGAGCCGGGGGTATCAATTCTCCATTTGCAATGTACTCTATTATTTAAAGCTGGTTATAAATTGAATCAGCGCCGGTCCCAGCAATACAATAAACAGGCTTGGAAACACGAACAGGACTAATGGAAACAGCATCTTTATCGGTGCTTTCATCGCCTCTTCTTCTGCGCGCTGCTTTCTCTGAGTTCTCATCTCCTGCGACTGTACACGAAGGACATTCACCATCCCTACACCGAGACGATCCGCCTGTATAACGGCACTGATGACCTGGGACAATTCATCGAGATCAAGACGATCCCTTACTCCCAGTAAAGCTTCCACCCGCGTGCGACCCAGCCGGATTTCATCGAGAGCGCGCCGAAATTCTTCTGCAAGCACACCATCCTGTTTATCTACCACCTTACTGATGGCGGCATCGAATCCAAGCCCGGCTTCCATACTGACCGTAAGCAAATCCAAAAAATCGGGTAATTCCTTCAACGCCTGCCAGCGACGGGACTTTGCTTTTCTGGAGAGATAAAAATTGGGATACCACACAGCAAAGACCATCGCCAATAGCAACAGGACGAGCTGTTGTCCAAACGTAAAAGAGACTGCAAAAGAAAACCCGAATGCAAACAGCGGCACAAGCAGAAAAAACATTACTTGAATCATGCGAAAGTCGACGGGAGTCAAATCGAAAGGCTGTCCCGCCTGCAAAAGTTTCATTTCAATCTCACTTTCTTTTCCGCTTGATATTTGTTCTTTCAAGCGCTTGCGTAACCGGTTTGTCATCGGCAGAACCGCGCGCTCCATCCAATTGGTGTACTGCTCCTGAGGAAGGTTGCGTTGCTGTTCCGGAATTTTCTGTTCTACCGACTCAATGCGCTTCGATATCTTGTGCCGTCTTAAGTTAAACAGCGGCAATAGCGCATAGATCATCAAAAAGATCGTAAAAAATACGGACATGAGCAACCAGATCATGGCATATCCCTCTCTAAACCTCAATGGTTGTTATTTTTCTGATCATCAAGAACCCGATGATACTTGAAATGATACCGGCAATCATCAGCCCGATCCCCAGCGGGTGTGAAAACAGGGTGTAAATGTAAACCTGATCGATCAGAAACAGGAGAACACCCAGCACTAAGGGTAGCAACCCGATCACAATTCCCGACAGACGTCCCTGGGCGGTCAGCGTTTTAATCTGCCTGTAAATGCGGTTTCTTTCCCGGATAGTGTCTACAATGGTAGACAGGATTGTGGCCAGGTTCCCTCCCACCTGTCTCTGAATAATGACCGCCTCGATCATCAATTCCAGGTCATCGCTGGGAACTCTTTTTTTCAATTGATCAAGGGCTTCTTCCATGGAACTGCCCCATTGTATATCGCGCAACACCTGGGCCAATTCCTCACTCATGGGTGCATCCGATTCCTCTGACGCCGTTTTTATTGCCTGCGGAAAACTAAATCCGGCACGCAGAGAATTGGTGATTGTATTTAACGTATCGGGTAACTGCTTATTAAACATGCGAATGCGCCGTTCTTTTTTGCGATTGATCCACCACAGGGGTCCATACCAGCTGATTGCAAGCCCCGGTATTACAGCTATGATCGATCCGGTAATAATATAGAACAGCATCCCGCCGATAAACATGATCATAAAACGAATGACTACATATTCTTCGGCATTGAGCGGCAATCCCGCAGCTGTCAGACGCTGCTGGCACTCATTCAACCGGTTGGTCCGCGAAAAAACCGCGCCCATTTTTCGAGCCGTCCGAGTTAACTGCAAGATTTTTTTTCGCTTTTTTTCTTTCTTCTTCGGACTGGTTTCGCTGTCCATATCATCGATCAGCCGCCGTATACGGCGCTTCACTTGCTTTTCCGTATGAAATAAAGTGTAAAAGATGCTCAGAAATAAAAAATAGGCAAACAGAGCGATTGATAACAATAGTAAAAGTTCCATCGATTACCATTCCCCCTTCGGAACAAAAACCGATGACGGAATTTGGATACCGGATGTTTCAAGACGCTCATAAAATTTAGGTTTGATCCCGGTAGGCACGATTTCACCAATTACCCTGCCTTCGCCGTCAACGCCCGTTTGTTCAAAGCGGAAAACTTCCTGCAGTACAATAACGTCGCCTTCCAGCCCCTGTACTTCCGAGATACTGGTAATTCTGCGGCTTCCGTCTTTCAAACGGGATTGATGGACGATCACATCCAGGGCCCCGGCGATTTGTTCCCGGATCGCTTTGACGGGCAATTCCATCCCAGCCATAAGCACCATCGTTTCCAGACGGGACAGCATATCGCGGGGACTGTTGGCATGTCCCGTAGCCAGCGAACCGTCGTGCCCCGTATTCATCGCCTGCAACATATCCAGTGCTTCCGCTCCGCGCACCTCACCGATGACGATTCGTTCCGGCCTCATGCGAAGCGCGTTTCGCACCAGATCACGAATCGTGATTTCCCCTTTTCCTTCCATATTTGGCGGTCTGGTCTCCAGCGAAACGACATGCTCTTGCGTCAATTTCAATTCGGCAGCATCCTCGATGGTAATGATCCGTTCGTCATCGGGAATAAAAGAAGAAAGTACATTCAATGTGGTCGTCTTCCCCGACCCCGTACCCCCGCTGACAAACAGATTTAATTTTGCTTTTACACAGGCTTCTAAAAATGTTGCCATTTCACTGGAGACGGTTCCGAAACGGATCAGATCATCAATCGTAAACGGATCTTTGGAAAATTTACGAATGGTGATGGTGGGACCATTCAGTGCCAGCGGCGGGATGATGGCATTTACACGGGATCCGTCCGGAAGTCGCGCATCCACCATCGGCATACTTTCATCGATGCGGCGACCGATGGGAGATACAATTTTATCGATAATATTCATCACATGTTGTGAATCACGGAATTGCAAACTGGTCAATTCTACTTTCCCGTTTCGTTCCACATAGATTTGATGAGGACCGTTTACCATCACTTCTGTTACCGTTTCATCATTTAACAGACTGTTAATCGGCCCGAAACCGGTCACTTCATCAATCAGTTCCTGAATCATTTTTTGCCGGTCGGCCGGTTTGATTTCATGTTCTCCACTTAATAGTTCGCCTGCAATTTCTTTGATTTTCTGTTCCATTTCCGCAGGCTCGGCGTCTTTTATCTCCCGCAAAAGGTGATTTTGTACGCGCACCTTGACTTCCTGATACTTGATTTCATGCGGTGAAGGCTTTTTTACAACAGGAACTGGTGTCTTCGACCCGCCTGAATTTACAACAGCCTGATCATTCTCTTTTTCCCTGCGAATATGATCGATGAACTGCGATGACGTCTGGTTGGGATGAATATTCCCCTGAGCTTCATGCTGTGATTCTTTAAGTCGTTGGAGAAGGCTCATGGTCTAGATCCTCCTTTTGCCTGCCGGAAAACTTTAACAGTTTTTTAAAAAGCGCTTTTCCACCGGAGGGTTGTTCTTTATAGCGACTCTCCATCTGATTATGCAAATTGTAAGCCAATTGAATAATGGCACGAGCGACATCGGAAGGGTTTCTCGTGGCGACCAGCGGGATGCCCCGGTTGACTGATGTGGTAACCAATTTCGGTTGGTCGGGGATCATCACCGGTTCC
Source organism: Bacilli bacterium (assembly GCA_041686735.1). Taxonomy (GTDB): domain Bacteria; phylum Bacillota; class Bacilli; order JACDOE01; family JACDOE01; genus JAWLDF01. Next base: position 154,626 of record JAWLDF010000002.1, read on the forward strand.
ATCTCAGGAAAAATACGTTCAATATCCTGCAACTGAATTTCACTTTTGCTTACAATACGATTCATGATTAACCTGACTTTATCTTTCAGGCCCAGGGAGGCAAGCGTATCCAGATAAAGACGTGAGGCTTGTAAACTGGATAACTCCATCGTACTGACAAGCAATATGTCATCGGCCCGGTCGATGGCCGTAATGGTATGGCTTTGAAAACCGACGGACGTATCCACCACGATAAAATCATAAGACCCTGCCAGGCTTTCAATAAAAAATCCTAAATCATCCGCCTGAATCATTTCGGCATACTCCGGCCTTTGCGGCGGAGCCAGTACATTTAATCCGCTGGAATGTTGCAAAACATAATCTCTGATATCCGTTTCCTGACCTCCGGAACGAGATTCAATGTAATCTACCACTGTATAATTGGGATTCATGTCCAGTAACAGGGTGGAATCCCCGAATTGAAAATCCCCGTCGATAAAACAAACACGAAAATTGGCTTTCACCAGTGCAATCCCCAGATTCACAGCAACAACACTTCGGCCTGTTCCGCCTTTGGGACTGCACACAACAATGACCTTTGCCTTACCCTCCGATTGATTGCTCATTTCCATTCACCCTTTCCAACTTGCAAAAATCAAAATTCGTCCGGATCTGATTCAATTTACTCTTCCTTTTTACCGGAGCGAAGCGATAAATGAATCGATCCTTTCTCCGAAGCATAGATTAACAACTGGGCCTGTTGATCATTTACTTCCAGAGTCACGGCATGATATTCTTTTTTGTCCTCTTCCGACTCCGGATTTTTAGGCAACATACGTTGACCGACCGATAAAACATGGATGTTCTCCAGAATCATTTTTGTTTCGTAATCCTCTTCCGGTTTCTTGGGAGGATATGTAACGAATACATTGACCCGATCACCCGGTTCAATTAAATTGGAAACCGATTGAACATAATTTGCTGCTACCGATACGGCACGTGATCCCGCAGGAATCACATAGGCCAGATAATCGATTTGTTGTTCGTTCTCAAGAAGACGATGGGCAAACAAGATTTCCCCTTCTGCGATCTTCGAAGCAGAAATCTTGCCGGCAACATCCTCAATTTTTTTGTAAGCATGGCTGTAACTTTCAGAGTATGGAATCTCAATTGTCTCCACCATTTCAGCGGAAATTTTTGAATAAGCATCTACCGGTTGAGTTGCTCGAACGACCGTAATCATTTGTTGTTCAGTCGTGTCCACCGACATGTTGTTCATGTACACATAAAATAACCCGGTGGTGATCAAAGCCATAATAAACGCCAGTATCAACAGTGTTTTTGTTCTCATAGTACCTCCGTTTCAACCCTTTGATCGAAGTTTGTCATGTTTGTCCGGTCTTAAGGACGAACCAACCTGATGGCAAATGCGCCGTAATCGGTCTGTTGATTGGATCCGAATCCCGTTCCGGCATACCGGATAAAACGACCGTTGATTGCTTTTCCGCCCGTTTCCAGTTCTTCGACAAAGAAGTAACTGAAACCGGTAATCTTCACTTCTTTTACAGAACCATGCTCGTAAATCGGCCGGTAAGTCGGAACCAGCAGGATCCGTGAACAGTCCCGGTCATAACTCCGGTATGTGTTGGGCGGTGAAGGACACTCATTCATCCTTTGTGTAATCGCATCCCGTGTCTTCCCTGTTACCGTTCCCGTTTCCGTGGGAACAACCTGATTGACTTCGATGAAATCATCATATCCGTAAAGCAGATTTTTATAGTAAACTGATTTTCCGCTGCCTCCCAGCCCCAGAATGCCTGTATTCCCAATATCGGGGTGGTCGATCTTCAGGCTGTAGATTTGATTTTTTTCCAGTGTTGCAAACCATTCCTCATTGACACCGACCGGAGCTACCCCTTCTGCACGAGTCATCGGTTGAATTATTGCTTTTGCTTCCACTTCCACCAGTGCATCATCCATTCCCAGCACACCGGCCAGACTGAAAGGAACTCTGCGGGCTGCTTTAATATAAACCTCGTTCGATTGCACTTCCACAAGATATTGACTGTCACCTTCGCGGTTGTCGTTCATTACTTTTTCGGCAACCTCTTCTGCTTCCGCCAGATCAAGAGGTAAGGATTGAGCACCGGAAAGTGCCGCCGCATTTGCCGCCTTCTGAAGATGACTCTTTGTAAAATATACCTTGCCCATATCAACAACAAGACTCATCACAGCCAGCAATAAAAGAAGCGCCAGCGCCATGATCACGGTTGCTGATCCTCTTTCTTCTTTCCAATTGTACCCTGCGTTTTTCATTAGACATCACCTGCATTATTCAATGCGAATCATCGTTTCTCCACTCACTTCATAGGACACGAGTTGCGATAGTCCCGGTGTAAAAAATTTAATCGGATAGGTTAGCTCGACACGCATGTATCCCCCGCTGTTACGACTGTTTTCCAGAGGATCTATGATGATTTGTAATGCCGTCGGATCATCTAGGTGATTTTGTTGATCAATGAGTTGCAGAATCTCATCATCGGATGCACCCAGACTACCGATCCTGGCAGCTTCCTGACTGATCTGATTCAGATGAAGGTACGTAAAGAACATGCGTCCCATGTCAAATATGCCCAGCAACAGAAGTAGAAGGAGTGGTGTAATGATTGCAAACTCAAGAAAAGATTGTCCTTTTTCACTGCGAATCAGACTACGCCTCATGTCACCACCCCCGTAACCCTACTGTAATAAAAGATCCGAGTACGATTGCCACACCATACGGATACAGAATCGCCCCTTCTTTTTTCGGCCAGATCATCGGATAATCAATTCCTTTTCGTTTCAGCCACAGCCAGAGGATGACATCTTTCACTCTGCGATGCCATTTCTGTTGCCAGATTAAAATTATCAGCGCAATGATTCCTCCCACAATCGCGGTGTATAAAAAGGCATAGAATACAAACGTACTCCCCTTGATTGCGCCGACGGTTGCCATCAGTTTCACGTCTCCGGCTCCCATGCCTCCCATGAGATAAGGGATCAAAAGTAACACAAGTCCCAGTCCGAATCCTGCAAGTGAAGACCAGAGCCCGTTGAATCCCTGTGTAAAAAACCAGTAGACAAAGGCGATTAACATCGCGGGAAAAAGAACAATATTTAAGATTTTCCGTTCTTTTATATCAGTCACGAGACTGATAAGAAGAACAACAACCAACACGATGTCCAGGATGTTCACCGGCTTCACCTCTTGTTCCATAAACCTTTAACATGCGCTTTTCAGTCTTGTAAACAGAGCCCTACTTCACTGCTGTCAAGTAGGGCTCCTTTTACATTTAAAAACTTATCAGTTGATGATTTACGGAGTAGTAGTAGCAGTACTGTCTCCGGACTGTCTTCCCTGAACGGTATCAAGGACCTCATTAAACATGGCAATGATTTCAGTTCTTAACAGCCCGAGTACCGTAACAACTGCAATGGCGATAATACCAAGTACCAGACCGTATTCAGTCATTCCCTGACCTTTTTCCTCTTTTACCAGCGCTTTTAATTTGTTCAACATTTCTCATCATCCTTTCGATTTTTTAATCCTCATTTGAAGTAATGACTAGTCGATCATTCAGATTCACCTTACACCGAATCAACGTACCCGGAGCAAGCTCCAGTACCTGGGCGGTATCCCGAAAGCGTTTGCCCAGTTTGTTGGGGGGAAGTTCTGTTTCCATCCCGACCACATACCCATCTTCATTAAGATAGAGAACGTCAATTGAGCTTTTCATCATGAAGGTGTGAATGGATGTACAGGGCTTTAATAACAAACCCTGACCTGCCTCAATGTTGTCGAGCGGAATCCAACCCGCCAGCCTCTTTAGGAAAGTCGTTGCCATTTTGACTGATGAGGCAACTTCTTCTCCTGATGTCAGATTGATCACCTTCAAGATCTTACCACCTCCACTTCCATTAGAGAAATACTTCCTTGATTTCAAATTTTTTGCTTCAATTGGGTTTAAAAATCCACCTTCCCTACCGAAAGAAAGATGGCATGTATAAATAAGATTCTTTCGGCAACCGGCTGGTGTCTACAGAAGATCCTGTCCGCTGTATACACCCCTTTAGCTTTGCGCCCCTGGCTTGCACCAGGTTTGCCATTTTCCAGAAGTATTCTCTTTTGTTCAGTTCAAATTCTATCAGACGACAATAGGCGTGAAAATAGGGCACGTGACGCATTTTTTCAGGTTTTTTATATTTTTTTGTCTTTGAATTTTCGACATAAAAAAACCGGGACAATTGTCCCGGATGCGACCAATTTACCGCTCAAAGATCTGAGCCGTCATCATGGCTTTACTTACAAGCATCCCGCCATTATAAATTTCGATTTCCGCTTTTCCGAACTTGCGGCTGACTTCTATGACTTTCGGACGGATTTCAATGACGCTGTCGATTTGAACAGGTCTTAAGAAATAGACGGTTATGTTCTCTGGAACCATGTCTCCTTTCTTATACTGTCGAAGGGCGCGACAACCCGATTCACTGATCAGCGTTGATAATACTCCGCTGGAAACTGTCCCGATTTGATTGGTCATCTGCGGCGTGACCTCTCCGCGATAAAAAATGCCGTTTTCCCCTTTTTCCTCGTGAAAATGATTCATGATCAGGTTACTGAACGTTTCCCCGATCTGAGGCTGTTTTTGAATAAATTGCAGTGCTTTCAACACATCCTGACGGCTGATGATCCCCAGCAATTTGCGGTGTTGATCCACCACCGGCAACAATTCGATGCCTTCCCACACCATCAAATGGGCGGCCGAAGCCACGGAAACCCTGGGTGTGGTGGTAATCGGATTTTTTGTCATCCGCTTTTCAACCGGCATATCGGGGGGTTGTCCGATGATGTCTTTACTTGTAATAATTCCGACCACACGCATATTTTCGTCCACAACCGGGAATCGGCTGTGTCCCGATTGATCGTGTAAATAATGCCAGTCTTTCATCCGGTCCATCGGGTGAAGATAATAAGTTTGATCCACACTGATCAAAATATCATCCACCATCGTGATCTCTTTTTTGATCAGACGGTCATAGATGGCACGATTAATTAAAGAAGCGACAGTAAAGGTATCATAACTGCTGGAAATGATGGGAAGTTCCAGTTCGTCAGCCAGTTGTTTTACATCATCACTGGTGTCAAAACCACCGGTAATCAATACTGCTGCACCATGCTGCAACGATAATTTATGAGCCCTGTCACGGTTCCCGACAATAAGCAGACTGCCGGCATCCACATAGCGCATCATCGCTTCCAGTTTCATGGCCCCGATCACAAATTTGTTCAGCGTCTTATGCAGACCCTTCCGTCCTCCGAGGACATGTCCATCGACAATATTGACCACTTCGGCAAAGGTGAGTTTTTCGATGTTTTCCTTCACCTTTTTTTCAATGCGGACGGTCCCCACACGTTCGATGGTACTGACCAGACCCTGAATTTCCGCATCTTTAATTGCCCGATAAGCTGTTCCTTCACTGACATCGAGGTCCTTTGCGATCTGACGGACAGAGATTTTGTTTCCGATTTCCAGACCCTCAATGTATTTTAAAATTTGTTCATGTTTTGTCAACGAACTCACCCGCCTTCCCCCTTCTTACTTTTCCATTGAATGCGTTTTCAAAATGAGGGAGTTCCTACTGTACTTTTCTATTATAACCTTCTGTTACACAGGGAATCAATGCAAATAAACCTGATCACCGTCAGGCCTTTGGGGGAGAGCGAATACAACACCTTTTTTATACTATTGCTTCACAATAATCTGTTATAGTGACGGGCAAGCTGTCGGCGCGTATATTTTCTTAACGGCATCACAGCAGGATGAACGTGTTTCAGTTGTTGCTCATAAATGCGATATGCATGCTGATTCAACCCTCTTCTTTTTTCCGCAAAAAGAAGAAGGGCATGCAAATTGGCACCGATCACCACTAACGCAAATGAGAGCCAGATGATACTGAAACCGGTGGCCAGGGTGGACAAATGCTCTATCGGAAGGCGGGGAACTGCATAAAAAACCAGTAATAATCCGGTGATAAAACACAGCGTGATTCTGAACATACCCGTATTCACGGTAAAATCTCCTTTCATCCGGAAATCCATTCACAACATCTATATTCATGGCATGTTTTTTCATTACTTAAATAAAAAAAAGTAGAAGGACTTTTCTCATGGGATAACGAATAAATATTTTGTGCATTTTCATGCATATTTAAGTCATTATATTAATTTATCGAAAGGGTGATGGAGTTGCAGAGTTTTCTAGAATGGCTCGAAGGTTTTCTTAACGAGTTGAGCGGGATTGTATGGGGACCATACATGCTGATCTTCCTCGTCGGTACGGGAATTTATCTATCATTCCGTCTGAAATTTATGCAATTTTCCCAATTACCGTACGCACTGAAGCTGGCATTTTCCCGCAATCAGGATCAAAAATCGGAAGGGGACATTTCTCACTTTCAATCTTTGATGACAGCGCTTGCTGCCACAATCGGAACCGGTAATATCGCCGGGGTTGCAACAGCGGTGGTGCTCGGTGGTCCCGGAGCCGTATTCTGGATGTGGATTACCGCCATTTTCGGGATGGCCACCAAGTATGCGGAAGCGATCCTTGCCGTTAAATACCGGATCAAGGATGAACGCGGCGAAATGGCCGGTGGTCCCATGTATTACCTTGAAAGAGGACTGGGATGGAAATGGCTCGGTGTGCTGTTTGCCATTTTTGGTTCCGTTGCTGCTTTTGGAATCGGAAACATGGTGCAATCCAACTCGGTTGCTCAAGCAATCAACGACAGTTTCAGTGTCCCCGTATGGGTTACAGGAGTGGTGCTTACGGTATTAACCGCACTGGTTATTCTCGGGGGAATTAAAAGCATCGGACGAGTCACCTCATTTTTGGTTCCGTTTATGGCCATCTTTTACGTTGTCGGCGGACTCATCATTATTCTGATGAACATCGTTGACGTACCTGCCGCTTTCGGCCTTATCTTTACGGAAGCATTTACCGGTCAGGCAGTGGGTGGTGCGGTCATCGGACAGGTGATCCGTTACGGGGTTGCCCGCGGAGTATTCTCCAATGAAGCAGGTCTCGGTTCTGCTCCGATCGCAGCCGCTGCCGCAAAAACGGATTTACCCGGTCGCCAGGCTCTTGTTTCTATGACAGGAACCTTCCTCGATACCATTGTTGTATGTACCATCACGGGTCTGGTTCTGGTCATGAGCGGTCTCTATACAGGAGATGTTACCGGTGCAGCCCTTACATCCAATGCATTCGACATGATGTTGCCGGGAGTGGGCGGATTCATCGTTACCATCGGGCTGCTGTTCTTCGCTTATTCTACGATTCTCGGATGGTCCTATTACGGAGAAAAATGTTTCGAGTACCTTTTCGGAGCCAATTCCGTGTTCGGTTACCGGATTGTGTTCACGATTTTTGTTCTGATCGGTGCCGTTGTTCAACTTGATCTCGTCTGGCTGTTTGCCGACGTATTCAACGGTCTGATGGCCGTTCCCAACTTGATTGGTCTGCTCGGTCTCTCCGGAGTCGTTGTGGCCGAATCAAGAAAGATGAACGAACAGATTCAAATGGAACGCAAGTTGCAGACAGGAAAGTAATCCGGAAGGAAGGAAAAAGACCGGCGGTCATCCAATGGATGCCGCCGGTTTGAATTTTTTTATTAATGATAATTCTACAACATACGCCTACACGGATTCAGATATCTATTTAGCTTCGAAATAATACCAATTATCACTTATCTTTTCTATTTTGGTTAATCGAATCCCCCAACCATCAGGTTCTTGATTATCTTTAGTAAATGCAACTCCATGACCAAAGCCAATATTTGTGTCATTTAGTGTAAAGTAGATGCCGTTACCTCCATCTTCATAAATATATTTATAATCATATTCTTCAAATAAAAAAGTAATATTTTTCATGATTGATTTATCTTTTATTCCTATTTGTCTATTTGAATTTGTTGATGATAAGATCAAGTCCAAAATTATGTGTAAAATGAATCCCCCGGCTAGCAAATGAAGTCATCGAAGTTGAGTGACTTTTTGAACCTGTTTATTTTTTTGT